>CAYPGE010000395.1:0-8664 GCA_964409865.1 uncultured Pirellulaceae bacterium
CACGGTGACCGCGCACGGGGTCCACGGCCGGACGCCGGACGAGCGCAACTTGTTCACGGTGGACGCCATGGCGCCGATGATCTGGCAGGGCTTGGTCGTGTTGCCGGAGGATGCGGCCGAACGGCTGCGGAGTTCGCTGGAGGAGGAACCGCTGGTGACGCTGGGCAAGAGCCGCAGCGTCCGCGGTTTGGGCCGCTTGCGAGCGTTGCGGGAGGAGGGCTTGCCGGACGAGTGGCGGACGGTCACGCCGCACACGGTGCTGGTCGTGCAATCGCCGCTGTTGCTGCCCGACTTGCCGGCCGGCGGCGCGACGGCGGAGGAGGAGTTGTACGAGCTGGCGGCCGAGTGGGCTCGCACGCACGAACTGCCCGAACCCCAACGCGACCGAACCTGGGCCAACGTCGGCCTCCGCTTCGGCTGGAATCGCACGGACACAGGATTTCAGCGTGCGTGCCGCGTTGCGCTGCCGGGCTCCGTGATCGCCTGGGACGGCAAGCTGGACGAGCAAGCCCTGGCGCCGGCCTTGATCGCCGGTCTGGGGACCGGTGGCCGCGAGCGCGGATATGGGGCTGCGAGCGTGCATCCCGGCAAGGCCACCGGCCTGTATCCTGATCGCGACGATCCGCCCTTGCCGCACTTGGCGGCCGAACCGCCGGACCGGTTGCGTAATGCCCTGCAACTGGTGTTGGCCCTGCGGTGCGGCGGACAGCGGTTGCCGAGTCCCAGTCAGATTCGTGCGGTCCAGCAACGGCTGGTCAAATCCGGCGCCGAGGCGGCCCTCGCCTACTTGGACCGCCAGACGCAGCGCACCAGCCGGATCTGGTACACGTGGGAGTCCATCCACGGTCAGATCGCCGAGTTGTTGCGGGAACACGATCCGCAGTTGGCTTCGCGAGCCCTCGAGGTTCTGGCCAACCTGGCCATCTACGATCAGAAGGAGGAGCAGCGCGCATGAGCCGCCGCATTCACGGTTTGTTTCTGTCGCTGGAGTTTCCGGCCGGGATCGCGCCGGGCGAGGGCGGTGAGTACAATACGCTGACCATCGCCCGTAACGGTGCCGGCCGGCCGGTGTTGCGCGGCACGGCCCTGGCCGGCGCACTGCGGCATGCTTGGACCCGCCACTTGTTGCGCGAAGGCATGCAGGGCGCAAAACTGGATGAACGCGTGAAATCGTTCTTCGGCTACGCCCTGGGCGACGACGAGCGGGCCGGCGGGGAGGAGAGCCGCCTGCAGGTCAGCGATTGCGTCTTGGAACTGGGAGAGGTCAGTTCCGGCAAAGTCCCCATCCGCACCCATCATCTCCGCAACCGCCATACGGGCACCGTGGCGGACGGAGGCTTGTTCTCGTTGGAAGCCTGCCCGCCGGGGACTCGGACCAAGGCTGCCCTTTGGCTGCGCGACGACGACACGGCCGACGAGGGCCGCAGGTTCCTGGCCACGCTGCTGGGCTTGATCCAGCGTGGGCTGGCGCTGGGCGGCAAGACGGCTCGCGGTCTGGGCTGGGTGAGCCTGGACGGTCAGCCGGTGTATCGCGAGTACGATTTGACCGCGCCCGACGGCTACGCGGATTGGCTGGACGATCACCGGGCTTGGCGGTCGGGAGCGGCTGACAGGCCCAGCGGCGAAACGCTCCACGCCGCTCCGGCAGCGGGGGCGGACGTGTTGCAGATCACCTTGGTGCTGGGAATCCCTCGCGGCCAGGATCTGCTGGTCGGCGACGGGCAAGGGCTCGATCACGAGATCGAGCCGCAGCGCGTGCAGGGCGCCGACGGTGCCTGGTACTGGCGAATCCCCGGCGGATCGCTGCGCGGCGCCTTCCGCGCTTGGATCGCCCGCCTCGCCGCCCGCGACGGCACTCGCGGCCAGGTGGCCGACAATGTCCCGCGGCACGTGAATCGCGAACGGCGCGTGTGGCGCGGCGAACTGGTGCCGGAAACCGAGGTTTTCAGCGGCGACAACCTCGGTTGGTGCTTCCTGCCCAAAGCCGACCGCCGCTCCGGACAGGCCCGCAGCGAATGCCCGGTGGCGGCTCTGTTCGGCAGCGTTTTTCAGGCGGGACGAATTTTCATTTCCGACGCCTATGCCCGCTGTTCCGACAGCGGCCCCGATGCGGGTCGGCCCGAAGAGCAGCTGCGCAAGCACGTGGCTGTGGACCGGATCACCGGCGGGGCGGCCGAGAGCATGTTGTTCGACAACACCGTACTGACGGCGTTGCCCGACGGCCGCTCGCCTCAGTTCAAGTTCACTCTCCGGGTCCAAGACGCCCGGGACCACGAAGCGGAATGGCTGGCCAAGGCCGTTGGGGCGTTGGATTTGGGACTGATCCGGATCGGATCGAGCAAGAGCAGCGGGCGGCTGGCACTGGTCGTGCCGCCCATCGCCCAGGGACCGGGGAGCGAGCATTTCACCGCGTTGCGAGGTTCTCAGCGATGACCATCACCAAAGGCAAACTCAGAAAGGTCAAGAGCGGATTTGTCGTCACGCTGCCGACGAAGAAAGGCGGTACGGCGGATCACCAAATCCCGGCCGTTGCCGCGCGCTTCCCGGCCGCTCAGGCGGCCGACGGGGTCGAGGTCGACGTGGAACGCGACGCTCAGAACCGGATCGTCAAAGTCACGATTCCCGGCCAGCCGGAAGTGCAGCCTGCAGCGCCGCCGGGGCCGGGAGAGCGGGCCGGAAACAGGGGCGGACATGGCGGACGCCCGCCCCGCGGCGGCAAACCGTCCGGTGACCGGCCGCGGCCTCCGCAAACGCCCGACGCAGGCGGGCACGCCCAGCCGCAGGCGGTCAAGAAGCTGCTCAAAGCTTCGCCCAAAGTGATCGGCCTGGAATTCACCAACCCTTATACGTTCCTGCCGTTTTCCAAGCAACGGCCCAACCGGCGTCCGCCCACGCCGCTGTCGGCGGACGAACTGCCCGATGAACGCGGCCGGCTGACCGGCGTGCTGGAACTGGACGTCATCACGCGCAGCCCGTTGATGAGCTGCCATCCGGAACCGGTAGCGAACGAGCCGGGTCACAAGACGTTTGCGGCGCTCAAGATCGGGCCGGACGTGATTGTTCCAGCCACCGGGATTCGCGGCTCGTTGAGGACCCTGCTCACGGTGTTGACCGCCGGCTCGTTGGGTCACATGGATCCCTACGCCCACCTGTGCCAAGGCCGCGACGTGAATCTCGGCCCTCGCGGGCCCCGCAGTCCGGCGCATACGCCGAAACACGTATTCCTGGCCGAAGTCACACGTGCGGGCACGGCCCATCGCGACGGCGAAGTCCAGTTGGGCCAGACCCGGCTCCTGCGAGCGGATGCCCTGGAAGCGTGTTACCAGCGCGAGTTCGGCGAACGGCGGTTGCCGCGTCGTCCCAAAGACCCCAGGCTGTGGGTCGGTTTGGACGAGCGCGGCGAACCGTGCCGGATCAGCAAGAAAAAATCGGAACAGACACCGTGGCGGCTGAAAATATCGGGCCGTCCGGTGAACCGCAAAGGGAAACGCGAAGGCGCCTTTCGAGAGGGCGTCAAGCGTCTGGTCCTGCCCGCCGAACTTTGGGCCGCGTACAGCGGACGCAACGCCCACGGAGACCGGATCGAACTCCGAAAGGGCGACCTCGTGTGGCTTGAACCGGCCGATCCCGAAGCCTCCAGCCTCGACAAGCCGGAGGACGTGAAGAGCATCCAGTGGGCCCGCTGGGGCCGGCGCGGGCAGGCGGTCAAGGAGAACCTGGAGCGGCACGGATTGGGGCACGTCCTGCCCGACTATCTGCAGGGCGACGCTCAAGTGGATGAGGTCACGGACTTATTCGGCCAGGTGGCTTCCCAACGCGGCGTCCGCGCGCCGGCCTTTGCGGGCCGTATCCGTCCGGAGAATCTCGTATTCCGCGATGCCGCCGCACGCGTCGATCGCGTCACGCTCGCGCCGCTGGCACCGCCGCATCCGGGCTGCATCGCCTTCTACCGCGACAACTCGGATCCGGACGCCGTCTCCGAATCCGATCCTCTTCGCGGATACAAGGTCTACCGGACCACGCAGGAGCGCGGCGAGGAAGCCCCCTGGCACTTCCGGTCTCAGGGCGTGTACGGCGATGCCGGGGAGCTGACGGACGCCAAACGCAACGTGAACAAGACCTGCGACCTGGTGCCCGAGGGGACTTTGGGCACCTTGCGGATTGCCTTTCGCGCCCTGACGGTGCGAGAGTTGGCTCTGCTGCTGCAGGCCTGTGCCGTCCCCTGGCGGCTGGGCGGCGGCAAACCACTTGGCCTGGGGCTGTGCGAAGTTCGTGTGAAAGGGCTGATCGGCGAGGACGGACAGCCGTTGAAAGTGCCGGATTGGACGATGAACCGGGACGCGAACGGCGAGCTGTGCACGGACGGCTGGCAAGCGGCGGTGCGTGACGTCCAACAGCGGGTGGGGATGTGGACGGCCAGTCAGACGCCGGTGACGAAGCTTCGCTATCCACGCGCGGTCGAGGAAAACAACTTCAAGAAGTCGCGCGGCGGCCACGTCTGGTTCAAACGTCATGCTTCGCCTCGAATGGTGACTGGCAGAGACGACGGCGCGCGGGAACCGGGCTTGGAACCCATGTACGTTGACGGCGAGTTGAAAGAAAGCATCCGGGCTGCCGGCGAACCTCTCGACGCGGGGACCCCGATGATCGCCGGCCAGGTCCTGCCGCCCCTCGACGCAGCGCAGCCGCAGGCCGACGTGCTGTACGGCTACGATGCGTACAGCGCTCAGTCCGAAGAACGGGAGCGGCCACGCCGGCGCGTCGTGCTGCGGCTTGAGCCGTTCCACGTTGGCCGGCACAGGACGGGAAAGGAAAAAAGCGAAGGCAGTCACGGTAAGGACGCCGGGTTCCGCCGCGATCAGAAAGAGGACCGCACGCGGAAGAAAGAGGACTCGCAGGAGGAGGGCGGACACGAAAAGCCAGCGGCCGACGAAGGGCTGGGAACGGCAACTGACCAATAGCCCACTGCGTCAAATTCCCACTGGCTCGTCGGGCGAACGATTGCACTTGGTGCCAATCCGGCAAAAGCATTCCCATGCATGCCATCCGCGAAGCGCTGGAGCGAATCTGGATCCTGCCGCGTCGCCTGATGCTGGACACGCGGGGCGTAGCGGCGACGGTGCCGATGTTGCGCGGGGTTTGGGGCGCGGCCTTGCACGACCTGGATCGGGAGGCGTATGAGAAGGTCTTTCGCGCGGGGGAATCCGAACGGGGCGCGCCGCCGGCGTATGTGTTGCGGCCGGTTGTGGACGGAGGAACCGCCGTCGACTGGATCCTGATCGGCAGTTCGGCCATCCAGCGGGACGCAAAGTTGTTGATGGCCTGGGGCGCGGCCATGGAACGGGGACTGGGCGAATCGCGAGTGCCGTTCCGGGTGAGCGACGTCCGCGGCCTGGGACCTGACGGAACCGACTCCGGCCGCCCGCGCCCGTGGCGCCTGTCGCAGGCCGTTTGGCCGTTGGACGGCGAGCCGGAGGGCACGCCCTGCCGCCTGACGTTCTGCACGCCGCTGGCGCTGCTGAGGCAGGGCGAGCTGATCCAGCGCCCGACGCTGAAAGACCTGGTGGTCCGCGCCGGTTGGCGCATCGAGTCGTTTTTGCCGCCCTCGCGGCGAGAGGCATGGCGCGCAGGCCGCGGCGCGGTGATCGAACTGGCTGCCGGGATCGAGGCACGCCCGTGGCAGGGACAGCGGCTGGACCTCCGGCGCTACTCGGCTCGGCAGCAGAAGGAGTTTCAGGTGCCGGGCGTCTGCGGCTGGCTGGATCTGCCGCAAGGCCCCGGCCCGCTCTGGCCGCTGCTGGCCGCGCTGCACTGGATCCACCTGGGCAAGAGCACCATCGTCGGTCTGGGGCAAGTGCTGATCCAAGCGTGAATGGATCGATGGGGCGGAGACGGAGGAGAATGCTGGCAATGCAAGCGGCGGCGTCACGGGGAGGCTCTGAAGGAGTGGGGACAGGCAGCTGGCAGCCCCCTGTTTTTCCAAGGATTAGCGCGGTGCCAGCTTAGAGCCAGTCCCATTTTTCAACGATTCGGCAGAAAGCTGGAATCGCGCTGTGGCCGGTCTCGGATCGAGCCACGCTGTTGGAGACCGACGGTCGGGCGTTTCGGCGGGGTCGGGAGACCCTCGCCGAACTTAGCGCTAAATCAGGTTTCGCGAAAAGGGGACAGGACCCTTTTGTGCGACACCCAGAGGGTACCCGCCTCCGGGCCGTTCCGGCAAAAGGGTCCTGTCCCCTTTTCGCGAAAGGCCATACGGCGGATCGTCACGTTTGCTGCTAACTGGTTTGCCAGCCGTAGCTTGCAGCGCGTGTGCGGCGGCGAAATCCGGCTTGTTTCGCCGTTGACAGGTGCCTATAATCCGACCCTGACGGAAAGTGTGTCTCGTCTTTTCGCGGCCGAAGTCTCGTCGCGATGCCCCTGGAAGACGTCGGGGGCATGGCCGACCGCGCTGTTGTGGACCAGGCAAGGATGCCCTGACCCTGAAGCCGCCCGTCGCCCTAACCTGCCGCTCACCGGGGCGCGCAAGGACGCGGTCCTGCGCCGGAACTGGGCGTGCGCGCTGGCTGGCCTGGGCCGCCGTCGCGTTGCTGGCCGCCGCCGGTCAGGCTGCCGAGGTCGCGCTGCCGATGCCGCAGGAAAGCGCCGAAGTGCTGGCCCGCGCCCAGCACGCCAATTGGTGGCAGGAGGGCGAGTACCAGGTGTGGGTGCTGCGCGGCAACTGCGAAATCACGCAGGCCAATTTGACCGCCCGTAGCGAAGAAGCCGTGTTGTGGGTCAAGAGGCCCGACACGTTCAACGGCGAACTGGGTTGCGCCCTGGCGTACTTGGAAGGCGACGTGGGCATTGAGTCCAGCCGCGTGGGAGCCGCTCATCTGGCGACCCAGCGACCCGCCGACACGGTTCGCGCGAACCAGTGGTTCGGCCGCTTCTACAGTTCCACCGAAATCCGCGTCACCGCGCCCAGCACCAGCTTCGAGCCGCAGGTCAAGCCGGCCGTTTACGAACGCGGCCGGCAAGCGCACGAAGCGGAAGCTGCCGGGGCGGTGCGCCAGGCCCAATACTCGCCCCGGCTGCCCGGCTGGGTGCCGCCCCCGCCGCCGGCGGCACCGGGGATGCCGTGGTCACCCTCCGGCCCGATCCCGTGGCCGTCGCTGGGAGCCCCCGCGGCGCCCGCGCCCCGCCCGCAGCTCGAAATCGTCCCGCCGCCGCAGCCCGAAGGCGGTCCTGCCGCACGCCGCATCGCCATCCGCTCGCGGAGCAACGTGCGGATGCAAGCCAAAGTGTTCCCCAGTCCGGACGGCAGCGAGACGATCGCCGTGATCACCTCCGGCGTCAACGTGGTGGTGGACGGCATCCAGAACGTCCCCGGCCTGGCGGACGGCAAAATCGACATCGAGACGGACCGGATCGTCATCTGGACCGCCCGGCTGGACTCGCTGGACCTCAGCGGCCAATCGTCCAGCGAGGCCTTGCAGCCCAAGGATGCGCCGCTGGAGTTCTACCTGGAAGGCAATATCGTCTTCCGTGAGGGCGACCGCGTGATCTATGCCGAGCGGATGTACTACAACGTGCGGCAGCAGTACGGGGTCGTGCTGAACGCCGAAGTGCTCACGCCCGCGCCGGGCTACCAAGGGCTGATCCGGCTCAAGGCCGAAGTCCTCCAGCAACTGGACCAGCACAACTTCCGCGCGCTCAACGGCGCCGTCACCTCCAGCCGCCTGGGCGTGCCCCGGTATTGGCTGCAGGCGGGCGACGTTTCCTTCCGGGACGTGCAAGTCCCGCGCACCGATCCGTTGACCGGCCAGTTCGCCGTCGATCCGGAGACCGGCGAGCCGGCGGTGGCACACCAGTACCTGGCGGCCAGCCGCAACAACTTCCTGTTCCTGGGCGGCGTTCCCGTCCTGTACTGGCCCGTGATGGCGACCGATCTGGCCAAGCCGAGTTTCTACCTGGACGGCCTGCGGGTGAAGCACGACAACGTGTTCGGGACGCAGGCGATGGCCGATTGGGACGTGTATCAACTGCTGGGCATTCGCCAGCCGCCCGCAGGCACGGAATGGACGTTGTCCACCGACTATCTCAGCGAGCGGGGCTTCGCGCTGGGCACCCACCTGGGTTACGACCGCTTCGGCTTCCTCGCGATTCCCGGCGCGGTGCAAGGCGCGTTCGACGCCTGGGGCATCCACGACACCGGCGAGGATGATTTGGGACGCGACCGGCGCGGCATCACGCCTACGACCGAGGACCGGGGCCGCGTCTTTTGGCAGCACCGCCACGAGTTGCCCGCCGGCTTCCAGTTTTCCGCCGAAGTGGGCTGGATCAGCGACAACAATTTTCTGGAGCAGTATTTCGAGCAGGAATGGGACGAGCGCAAGGACCAGATCACGGGCCTGGAACTGAAACGCTACGTGGCGAACAGCAGTTGGAGCATCACGGCCGACGCACGGCTGAACGAGTTCTTTACGCAGACCGAACGCCTGCCGCGGTTCGACCATTTTCTGCTGGGGCAGGACATCCTGCAAATCCTCACCTGGTCCGCCCATTCCTTCGTCGGCTACGAGCGGTTGCGGACGTCCACGCTGCCGTCGCCCGCGGACGAACCGGCGCAGGCGTCGCTGCCGTGGGAGCTGGACGGTCTGGGCGCGCGCTACGACGATCGCGAGG
>CAYPGE010000396.1:0-8589 GCA_964409865.1 uncultured Pirellulaceae bacterium
GTCTTGCAGCCATTCGCGTTGCGATTCCAGGTAGATCTTGACCTGCGGGTAGCCCCGCTCCCAGGCTTCGTGAAACACGGCCGCCGCCAGATCCAGAGCCTGCACGTAGTTGGCGACGTTCGTACACTGGCTGCCGACGTGGAAACTGAGTCCTTCGACCGTCAGCCCGGCCTGAAACGCGGCTTGGATCAAGTCCACGGCTTCCCCCGCGGAGGCCCCGAATTTGGACGACAACTCCACGACCGAGCCCGTGTTGGGCACCTTGACCCGCAGCACCAGGCCGGCCTGCGGAGCGTACTGCTTGAGCTTGCCGATCTCGGCAAGATTGTCGTAGGTGACCAGCGGCTTGTATTGGTCCAACTCGGTCAGGGTGCGTTTGTCTTTGATCGGGTTGGCGTAGATGATCTTGTCCCAGATGAAGTCCTGCCGCTGCTTGGCCGGCAGGTCCTTGATGTTTTCGTGCACCAGCATGAATTCAGGCATGCTGGCCACATCGAAACTGGCGCCCTCTTCGTAAAAGGTCCTGACGATGGCCGGATCCGCGTTTGCCTTAACGGCGTAGTAGGCCTGCACGCGCGGCAAGTGCTTCTTGAACAGCCGATAATTTCTTCGCAACACGTCATGGTCGACGACGAACAACGGCGTGCCGTGTTCGAGAGCCAATTGTTTGAGCCGTTTACGAGCTACCATCGGGGGGCCTCAATTTGGGTTTACATGCAACGTGGGGCTTCACAGACCGCGCCAGGCCTCGGGACGCAGGGCCGAGCGGCCTCGGGCCAGCGCGTCGTCCAGGGCGGCCAGCAGTCGCGATTTGTCTTTCGGCAGCGTGCCCGCCAGCGGGACGTAGTTCGAGGCGTGGTTGGTGCGGAACACGCAGCCGGTCAAGCCCTCCAGGTGAACGACAATCTCCCGCAGTTCAGCCAGCATCGCTTCGGGTCGCAGGAGTTCGAAGCTGCCGTTGCGCCACTGCCGGTACAGAGGCGTTCCCGGCACCAGCATCAGCGTCAGCAGCGACAGGTAGCGCGGGTCCATCGCGCTGACGGCCCGGCCCGTGGCCTGAGCGTGCTCGGCGGACAGTTCCGGACCGCCCAGGCCCAGCAAGGCGATCACCGAGACGCGAATCCCGGCAGCCTGTGCATGGCGGACGGACTCGATCATCTCGGCGGCCGTGGCGCCTTTGTGAATGCGGCGCAAAACCTCGTCGCTGCCGCTTTCGAGGCCCACATAGACGATCCGCAGGCCCTTGTCGCGAAGTAATTCCAGTTCGCTTTGGCTCTTGCCCAGCAGGTCGCGCGCGTTGGCGTACGCGCCCACTCGCTGCAGGTCGGGAAAGGCGCAATGGAGGGCGTCGAGAATCGCCGTCAGCCGGCGGGTGCCCAGCACCAAGGCATTGCCGTCGGCCAGAAAGACTCGCCGCGTGCCGCGCAGCACCTCCTGCGCCAACTCGATGTCCTGCAGCACCTCGACCTCCGGCCGGACCCGGAACGGCTTGTCCAAGTAGGTGCCACAGAACGTACACTCGTTGTGCGAGCAGCCGTAGGTAACTTGCAGAATGTAGCTGTCGGCCTCGCTGGGAGGCCGAATCACCGTGCCGTCGTAACGCATCCGCTCAGAATACCGCTCGGCGCCCCGCCGGGCAATTGGAGGCAGGCGGCCGATTTGTTAAGCTGGTCGCCTTGTGCCGGCATGTCCGCAACCCCCAAGGGCGAGAGCCCAACACGCTGCACCGGAGGAATTGTCCGATGACGGATCCAAGCGAGTTCACGTTGGGAGTGTGGGACTACGCGGCCTTCGTCCTCTATTTCTTGGGTCTGTCCGCCGTCAGCTACTGGTTCGGCCGCGGCGAACGGGCCAGTACGACGGACTATTTTCTGGCGGGAAAACGCTTGCCGTGGTACGTCGTCGGGGGATCGTTCATCGGCTCGAACATCAGCACCGAACACTTCATCGGGATGATCGGGGCGGCCACCGTGTACGGCATCTGCGTGGCGATGTCGGAGTGGATGAACGTGGTGACGTTCTCGCTGCTGATCTGGTTCTTCATTCCGTTTCTGCTGGCCTCCCGCGTGTTCACGATCCCCGAATTCCTGGAACGGCGATTCAGCCTCACGCTGCGCCAGATGTTCGCTGCGGTGACGGTGATCAGCAACGTGGTCGCCTTCCTCGCGGCGGTGCTGTACGGCGGCGGCGTGGCGATCGAGAAGCTGTTCGGATTCGACCTTTGGCTGTCGATCATCGTCTTGGGAGTCGTGGCCGGCGGCTGGGCGATCTACGGCGGGCTGTCTTCGGTGGCGTGGGGCGACCTGTTCATGGTCGTTGTGATGGTGGCCGGCGGAGTCGCCGTCACGGTGTTAGGACTGGACGCCCTGTCCGGCGACGGTTCCCTGGCCGATGGCTTCCGGGTCATGATCGAGCGGAACCGGGCAGAGAGCGGCGCGTGGTCCGAGGCGGTTGCACTGCACGTCCACCAGTTGGCCGGAACCGACTCGTACAATCGCTTGTCGGTCTTCCAGCCGGCCAGCCACCCGATCCATCCGTGGACCAGCCTGCTGGTGGGCATCTTCTCCGTCAGTGTCTGGTACAACGTGCTCAACCAGTTCATGATCCAGCGCGTGCTGGGCGCCCGCGACGGCTATCACGCGCGGATGGGGATTGTCTTCGCGGGCTTCATGAAGGTGTTGATGCCGGTGATCGTCGTGTTGCCGGGTTTGATCTTGTTTGCGCTGCAGCCGCAAGTGCTGTTGCAGCCTTGGGAACAGGTGCGGCCCACGGCCGACCGCGGTTACATTCATCTGCTGCAAACGTTGATGCCGCTGGGTTTGCGCGGGCTGTTCCTGGCCGGCCTGTTTGGGGCCATCCAATCGACGGTCAACGCGGTGCTGAACTCGACGGCGACGGTGTTCACGCTGGACGTCTACAAGCGTCTGCTGCGGAAAGACGCTGGCGACAAGCATCTGGTCAACGTGGGCGTCGTTTCGTCGATCACCATCCTGGCCGTGGCCATCGTGCTGGCCGGCTTCATCAGCCGTTTGGGCGGCGGGCTGTTCATCTACATCCAGACGCTGTACGCTTTTTTCGCACCGCCCTTTGCCGCCGTCTTTTTGCTGGGCATTCTCTGGCGACGGGTGAACAGCCGTGGGGCCTTGGCGGCCGTGATCTTCGGGTTCGCCCTCGGGATCGGAATCAAGTTGTACCTGGAGGCCGTGGCGGCGCATCCGGCCTGGCTGGAGCCCTATGCCAACCAGGCCGCCTTGAATTGGCTGCTGTGCTGTGCCGTTTGCGCGGCGGTGAGTCTGGCGACACCGCCGCCGGCGCCTGAACAAATCGGCGACGACGTGACGATCAACTGGAAAAAACTGAATATCTTCGCCGATTTGGGCACGACCTGGTACACCAGCGTCGTCACGTGGTGGCTGCTGTTCGTGGTGGTGATCGCCAGTCTGTTCGTGTTCTTTTCCGGCGTGGTGTTTCCGGCGGCCGGTTAATGGGCCGCGGCCAGAATCGGATTAGGACCGGCGAGGGAATAAGTGTCGTCTTTCGCTCCGCGAAAGAACGCCCTTTCGCGGAGCGAAAGACGACAATGCGACTGAACAGGAGAAAACAGAGGCAACAGAGGAACGGGGGCCCCTCTGTTCTGTCTGTTTCCTCCTGTTCGACATATTCAGTTCCGTTGGTTGCGTGCGAACGGAAACGTCAATCCGACGGGAAGACCGCCGGTTCGCCTTTGATTTCGGCCAGCGCGTTGCAGGCCGCGCGCTGTTCCGCCTCTTTCTTGTTGCGGCCCCAGGCGGCCTGATAGCGGACAGGGCCGACCTGGGCGGCGACCTTGAAGCACTTGCGGTGGTCCGGGCCTTTTTCGTCCAGCAGCAGGTAGACGGGCGTGCTGGCGAATTCCCGTTGCCCCAGCTGCTGCAGCAGCGACTTGAAATTCCCGCCCAGTTCGCCCGTGGCCACCAGTTCGATCTCCGGCCCCAGCATGGCCTCGATAAAGCGGCTGGCCGCCTCGCTGCCGCCGTCCAAGTGGATCGCGGCGATCAGCGACTCGAAGACGTCGGCCAGCAACGAAGGCGGCATGGTTTGGCTGGCCGAAACCCCCTTGCCGACGATCAGGAACTCCTGCAGGCCGAGCGCCTCGCTGATCTTGGCACAGGACTGGCGGCTGACCACCGCCGATTTGACCTTCGTCAGGTCCCCCTCCAGGTACTGCGGATAGCGGTGGAACAACAATTCGCAGACGACGGCCCCCAGGATGGCATCGCCGAGGAATTCCAGACGTTCGTTGGAGGCCAGCCGATGCTCGGCGCCCGAGGCGTGCGTGAGGGCCTCCCGCAGCAGTTCTTTATCGTGGAAAACGTACCCGATCCGCCGCTCGCACCGTTCCAGCCGGCCGGCCTGCTCTTCGTCGGTTTCCTGGGGTACGTCGACGGTGGCCTGAGCGAAAGCGCTGTCGACAACCTGCTCGGGGGTGGGAAAATCTTCCAGCATGACGCGAGAAACATTAGCACTTAACGCCCGCCGTGTCAATCCAAGGGCGGGCCCGTTGGCGTCAGGCGACGAAACCCTATAATGGCAGTCGAGTCTGTCGCGCACTTGGGTCCGTACTCTGGGGAAACCGCTCATGGCACCGTCTCGTCTGAATCGCTGTTTTCTTTGCTTCTGCTCCTGGTTGGCCGGTGTGTCGTTGTGGGCGGGCGGGTTGGCCGCCGCCCCGGACGACGCGGCGGACGCCGTGAACCATGCCCGGGGCCTGTCCCTGGCGTTCCGCAGAGCCGCGGAGTCCGCCCTGCCGTCCGTCGTGACGGTGGTCGCCAAGGCGAAGCCGCGGCCGGATGACCTGAGGCGGTTGCTGGATGATCCACGCTTCCGGCGGCTGTTTCCCCAAGAATCGCCGGGGGATTCGCGGGACGGCCAGACCGTGCCGCCGCCTCCGGTCATTCCGCAAGTGGGCTCCGGCGTCATCATCGACGCGGCCGGCGTGATCCTGACCAATAATCACGTCGTTCAGGATGCGGAGGAAGTCATCGTGCGTCTGGAGGACGGCCAGGAATTGAAGGCCACCGATGTGAAGACCGACCCGCTGAGCGATCTGGCGATTGTCCGTATCCAGCCTGCCGCCGGCCAGAAACTCCGCGCGGCGCGTCTGGGTGATTCGGAAGCCCTCCAAATCGGCGACTGGGTGATCGCCATCGGCAGTCCGTTCGAGCTGGAAGCCACGGTCAGTGCCGGCATCATCAGCGGCAAAGGGCGGGGCATCGAAAAGATCCGCCGCGGCCGGCTGCTGCAGACCGATGCGGCCATCAATCCGGGCAACTCGGGCGGGCCGCTGGTGAATCTGGAGGGCGAAGTGGTCGGCATCAACACGGCGATCGCCAGCAGCAGCGGCGGCTATCAGGGCATCGGTTTCGCCATCCCCACAGACCGTGCCAAATGGATTTCGCAGGAACTGTTGACTCGCGGCCAGGTCCGCCGCGCCTACCTGGGCATTCGCATCGACGAGCTGACGCCCGGAGCGGCCGTGAAGCTGAAGCTGCCGCCCCGGTCCGGCGTGTTCGTGGTCGATGTCGAGCCCGGCAGTCCGGCGGACGAGGCGGGGCTCAAGGTGAACGACGTGATCACGGAATTCGCGGGCGTGCGAGTGCGAGGCCCACGCGACTTGCAGGATGTGGTCGAGCAGAAGCCGATCGACTCCAAGCAGGTTCTGAAGATCATGCGCGACGGGACGGCGGTCACCGCCACGGTGACGTTGCAGGAGTTGCAGGAGAGTTCCCTGAAGAGCCGGCCGTAGCATGATCAACACGCTGTATCTACCCGAACTCCGCGAGATGTTGGCCGAGAACAACGAGGCGGAGCTGCGCGAGTTCTGCACCGCGCTGCACCCTGCGCGGACGGCCGAGTTCATGGAGGGGCTGAACACCGACGAGATCTGGCGCGTGCTGCAGCATGCCGAGCCCGACGTCCGGGATGAGATCTTCGCTTTCTTTTCGCGTGAAAAGCAAATCGAAATCCTGGAGACCCAGGACCGCGGGGAGGTCGCCGGCCTGGTCGCCGAGATGGCCCCTGACGACCGCGTCGACCTGTTGCAGGACGCGGACGACGCGGTGGTCCGGGAGATCATGCCGTTGCTGCCGGCCGAGGACCGGCGCGACATCCTGCGGCTGCAAGCTTATCCCGAAGGCAGCGCCGGGGCGGTGATGACCACGGATTTCGCCAAGCTGGGCGAGAACTTGACCGTGCGGGCCGCACTGACGGAACTGGGCCGGCAGGCCGAAGAGTTGGAGACGTTGTATTACCTATATGTCGTCGACGAGACGGACCATCTGCGGGGCGTGGTTTCCGCCCGCCAGTTGGTCACGGCCATGACCCGTCCGGAAACGCGTCTGGCCGAGCTGATGGAGTCGGACGTGGCGGCGGTCCACGTGATGGACGACCAGGAAGATGTCGCCGAAAAAGTCGCCCACTACAACCTGCTGGCGATTCCGGTCGTGGACGACGAACGGCGGATGCTGGGCATCATCACGCACGACGACGTGATCGACGTGATGCGGGAGGAGGCGGTCGAGGACGCACATCGGATCGCCGGCGTGGCGCCGCTGGAAGAGAGCTACATGCGGACCTCGATCTTTACGCTCAGTTGGAAGCGAGGATTGTGGCTGACGATCCTGTTCGTCACCGCCTTGTCCACTGCCTTCGCTTTGCGACACTACTCGGCAGGCATCGAAGTGTATGCCTGGTTGGTGCTGTTCATTCCCTTGGTGGTTTCCACCGGCGGCAATTCCGGTAACCAGTCAGCGACCTTGGTGATTACGGCCATGGCCACCGGCGACGTGCAGCTACAGGATTGGCTGCGCGTCATCCGCCGCGAATTGGCGATCGGCCTTCTGCTGGGCGGTTTTCTGGCCACGTTGGGGTTTGCGGTTGCCTGCATCGTCGTTCGAGACCCGCTGTCCGGCGCTATCGTCGCCGCGACCCTGGTCCTGGTCGTGATCTGCGGGACCCTGGTCGGCTCGGTGCTGCCCTTGTTCTTCAAGTGGGTCGGCCTGGATCCCGCCTTGATGAGCAACCCTTTTGTGGCCGGCATCGTCGACATCCTGGGCATCGTCATCTACATGAACGTCGCCCTGCTGCTGCTGTCCCTGGCCAAACATCCGCTGTCGGGCGGCGCGTCCCCATAGCGGTCGGAGTCGGTAACTCTTCGCAGCATGACTCTGCGAGCCGTGCCGGGCATCGCGAAATAACGTAGAAATCAACACGGCTCAGGAGAGCCCTGAATTTGCCCCTCACCAGGAGGTGGCCTTGACTCGCAGCAACAAGGCGCTGCGGGAATTGTTGGCGGAACGGTCGCGCGAGCCGGGCCGGTACTCGTTGGAGCAAGTACGCGAGAAGCTGGGGCTGAGAACACACGGAAGCGGCGCCAAGGCGTAACCGCGGCAGCGGACCGGACCGCAGATTCTTGGATGGCGGGAGCCGGCCGCACTTCAGCCAACGGCGTCCCGTGTGGCACGGCCTGCCCGTTGGCCGTGCGGAAGCGGCGAGCGACGTGGATCGCACATGCCGAGGCCTCCGCCAGCCGGCGCCGACCCCGCAGCGGACCGAAATGCAATTCCCCCCAGTGCTGACGTGGTCCGCACTTCAGGCACGGCTAGCAAAGTAAGCCGTGCCACGAGCAGGGCCACACCCGTCTGTTGCCAGCACGGGCAGCCCATCGCGGGGTACTGGACAACCCAGTGAACGCGACGCACAATTACCGTAGTTGTCCGATCGCGGCTCCGGGAGGAAAATGCATGCAAACGGTCCGTGTGTCCGAGAAGGCCGGTCGTGATGGAATCCTTCACTTGAGAATCCCCGTGGGTCAGCCGGAGGCCGAGTTTGAGGCAGTCGTCGTGTTGCAGCCGAGGATAGCTGGTGACGCGCTTGGCGCCGCGGAAAGGTTGGGATGGCCCGCTGGCTACTTCGAGGGGACTTTCGGGTCAATCACGGACGAGACCTTTGTTCGGCCGCCGCAAGGTGAACTTCCGCAGCCTGTGGAACTTGAATGACCTATTTGCTCGACACAAACGTCTGCGTGCAGTATTTGCGCGGGCGGAACCGGTTCGTCTTGCAGCGTCTTCAGACTACACCGCCTGGGGATGTGCGGCTTTGTTCTGTCGTCAAGGCGGAGCTTTTCTTGGGCGCGTTGCGGAGTGCAAAGCCAGAACAGAACCGGGCTCGAGTGGACGCCTTCCTGCGTCCCTACGAGAGCCTGCCATTCGATGACTTGGCGGCTGAGATCCAGGCTGAAATCCGGCATGAACTCGAAACGGCGGGCACACCCATCGGCCCGTACGATCTGCAGATCGCCGCCCTCGCACTAGCCTACGGTCACGCGTTGGTCACGCATAACACGGGCGAATTCAGTCGCGTCCCTGGACTGCTCATCGAAGACTGGGAGAACCCGTAACGCTCTGCGACACAGTCCTGCGATCGTCAGCCCAGCAAGGCCGCCATCAGTTCTTCGGGAATGCGGGCGGCGTAGACGTAGTCCTGGCCGGTGCGGTTGACGGGCGTGGCCCTGCTCGGTGTGGCACGGCTCACTTTGTCAGCCGTGCCTGC
>CAYPGE010000397.1:0-8566 GCA_964409865.1 uncultured Pirellulaceae bacterium
CATACGAGATTGGATGGTGTGACTGGAGTTCAGACGTGTGCTCTTCCGATCTCGTCCGGCGTGGGCAGCACGATGGGACGCGCCGGACCGCCGGCCGGTTGGGGCAGCACGGTCCCGGAGCCAGCCACCGAGAACGGAGCTTGCGGTCCCAAGCCGCCGCCACGAGGCCGGACGGCTGCGTCGCCTGCCGGCCCTGGCGGCAACAGCGACTCGATGCCGCCCAGCGGCGCGGCCGTGGGCTGCGGTCCGGTCGTCGGCACCCGCGCCGCCCCCGGCGGTGCGACGCCCGATACCGGCATCCCGCCGCCGGCGTGCGGCGGAGACGACAGCGTCGCTTCCGGCCGTCCCGGCCCGCCGGCCCCGTGAGCCGGACCGGGAACCTGCGGAGAAACCTTGCCGGCGCCTCCCGCCGGCCTCACGGTAACCTGGGCAGGGCCGCCCAACGGTCGCTCCTGGCCCGGAGTCGGGCCGGCCGGCTGCGATCCGAGCGGCATGGGCCGCAGCGGGCGTTGGACCTGCGGCCCTGGCAGTGGCTGCTCCCGACCAGTGGGCGCCTGCGGCTGTGGAGGAAAACCCGGCGCCGGCCTCAACGGACGCTCTTGCCCCGACGGCAGCGTTGGTTGCCCTGGGCCGCCCGGCGGAAAGCCGGGAACCTGACCGGGCGGCCGGACCGGCATCTCCTGGCCCCCGTATCCCGCCGCCGCCCCGCCCATGCCCCCTGGGTACACCGGGGCCACCGGCTGCGACGGGGCGACCATCGCGGGCAACGCGACCAAGCCCCGGCAATGCGGACAGGAAACCTGTTGACCGCCCAGCGAGCTGTCGACTTGAAACAACCCGCCACAGTGCGGACACGAAAACTGCATCGCAGCCATGAAAAACGCCTCACCTTAATCTTTCACCTAATCTTTCACTTAATCTCTCACCTAATCTTTCACCTAATCTCCCCCGGCTCCAAGTCGGTAGGAAGAGATTAGGTGAAAGATTAGGTGAAAGATTAGGGTTTCCGGTTCCGGAATGTGCGGATGACGCGCGCACTGTGCGGACAACGCTCCCTCACGTTCGCCGGTACATCAAAAGTACCCGCCTTGTTCCGTGATCTGGTGAATTGTCTGTCCCTCGGCGACCCAGCCGAAGATCTTCTGCTCGTTGGCGCGGATCTCCTCGGCCCGCACCAGCACGTCGTAGGCGAAGCCGCGGGGGACGCACAGCACACCGTCGATGTCGGCCAAGATCACGTCGCCGGGCTTGATCGTCACAGCGCCGATCTTGATCGGCACCTGGTAGTGCGTGATCTGGCAGCGGCCCAGGCTGCCGTTGGACGTGCGGTAGCGGTAATAGACCGGGAAGTCCTGTTCCAGGATCTGGTGCGTATCGCGGATGCCGCCGTCGATACAGGCCGCGCGGACCTTCTTGCTCTTGGCCGTGGCCGTCATCACGCCGCCCCACAGCGTCGCTTCTTCGTCGCGGCTCGTATCCCAGACCACGAAGGCGTCCTCGTGCATCTCGTCCAGCATCTTGGTGCGGAACGTCATCTCGCCGCGAATCACGCAGTTGGGCGAACTCTTGACCGTAAACGCGATCCCGGCCACCGTGTCCTTGTCGCGCAGCGGCACGATCTCGTGGGGCAGGGCCTGTTCCAGCAAGCAGAACTCGCGCATCACATCGTTGATCGCGCCGGTGTACAGCTGCTCGTAGCGGCCCAGCAGCTCCGGCACCGGCACGGGAAACGGCTCGCTGGAGACCCCCTCGCGCTCGGCGATCAGCCGCTCCAGCTTCATCATCTTGGCTTCTTTCTGGAACAGGTTTTCTTGATCCATCCCACCAAACCCTCCCGGGCATGTTCTACGACAGCAACCGCAACCGCCGCATTCTAGCCGCCGGCCAAGACACCTGCAACGTGCAGCAAGTCTCTCCGAGCCGTGCCGCCCTACCCGCCCCCCCGCGAAAACCCGCACGGCTCGGAGAGCCATGCTACGGCTTGGGGCAGACTTACAGAATTGAATCTCGGCCGAGCAAGGTCGTTCCATGTGGCTGGAGTGTCCGGGCATGGCAAGACGCTGTGCAACTGGAACGGACGCCGCGTCTGCTCCCGGCCGTTCGCCAATGTCGTGCGGATCGCGGACTTGTTTGGCACATCTGGAACGCTTTGGGCAGCGGCGGCGAAATGGACTAACCACACAGAGTTCGGATCCGCGGTCGTCCGGGTAGGTCAATTCCCGGCGTTCGCCTCACGCCGTGGCCAGCAGGCCTCGGAATTCCTCGACGACATTTGTCAATTGTTGAGCGTCATTCCGACCGCCGCAGAGTTGCCGCACCACGGCTTTCTCGCCCTGAACGCCACGCTGCCGGAGATTGTCGAGGACGTCGAACACCGGACGATCCACGTCCACGGTTGTCCCGGTCCCTGTCGCAAACGCGATGCCGCCGAAGTGCTCGCGACGCAGACGCACACCGGCTGCGATGCGAAGGAGCGAGCCCCAGGCACCAAAGGCTGTTTTCATCCGTCACCTTTCCGGTTTGCGCTGCAACACCACCTTCTCGACCCACGTGGTCTTTCCCTTCTCGACGCGCACGGGTCCTACGACTTTGGTTTCACAATCGTCGTCCTCAAAACGAAGCGAGTACTCGCCAGGCGCCAGACCGATGAAACGGAAGTTCATCTGCGCCCGGCACGTGCGGGTGGGCAGACCGGCCTGCTGGGGAATCGCTTCGATCGTGGTGTAGCCCCACATCCCTGAGACGGCTGGATTCTCGAACGTTCCCGCCAGCGAAGCCGCCGGCAACTCGATCCGCAACGGCTGCATCCCTGCGGTGAACGCAAAATCGCGGATCAGCACGGTTTCACGGGCCGAATAGACCGCGTTGTACGAGGCGGTAATCGTCAGCCGCCAACGGCCGGGCAGCACGTTGGGGATCACGATGTCCCGGAGATTGTCCTGCAATAAGTTCGCGGGGTTGAATCGGAATTCGTCTTCACCGCTGGGAACGGGCCAATAAGTCGGGGTGTCGTCGAGCGGTTCCAGCCGGCAGCCGATCTCGGACGGCTGGACGCGCAGACGATCGTTTTGGTCCTCGATGTACGGCAATTCCCCGGTTTTTGGGTCGATGTGCCTGGCGATCGCGGCGGCATCCAGCCCTGCTCCGGCATGCACGTCGCCCGGCGAACCGTCGCCCACAACGAAGTCGATGGCCAAGCGGTGGTCGGCTTCCGGCGCAAAGAGCCGCAAGTCGACGGTCTTTTCCGGGGGAACACAGATCCAGACTGCCGGACTATTAGCTCCGTATCCACCGGCAGTTTCCGTCAGCCGCAACACATACTTGCCCGGCGGACAGTGGACCACGTGGAAGCGGCCCTCGGCGTCGGTCATGAAGTTGACCAGATAGTACGAACCTCCGACCGTGTCGAAATCATGCTCGCTGGCACAAATGTAGCCGAAGGCGTTGGCAAAGGGCTGATGCTCGCCCGTCGGCCAGAAGGCGACACCCGTCACCCGGCCCGGCAAGACGGCCGCTTCGTGCAGGTCGATCGGATCGAGCGAGATGTCGCTGCTGCCAATCACGATCGAGCGTTCCCAAGGCTTGTTGGGCGACTCGAACCCAAACGTGGTGAAGGCGCCGACTCCGGGATTCATGTGGCCGCCGCGCTGCGTTCTCACTGCCGGATGGAGCGTAAGGGTGTACGCTCCCTCGGCCAAGCCGGAAAACGTGAACGCGCCGCCGGCTTCCACTTTGGCCTGCAGGCAGACGTTCTCGTGTTCCTTGCTGCGGAGCACCACCGCGGGCGTGTTGACTGCATCCAGGGGCACGCGGGCCGCGAGCCGGCCCGTCAGGCGGCGGCCTTCCGCCAGTTTCGTAATGATCGGGCCCCCCGTGACCTGTTCGCGGGTGTATTGCTGCAGGCTGCGGATCGACCCGCCGACGGAAATCCTGAGCGTGAAATCCGTGTCGTGCTCATTGACATGCTGTTCCCACTTGCCTTCTTTGTGAGGGCCGCGCACGGTGTAGAAATCGCAAACGAAGGGTTTCGCATCGCATTTCAGCTCGATCAGGCAATCCTCCAGCGGCTTGCCGTGTTCGTCGAGAACCTGCCCTCGGATGACTGGCTCGGGCTGCAGGGTCACCACGGTTTCCCGGTCCAGTGAGAAGCTCTTCAGCGGCACCTCCGTCGAACGGTATTTCTCGGCATAGAAACTGATCTTGGCGTCCTCCTTTTCCCGTTCCGCCCATTCCTTCCGGGTCACTCTGACGGAGAATCGTCCTTCGGCGTCAAATTCGGCCGCGCCGCTCCCGCCGCAGGAGAGACCGGCGATCGGCTTGCCTTGGGGATCCACTGCGCGGCCTGGCAGGGCCATCAGCGGCTGCAAACGGACCACCATGCCTTCCGCGCCGATCGTCGGTTTGTCTTTCGCGTGCTGTTCGGGTTCGGAAATCCAGGGAGCCGCCATTTGATTTTGTCCGGGACCGAACTCCCAAACACTTCTCATCGGCTCTTCGTCACGATATTGCGGATGCCGGACGGCGATGCCCCGCGCTTCCTGCGTGGCGACGCGATACTTGCCTTCGGCGTCGGTCTTCACCGCTTCTTCCCAATCGGCCCAATTGAAATGGTGGCCCCATTTCATCGGCGCGACCTGAGCGCCGGCGACCGGCTTGCCCGTGTCGGCGTCCAGGACCTTGCCCGTCACCACAATCCCCAGTTCCAAGCGGATCGGTGCGGGCTGGGACGGCTTGTCCGTATCGAGCCGGTAGGAAAACGAGCCGTACCCGTGGCGGTATCCCTTCTGAGGATCGTCGGCTTCGATCCAGACGCGGATCCGACCGAACGGCGGCACGGACTCGGAGATCTTCAAGATTCCGTCTGCGGACTGGTACGGACGATCTCGCTGCAAGCTGGGCTCGTCCTGAGCCGCGCTGAAGAACTCGTAACTGTAGCGGAACGTCGAGACGGGACCGCCGCCCAACTCCGCGTCCAGTACACGGAACTCAAGCCGCGTGATCGCCGGTTCGGGAGGTTCGTCACCTGCTCCCACGAGGCCCCCGGACACGACCAGCAGCAACATCAAGCACAGGCGTGTCGCCCCTTGAAGAAACCTCGTACCGCGTTCGCTGCGCCACCCACATGCGTTCATGGCACTTCTCGCCCATGCCCTGACGTCATTCATCCTCAAAACCAAAACCGCGGAGTAGCACGAACCGATAGCCGACAAGGCCCGCAGTCGACAATGAGGCGGAGAGTAGCGCGGCGCAGGGCGTAAACGCCAAGCAACGGCAATTGTGGTCGATGGTTTGTATCGCCAACTCGATCCGGCGGGCTCATCACCAAAATGCCTTTGAAGCGTTCCAGACGCAAAGGCGGCCCATCCGATGCGTCTCTTGCGTGCGGGACCTGGGACCGCGGTTCGCCGAATGGCAGATTCCGAATGATCGTCCGCACAGCCCGACCTCACTGTCAGAAGCCGTAAGACCACGTGATCTCCTCGTCGGGGATCTCCGGTTCGATGCTGCACACCAAGAACTCGTCTGATTTCAAACCGCGTGCGAAGCCTCGCTCGTAAAGCTCCGTTTGCGTTCTGCCCAAGCCGAGCCGCTCGTTGCCGCAGTAAGCGACCCATTTTCCGTAGTCCGTCTCCAACAGCCGCGGCAGATCGCGGCGGCTGATCATATCACGCGACGCGCGACTTCGCCAGATCAGCGAGACCAACGGGGCGAGACATCACCGACTTCCTGTCAAGCCAGCACATATCCCCCGAGTCGGATGCCGTGGCTTTGGTTGCACGTCGCAGCCTTGTTGTGTTATCATCCCTGTCTTGGTGAATGGCTCTCGACAAGGTTCCCCCACCACTTTCTCTCTTGCGAGGCTCCGATGCGACGACGACTTGCGACCTGGATCGGCATGGCCGCGGCGGTTGGCTTTTCGGCGGTTTTTGCTGCGGACGCGCCCAAGCTGGATACCAGCCGGGGCGACGCGATGATCGCGGACTATTTCCGCCTGCAAACGCAGCAGCTGCAGGACGCGTGCCTGGCGGACATCAAGGACCTGGCGGATTGGAAAGCCAAACGCGAGGAATACCGCCGACAACTGTTGGAGATGCTCGGGTTGGACCCGCTGCCGGAGCGGACGGACTTGCAGGCCACCGTCACCGGCCGCACGGAGCACGAGGAATTCGTCGTCGAGAAACTGCACTTCCGGTCGCGGCCGGGACTGTACGTCACAGGCAACCTGTACATGCCCCGCAACGTGCAAGGCCGGCTGCCGGCGGTGCTGTATGTGTGCGGCCACGGGGCGTCGAAGAAGGACGGCGTGAGCTTTGGCAACAAGGTCAGTTACCAGCATCACGGCGGCTGGTTCGCCCGCAACGGCTACGTGTGCCTGACCATCGACACGCTGCAGATGGGCGAGATCGAATCCATCCACCACGGGACGTACCGCTACAAGATGTGGTGGTGGCTGAACCGAGGCTACACGCCCGCCGGCGTGGAAGCCTGGAACTGCGTGCGGGCGCTGGACTACCTGCAGTCACGGCCCGAGGTCGATCCGGAACGGCTGGGCGTGACCGGCCGCAGCGGCGGCGGCGCGTACAGCTGGTGGATCGCGGCGATCGACGAGCGGATCAAGGCCGCCGTGCCGGTGGCCGGCATCACCGACCTGGAAAATCACGTCGTGGACGGCTGCGTGGAAGGCCACTGCGATTGCATGTACATGGTCAACACCTACCGCTGGGATTATCCGCTGGTGGCCGCGCTGGTCGCGCCGCGGCCGTTGCTGCTGAGCAATTCCGACCGCGACGGGATCTTTCCGCTGGACGGCGTGATCCGCACCTATGAAAAGGCCCGCAAGATCTACGAGTTGTACGGTGCCGGCACCAAGCTGGGACTGTACATGACGCCCGGCCCGCACAAGGATACTCAGGAGCTGCAGACCGGCGCGTTCCGCTGGCTGAACCAGCACCTGAAGAACGACACGGACCTGATCGAGAAGACGGCGGTCAAGTTCTTCGAGCCGCCGCAGCTGAAGGTGTTCGACCAGCTGCCGGCGGACCAGCGGAACACGGAGATCCACGAGTCGTTCGTGCCGGCCGCAGAGCCCCCGCCCGTGCCGGCCGACGCGGCGGCCTGGCAGGCGCTGCGAGACGGCTGGCGGGCGGCCCTGCTGGAGAAATCGTTCCGCGCCTGGCCGACGGCGCCGTGCGCGCTGGACGCGGCCAAGGCCCTGTCGGCCGATCGGGGAGGACTGCACTTGGAGGCGTGGGACTTCACCAGTCAGGAAGCGATCCGGCTGCGGCTGTACGCGGTCTATCGCGCCGATTTGGACAAGCCGGAGTCGGTCCTGCTGAACGTCCTGGACGATCAGGCCTGGCAGGAATTCCTGGCCGCGATGCGTCCGGCGTTCGAGGCCGAATTCCAAGGTGAACTGCTGCCGCCGGCCGACGAAGCGTCGTTCCAGCAACTGGCGGAGACACTCCGCAATTCCGGCCAGGTGCGGGTCTACCTCGCCCCGCGCGGCGTAGGGCCGACGGCCTGGGACCAATCGGAGAAAAAGCAAACTCAACACCAGCGGCGGTTCTACTTGCTGGGCCAGACGCTGGACGGCATGCGGGTGTGGGACGTGCGGCGGGCGGTCCAGGCGTTGCGGTCTGTGGAATCCGTCCGGAGCGTTCCGCTATCCTTGCACAGCTGCCGGACGGCGGCGGGAGTGACGCTGTACGCAGCGCTGTTCGAGCCGGACATCCGCCGTCTGGATCTGCACGATTTGCCGCGAACCCATCGCGACGGACCGTATCTGCTGAACGTGCAACGCTACTTGGACCTGCCGCAAGCCGTTGCGATGGCCGCCGAGAACACCGACGTGGTCATTCATCAAGCAGACACCGCTGGCTGGGACTATCCCGCTGCCGTGGTCAAACAGCTGGGGTGGGCCGCTGAGCGGGTGCAGGTGCGACGGCCGGAATAGTCCGACATACTCACTACGGGTGTCTGAGTTGCGCGCGTAGAGCCGCCCTCAGTCCCCCCTTTGTCTTTCACATTGATCTTTCCCGCTGATCTTCCGTCCGTGTCACGTAAGATTTGTGGAAGACAATGGAGAGAGATTTAGGAAAAGGACTGAGGAGGCCAAAGGCAGCATGTGGGAGACCGCAGCACAACTGGTGGGATGGGATGCTCAGCGTTTGCCGGTTCGACAGTGGGGCTAGTACCGCAACTCGGAATTGAATGCCCACGAGCGTCGAAGCCTGTTCAAATGCCCCATGGTCTCGACCCCTGCCAGCTTGCGGGCAGGTGAGCGCGTTTGAGCAGCTAGCCAAACGTCCTGACAAACACTCCGAGACCCCTGCCAGCTTGCTGGCAGGTGAATAAGTCTGCTGGGCGTTGTTAGCGGTGAAAACTCATTCACCTGCCGGACGAGCCGGCAGGGGTCTTGCGGACGCTTTCGTCATGCTCGTTCTAGCTCACCAGACTGCTTCACCTGCCAGCAAGCCGGCAGGGGTCTGGAGAGAATGGGCAACTCTTCGGCCTAGTGCGGCGTCCAGGCTAAATGTTGGGGCAGCGGAAGTGGCGTAAGCTTCCA
>CAYPGE010000398.1:0-8564 GCA_964409865.1 uncultured Pirellulaceae bacterium
TGAGCACCAGCGAAGCGAATTTCCGCGCCGTGCTGGATATCGCCAAGGAGCAGGAAGCGGTCCTCTGGATTGCCGGCATGGCGGACATCTACAAATACCAGACCGAGCGCAACGGATCGGCGCTGACGCCGGTCAGCTCGGATTCCCGCCAGCTCGCGTTTCGTCTGACCTGTCTGACCGATCCGGAACTGTACGATCAGCCGCTGACGATCGAAGTCACGCCGCCCCCATCCCGGTCCTCGGAACGGATCGCGGTCAAGGACGCGCAGGGCCAGACAATCCCAGTCCGCGCGGCGCAAGCTGGCGGCGGGCCGGTGTGGCGTTTCGAGGTCGCTCCGCGCTCCGCCGCCTGCAGCATCGAGCTGCGTCCTTGAGGTCCGGATTTCCACAATGCCCTTCCTCCTTCGCCAAGCCGTGGTCGACGCTTCCTCGCCGCACGTCGGCGGCCGGATCGACCGCCTGGTGCAGGAGTTGGCCGGCGGCACGCGCTCGCACGTGGCGGGACTGTTCGACTACGACTGCGTGACGCTCAACGGCCGGCCGATGCACGAGACCGGCTGGCGCTTGGCTGCGGGCGACCGGATTGAGGTCCGTTTTGAGGCGCGCCGCCGCTACTCGCCCCGCCCGAAAGCGCGGCCGCACCGTGGTTTCGTCATCGTTTACGAAGACCGCGACCTGCTCGTGGTGGACAAAGCCCCGGAACTACTGACGGTGCCCACCGAGCGCGGCGAACGGTACACGCTGGCCGAACGCGTCGGCGAGTACGTCCGCCGATCGGGAGGCGGGCGCGGCGTGTTCCCCGTCCACCGCCTGGACCGCGGCGTCTCCGGCCTGCTGGCCTTCGGCAAGTCGCAGGACGTGGAAAAACGGCTGCGGGATCAATTCGCCGCGCGCAAGCCGGAGCGGAAGTACGTAGCGATCGTCGCCGGACATCCGGCGGCCGCCGCGGGCGAGTTTCGCAGTTACCTGGCGACCGACAAGTCGTTGAACCGCTATTCGACCGACGATCGCGAAATCGGCCAGTTGGCCGTGACGCACTATCGCGTGCTGGAACGCTGGGCCGACACGACGCTGGTCGAAGTCTGGCTGGAAACCGGACGGCGAAACCAGATCCGCGTCCATTTTGCGGAGGCGGGACACCCCGTGCTGGGCGACCCGCGTTACCAGGCCGCCGCCGCGCGGCACCGGCAGTGGCCTTACCAGCGCATCGCGCTGCACGCCCAGACGCTCGGCTTTGAACATCCCGTGACGGGCGAGTCGCTGCGGTTCGACTCGCGTCTGCCCGCAGAAATGGTGCAGTTCATCAACCAGTCGCGAGGCGGCGCGACCTGGCAGGCACTCGGCGCAGATGGTCGGGACGATCTCCAGAAAGAGAAGAGCTGACAGAAACATGGGGTGACAGAAAAATGGGAGACCGAGACGCGGGAAAGAGAGGATCGTCGAGGATGGGGCTGTCTTGCCGTCTCCCCTCTCCCGTCTTCATGTTTCTGTCACCCCATCTTTCTGTCAGCTTCTTCCCAGCACGATGTTTCTGCCTCGGGCGGCTCAGCCTGCGCCGAACAAAGTCCGCAGGTGTTTCTGATTGTGTTGGTAGCATTCGACCAGCGTCTTACCGCGGATGGTCGCCCCTTCGATGACCAACCAGCCGCGGTAGCCGATGTCGGCGATCGCGTCCCGCACGGGCCGCAGATTGACTTTGCCTTGGCCGATCAGGGACCCGTTTTCCTTGATGTGGATCTGGCAGATGCGGTTCTTGCCCAGTTGCCGGATTTCCTGGCAGATGTCGTAGCCCTGGTCGGTCATGTTGCAGACGTCGTAATAGACTTGGATGGCGGGCGAGCCGACACCGTCCAGGATCCGCAGGTGGTCGTCGGCGTTCAGCCAGCTTTCGATGCCCAGCACGACGCCGGCTTTCTCGGCTTGCGGGGCGATTTTCTTCAGCCGCCGGATGACTTCGTCCTGTTTGGCCCGGTCGCCCTTGATGTCGCCGTTGCCGAAGAACGCCAGCAGACAGCCTTTCACGCCCAGCTTGGGCATCACCTCGACGACGTCCGCGACCCACTGTTCGGTGCGCGGGTCGGAGGCATAAGGAATGCTGTTCAGCATCCCCATCGCCAGCGAACAGATCTCCAAGCCCGTGGCCTGGCAGGCTTCTTGATATTTGGCACGGACCGCCGCGTCGCGGAGGTCGTTGGCGCTGCCCGGTTGGCTGAAGCTGACCTCGACGCCGTCCAGACCGATTTCCTTGGCCACCGCAAAGGCCTCCGGCTTCTGGGTCTTGCCGATCGACCAATCGCAAGCGCCGATTTTGAACGGCGCTGACTGGTCTTTGGCCTGGGCCACGGCCGCCAGCAGCGGCGAGACGGCCACTGCGCCTAGTCCGGAAACCGAACGGGTGAGTAACTGCCGACGAGTGATGCTGTTCATGATGGTTGCTCCTGAGATTGAGGACCGGCGGAGGCCGGCAGGTTAGGGTGTGCAGGCAAACATCATAGCATGACGCTCCGAGCCGTGTGAACTCCGCACACGGCTGGAAGAGCCACGCTGCGGGAGAGTGCGCGTGGCGAACGGGGCGGCGTCAGGCCTCCGGTGATGGCACGGCTCGGAGAGCCATGCTACGCGGGGCTGCGAGCCATTACTCCGTCTGGTAGCCCGCATCGCGGATCGCCTGGCGAACGCGGGCCTCGTCCACCTCGCCCCGGACGACCGCTTCACCAGGGTCGAGGCGGACGACATACGATTCCACGCCGGCCAACTTCTGCAACGCCCGTTCGACGTGCGCTACGCAGTTGGCACAGCGCATGCCCTGGACGGCGACCCTCAGTTCGAGCTGCGGTGCCGCGACGTTCGATACACGCCGTCGCCACCACCGTTGCGCGTCGGCCGCGGCGAACCAGGCGAACAATCCCAACAGCACCCATCCGCTGGCCTGCGCCCACCAGGGATGACCATGGTGGTCGTGGGCTACCGTGGCCTGCAAAACCGTGCTGGACAGGAATGCCTCGAAAGCGATCGCGCCCAGGACGCTGCCCGCGATGATCGTTACCAGGTAGACGGCCAATACGCGGCCGCCGAACCGCCGGTACACCGCGCCGATCGTGGCCACGTTCGTGGCCGGGCCGGCGATCAAGAATACCAGCGCAGCGCCCGTCGGCAAGCCTCCCGCCACCAAGGCGGCCGCGATCGGCACCGACGCCGTGGCGCACACGTACAGCGGAACCGAGATGGCCAGCGCCGCCACGGCCGACGGCAGAATCCCCAGCGAACCCAAGCCGCTGAGATAGGAAGGAGGAACGAACACGTTGATGGCCGCCGAGACCACAACCCCGAACACAAGCCACAACCAAATCGAACGGATGATGTCCAGACCGTGTGCGACCAGTTCTCGCACGCCACCGCGGCGACTGGCCGGCGCGTCGACGGGCGATCCATGTTCGCCGTTGCGGTCACCCGCCAGCGCGTCGACCAGCCACCCGCCGGCGACGCCCGTCACGGCCGCCACGACGACTTTGAACAAGGCAAACGGCCAGCCCAGGAAAGAACCACTGACCAGGATCGAATCGACGCCGGTCTGCGGAGTGCTGATCAGAAACGCGATGCAAGCCCCGTCGCTGGCGCCGTCTTTCTTCAGGCCAAGGCCGGCCGGAATCACACCGCAGGAACACAACGGCAACGGCACGCCGATGCCGACGGCCTTCAACACCCCGGTGGGCCCCTGCAAGCGACGGTGAATGAACCCTGGGCTCAGCAGCACGTGCACCAATCCGGCGATCAAGGTGCCCAAGAGCATCCAAGGGGCTAATTGTACCAAAACATCCCAAGCTGCCCAGAAAAACATCCATCCGACCTCTATTTCTGTCCGGTGCCCGACCGGCCTTTGCCCTATTGTAGGCTTCCGCACGGGAACTTCCCCCCCAAAGCACAAATTTTTTGCCAGAAGGGATTGCGTCAGAGGGCACCTTTAGGTAAGTTGCACGTGCCCTCGGAGCTTGTCGAAAGTTTCTTGGCCGGATAACCTCGCCGTTGTCTCTCGCCTCTTGTTTCGCCAGTCCCCGGGTTCTGTGGATGGCCTCACATGCGGTGGCACCAAGCCGCTGTGGGGCGGATTGTTTCGGCTTGGTGTGTTCTGTACAGGAGTCCCATCGTGGGTAAGAAGTTGTACGTCGGGAATCTGCCGTATACGGTGTCCGACAGCGATCTGCAAAGACTGTTTGAGCCGCATGGCGCGGTTCAGTCGGCGCAAGTGGTGGTAGACCGGGACACGGGCCGATCGAAAGGGTTCGGCTTTGTGGAAATGGAAACTGGCGAGGCGGCGCAGGCAGCGATTTCCGCGTTAAATGGCCAGGATTTCAGCGGCCGGTCGCTGACCGTCAACGAGGCTCGACCCCGCGAGGAACGCGGTGGTGGCCGTGGCGGCTACGGCGGCGGCGGCGGTCGTCGAGGTGGCGGCGGTGGTGGCGGGTACGGCGGCGGCCGGCGCTACTAAGTCCGTCTTGTGATTCGTCAATCGAGTGGTCAACCAAACGCCCTTCTCCTGACGTTAGACAGGGGAAGGGCGTTTCCCTTTTTGGCAATCCGGCCAGCCGTTAACCAACGCGAGCGCTGCCCGCAACCCAAATCACTTGACCACGGATGACACGGATGACACGAATAAGGAACATCGGTGAAATCCGTGTGATCAGTGGTGTTCTTGCTCGCAAAACAACAAATCGCGGAATCATGCTCCAACGCGGGGATCGCCCTGTATGGATTTGCTGACATCCATTCTGTTCGTCGTCGGCATCGTCGTTTTGGTTGTCGGCGCCGACGTGCTGGTTCGCGGCGCGGCGCATTTGGCCGCGGCGGTGGGCCTGTCGCCGCTGGTGATCGGACTGACCGTCGTCTCCTACGGCACCAGTGCGCCGGAACTGGCGGTCAGCATCCAGGCATCCTGGGTGGGGCAGGCGGATCTGGCGCTGGGCAACGTGGTCGGCAGCAACATTATGAATGTGCTGCTGATTCTGGGCTTCTCCGCCCTGTTGATTCCATTGACGGTGGCTCGGCAACTGCTCTGGTTTGACGTGCCGCTGATGGTTGCACTCTCGGCGTTGACGCTCGTGGTCGGCCTGGATGGCCGCATCGGCCGTCTGGATGGCGTGGTGTTTGTAGGGATGCTGGTAGCCTACACGGTGTTCTTGATTGGCAAGAGCCGCCGGGAAGTCGCAGCGGAGCGCGCGGCGGCGCCAGAGTTGTACGCCCACCTCGCCGCTGCCACCTTTTCGGGGATCCTGTTGGACCTGATACTCATCGTGTTGGGGCTGGGTCTGCTGGTCCTCGGTTCCCGCTGGCTGGTCGAGGGCGCAGTGGCCATTGCCACCGCGCTGGGTGTGAGCGAACTGCTGATCGGCCTGACGGTGGTGGCCGTAGGCACATCGTTGCCGGAAATGGCCACCACCGTCGCCGCCGCCGCGCGGGGGCAGCGCGACATCGCGGTGGGGAACGTCGTCGGCAGCTGCATTTTCAACATCATTTCGGTGCTGGGCGTGAGCAGTTTGGTCAGCCCCGACGGCATCCGAGTCTCGCCTCAGGCCCTGCAATTCGATATTCCGGTGATGATCGGCGTCTCGATAGCTTGCCTGCCCGTGTTCTACACCGGCGGCACGGTCAGCCGCTGGGAGGGGGCCTTGTTCTTTGGCTATTATGTCGCCTACACGATTTATCTGATTCTCCATGCGACCGGAAATGGCGCTTTGCCAATGTTCCAGGACGCCATGCTTTGGTTCGTGATTCCGCTGACCGCCGTGACCCTGACGGTCCATGGCTGGCACTGTTTCCACAGCAAGCGGGTACATCCGTGAGTGACAAGCAATGAGTGGTGTCACGTTCCTGTGGTTCATCTTGGGATTGGCGGCGCTGGTGGTCGGCGCCGAGTGGCTGGTGCGCGGATCCGCGCGGCTGGCGGCGGCCGTGGGCATATCGCCCCTGGTCATCGGGCTGACCGTGGTGGCCTTCGGCACAAGTTCGCCGGAGTTGGCGGTGAGCGTTCAGGCGTCCTGGTCCGGCCAAGCGGACTTGGCGCTGGGCAACGTCGTCGGCAGCAATGTGTTCAACGTGCTGTTGATCCTCGGCATCTCGGCGGTGATTACGCCCTTGGCGGTCGCCCGGCAGTTGTTGCGTTTGGATGTGCCGATCATGATCGTTGTCTCCGCGCTGACTTGGGCCTTGGGACTCGACGGCGCGATCGGGCGGAGCGACGGCCTGTTGTTCGTGATGGGACTGGTCCTCTATACCGGTTGGCTGATTCGCACGAGCCGGCGTGAAGTCGCGGCGGAAAAGGCGGTCTCGCAGCCCGCGGAGTCCGTTGCTCCGACTGCCGGTCGGGTGGTGATCGACCTCGTGCTGATCGTCGGCGGGTTAGCCGCTCTGGTCCTGGGGTCCCGCTGGCTGGTCCAAGGCGCGGTCGCGTTCGCCACGGCCTGGGGCGTTAGCGAACTGATCATCGGGCTCACCATCGTGGCCGCCGGCACGTCGCTGCCGGAGGTCGCAGCCTCGATCATGGCCGCGATTCGCGGCCAACGGGACATTGCGGTCGGAAACGTGGTGGGCAGCAACATCTTCAACGTCCTGGCGGTCCTGGGGTTGAGCAGCCTGACAAGCAGCGACGGCGTGCGGGTTTCGGCGGAAGCCATCGACTTTGATATCCCCGTGATGATCGCCGTGGCCGTGGCCTGTCTGCCCATTTTCTACACCGGCGGCACGATCAGCCGCTGGGAAGGCTGGTTGTTCCTGGGCTACTATGCAATCTACACGACCTATTTGATCCTGAATGCGATCCGGCACGGCGCGCTGGCCACGTTCCAAGCCGCGCTGCTGTGGTTCGTGATTCCCTTGACCGTCGTCACGCTGGCCGTTAGTGTTGGGCAGGCGATCAAACGGAGGGCGCAGGAAAGACGATGAACCGGGCGTACGCACACTTTCCCAAGGCGGCTTGTCCTGCAACGCGTCTTGTCTCCGCCGCTGCGTGGTTGGGGATGGCCATCGGCGTGTTGTTCGTGGGCGCTGCATCTGCCGGCGAACCGGGCGGGTACTTTGGCATCCAGGTGGTGGACGATCAGACCGGCCGCGGGGTGCCGTTGGTCGAGTTAGAGACGGTGAATCATCTGTGCTGGGTGACCGACAGCGGCGGTTGGGCGGCGATCCACGAACCGGGGCTGATGGGACAGCGGGTCTTTTTCTTTGTCCGCAGCCACGGCTACGAGTTTCCCAAAGACGGCTTCGGGTTCGCCGGCGTCCGCCTGCAACTGGTGGCCGGCCAGAAGGCCACGATCAAGATCAAGCGGCATAACATCGCCGAACGTCTGTATCGGGTGACGGGCGAAGGCATCTATCGCGACAGCGTGCTGCTGGGGGAACCGACGCCGCTGGCACAGCCTCTGGGCAGCGGGATGGTGGCGGGGCAGGATTCGGCGTTCGCCGAATTGTATCAAGGCAAGCTCATGTGGTTCTGGGGCGACACGTCGCGGATGAGCTATCCACTGGGACATTTCTGGATGGCGTCGGCCGTCTCGGACTTGCCGGGTCAAGGCGGCTTGGATCCGGCACTGGGAGTCAATCTGCGGTACTTCACGGACCAGGACGGATTCAGCCGGCCGGTGGCCCGTTTGGGCGTGGAGAAGGGGCTGATCTGGGCCGATGGTTTTCTGGTTCTGCCCGACGAGACGGGGCGCGAGCGCTTGGTCTCCCATTACGCTCACATGGAGTCTCTGTCGAAGATGCTCGACCACGGTCTGGCCGTGTTCAACGACGAGAAGCAGGAGTTCGAGCGGCTGAAGACCCTGGAGATGAAAGACGGCCCGCTGTTTCCGGGCCAGGGGCACCCGATCCGGCATCGCGAGGGCGGCGTGGACTACATATACTTCGGCGAAGTGTTTCCCAACGTGCGCGTGCAGGCCGACTGGAAGCACTATCTGGATCCGTCGTCCTACGAAGCTTACACGTGCCTGGACGAAGCTGCCGCGTCGAACGAAGCAGCACTGCTGCGGGGACCGGATGGCAAGGTGCGTTACGAGTGGCGGCGGAATGCGCAGCCGCTCGACGGCAACGCGGAAAGAAGACTAGTTGACGCGGGCCGGCTGCCGGCCGAGCAGACGCGGTTCCTGCCGGTTGATGTCGACACCGGCAAGCCGGTCCTGATGCACCGCGGCACGGTGCGTTTCAACGCGCATCGCCAGCGCTGGATCATGATCGCCGGGCAGTTGGGCGGTTCTTCGATGCTGGGCGAGATCTGGTATGCCGAGGCTCCGGAACCGACCGGCCCGTGGCGGCGCGCCAAGAAGATCGTCACCCACGACCGGTACAGCTTCTACAATCCCGTGCATCACCCGTTTTTCGATCAAGAGGGCGGGCGGGTGATCTATTTCGAGGGGACGTACACCCAGACCTTCTCCGGCAACCCCGTGGCCACGCCGCGCTACGATTACAACCAGATCATGTACCGGCTGGATCTGGGCGATCCGCGGTTGGAGGCGGTCCGGGACTGAGGCGATAATGCCCGACCGCGGGACTGGTTGCGGGGCTCCGCCCCG
>CAYPGE010000399.1:0-8563 GCA_964409865.1 uncultured Pirellulaceae bacterium
GTTGAAGCTGGCCCGATCGATCCGCAGGCCGGTTTCTGCGCCCATCACGTCCAGGTACGGCGCGGTGTAGTAGCTGCTGCCCAGAGCGCCGTTCATCATCGTGATCTTGCCTTCGGCGTGCAGACGCTCTGCCGTCGCCTTGGCAAACTCGACCGACGAGAAATAGTTGTACAGCAGCGGCTTCTTGGCGACGGGGTCCCAGATCGGCGGATAGCCCGCGTAGCGGAAGTGCTCACGGCGGTAGTTGATTCCCGTCGTGATGCCGTCGTAATAGAAGCCGTCCAACTCGCCGCCGCGGCGCTGGCGGAAATCCTGAAAGACGCGGTCGATAGTGCCCAGCATGTACTGGCCGTAAGGCAAATCGGGGTCCAGGTTGTATTGGGCGATGATGTGCCCGTACACGGCCGTGCGGGCGATCGCCAGCCTGTCTTTCACATCGAACAGCGCCGAGGCGTCGAAGATCTCCGCCTTGCCCGTCTGCCGTGCGAACTGCGCCCGCATGGCCGCCAGTTGCCGCTCGTAGGAAGGCTCCGGATCGGTTTCCGGGTTGTAGTCCGGGATGTTGGCGAACATGCCGGCGTGCGTGAAGTAGGTCAGGCTGTCCACGCCCAGCCGGTCGTCGTATCCCGGCTCCGGCGCTCCCTCTTGATACGCGAAGCGGAACTCGTTGACGTTGTCGATCTCCGACAGGCTGGAGAAAGCCATCCACTGCCCTTGGCGGCGAACGTGCTTCGTGAAGAATTGCGGAAACAGGCGGTAGTAGCGGTCCAACGCGCTCCGCAGGCCCCACTGCGGATCGCAACGGTACACGTGGAACGTGAACTCAGCCTCGCCGGGCGGTTGGGTCTCCTTTGCCAAGGCGACGTCGTAGACGATGTAGAACGAACGGCTCGCGGCGTCATAGCCGACGCGGAAGATGCGGGGCTGGTCCAGCGGCACCGCGTAGCAGAGCCCGACCGGCCCGGTGACCGCGTTGCAGAAGTTGACTGCGCTCTTTCCGACGCTCAGCTCCGGCTTGTCCCGCCATTCGGGCAACGCCGCGAACTCGCGGATGCCGCGCGAATTCTCGAACGTCCCGCTCGTGCCCATCGGACGTGCCCGATCCAGATCGTCCCACCACCGCCAGCCCTCGGCCTGGATCGGCAGGGCAAACCGGATCAGCAGTCCGCGGTCGGCGCCCGACGTGTCCCGGACGCTCAAGTGGACGTTGATCAGCTCCTTGGTCGCCGCATACCGGGCGGTCACTGCCAGCCCCAGATCCGCGACTTCTGCCTGCTGGACAATCTTGTCTCCCTCCCGCTCAACCTTCTCGCTCGTGACCGGCACGAACCGGACGCCACGCACGATGTCGCAAACGCTCAGCGGCGAATCACCCCGGCGGTCGCTGGGCAGCAGATCCTGGCCGCCGACCGACAGCCCGTTCAGCGCTCCTGGCGATGAGAATGACAGTCGCAACTCGTCACCCGTCGATACCGTCCAGTCCTCGGCCCGGCCGTTCGCTTCCAGCGAGATGATCGCGGCCACGGCAATTACGAACTGAGCCCACAGATGATTGGACACCATCGCTAATTCTCCAAGCTTCTAAAGGGGACAACAGCACACCGGCAAGCGTTACGGCGTGGCCCACAAACGCGTCCGGCCGCGAACGGCCCGGCACAGCCCCGGCCGGCCCCCCGTATTCTACACGACATTTTGCGCCGCGCCACGAAGGCGAGCCCTACACGGGCAACCGCCTTGCCGTGCTCGATGGGCTGGGGGAAAAATGGGGGCAGAAACATCGGAAGATTCTGCTTTGCCCATTTTCCTGCGTGCATTTTTCTGCCAGCTTCTTTTGCGAGCTTGGTTGGGACGACGAGACTATCGGGAATTCTCTCGTCCTTGTCTGGTCCACTGGACGAGATGGGCCTAGAATCCCGAGGAAACGCGGAGAAACATGATGAACCGTGGGGAAACGGGCGGACGATCACCGCCTCAAGAACAATCCGGGTGGGAGGAGAGGCGATCGGCGTCCGGATCGAAAAACCTGCTGCGGCGCCATGGGCGTGGTTTTGTCGTCGGCCTCGTTCTGGGCGCCGCTGCCGTCGTCGCGGCTACCTCTCCGTTCTGGCTCTCGCCGGTGCGCACCTGGTTCCAGACCGGGCGGCCGGCGCTGGAGGGAATTGGCGAACACGATCACGAGCATGAGGCTTCCGGCGAGGCGCACGCTCACGAGGACGCAACCGACACTCATGCCGGTCACGACGACGCGACCACCATCGAACTGAGCGAGCAGGCGCAGCGGAACGTCGGTTTGTCGTTGGTCACGGTGGAACCTCGCGATTTCCAGCGGACGGTCTCCATCCCGGCCACCGTGGTCGAACGGCCCGGCCGATCCCAGATCACCGTCTCCGCTCCGCTGACGGGAATCGTCACCAAGATCTACCCGATCCGCGGCGAGGCGGTGATGCCGGGAGATCCGCTGTTCGAACTGCGGTTGACGCACGAAGACATGGTCGAAAAGCAAACGTCCTTTCTGCGGGACCTGGAGCAGCTGGATGTGGTCAAGCAGGAGCTGGCACGGCTGGAGGAAGTGACCCGCAGCGGCGCGCTGCCGGGCAAGATGCTCCTGGAGCAGGGTTACGAACGCCAGAAGTTGGAAGGTTCGATGCGGGCCGAACGCGAGGCCTTGCTGCTGCACGGCCTGAGCGACGAGCAGATTCAGACGATCGAGAAGGAGCGGCGGCTGATCCGCGAACTGGTGGTCAAGACGCCGGAACCGGACACCGATCACGCGAGCGGCGCGCATCAGGACTTCCTCCAAGTGGCCCAACTGGCGATCAACCGGGGCGATCACGTCGTCACCGGAACTCCGCTGGCAATCCTGAACGATCATTGCGAGTTGTACATCGAAGGCAACGCCTTCGAGCAAGACGCCCAAGTCCTGAACCACGTTGCCAACACGGGCACGGCGGTATCCGTCCTGGTCGAGTCGCAGGGGGCCGGCAAACGGGAACTGTCCGGGTTGCGGATCCTGTATGTCGAGGACCAGGTCGAACGCGATTCCCGGGCGCTGAAGTTCTACGTCGCTTTGTCCAACGAACTGGTCCGCAACGAGGCCGCGCCGGACGGTCACCGCTTCATCAGCTGGCGTTACAAACCGGGACAGCGGGTCCAGGTGCTGGTGCCCGTCGAGCGTTGGGAGAAGCGCGTCGTGCTGCCGGTCCAGGCCGTGGTACAGGACGGCGCGGAGTGGTTTGTGTTCCCCAAGCACGGCAATCACTTCGACCGCAGACCGGTCCACGTCGAGTATCGCGATCAGCAATGGGCTGTCCTGGCCAGCGACGGCAGGCTGGCCGCCGGCGAGCAGGTCGCCGCCGAGGGCGCCTACCAGATCCACCTGGCGATCAAGAACAAGGCGGGCGGAGGCGTGGATCCGCATGCAGGCCACAATCACTGACGTGGTACACAAGCCCGAAACGCCAGCGAGGGAGGCCCGCTGGCAACACATTGCCTGCCGGACAGCCCCGCCAGACTTCGCGGCGGGCCAATTTGGAGTGCGGCGCTTGGTCGCCGCTTTGGCTGAACGCCAGCAGCGCAGCGAATCGCTGCTATAGGAAAAACGGGGACCCCGCCTGCACGAGCGACATTACGGTGACTCCAAAGCGGCGACAAGGCGCCGCACTCCAAAAACAAAGCACAAGCAGCCGACCATGCTGATCCAAACCTTGAACGGCATCATTCGTTTTTCCTTGCAGCAGCGCGTGCTGGTGGCGGCGCTGGCGCTGCTGTTGACCGCCCTGGGCGGCTGGCAGATCGCCCAGTTGCCGATCGACGTCTTTCCCGACTTGAATCGGCCGCGGGTCACAGTGATGGTCGAAGCGCCGGGTTTGGCGCCCGAAGAGGTCGAGACGCTGATCACGTTTCCGCTGGAATCGGTCCTGAACGGCGCGACGGGCGTCGAGGCCGTGCGCTCGTCGTCCAGCGTGGGGCTGGCGGTCCTGTACGTGGAATTCGGCTGGGGCACGGACATCTTCCAGGACCGGCAGATCGTGGCCGAACGGCTGCCCCTGGCGGCCGAGCGGCTTCCCCCCGGCGTGCAACCTCAGCTGGCGCCGATCTCCTCCGTCATGGGCCAGATCATGGTCGTCGGCATGTGGAGCGAGGACGGCACCACGCCGCCGATGGAATTGCGGACGCTGGCCGACTGGGGCGTTCGCCAACGGCTGTTGACCATCCCCGGCGTGTCGCAGGTCTTCACGATGGGCGGCGAACGCAAACAGTTTCAGGTGCTAGTCAACCCCGACGACCTGCAGCGTTACGGCGTGACGCTCCCCGAGGTCCGGACGGCGCTGGAAGCGAGCAACGAAAACGCCACGGGCGGCTACTTGGACGAGCAGGGACCGCACGAACTGCTGGTGCGTTCCCTGGGCCGCGTCCAGACGCTGGAGCAGATTCAAGATGTCGTGGTGAAGGTGCGGGAAGGGCGGCCGGTGCTCGTCCGGCACGTCGCCCGCGTGATCGAAGGACCGCAGGTCAAGCGCGGCGACAGCGCCGCCTGGGCACGCACCGTGGACGGCCGCTTCTCCGGCGGTCCCGCCGTCGTGTTGACGATCAACAAGCAACCGCAAGCGGACACGCGCCGGGTGACCGAGGAGATCATGTCCGCCCTGCAGGAGTTGCAGCAGCGATTGCCCGGCGACGTCCGCGTCCAGGCCGATTTGTACCAGCAGAAGGCGTTCATCGATCTGGCCGTGGAAAACGTCGCGCACGCGCTGCGCGACGGCGGCATCCTGGTGATCGTCATCCTGTTCCTGTTCCTGCTCAACTTCCGCACCACCTTGATCACCTTGACCGCCATTCCGATGTCCATCGTCATCACGGCACTGGTGTTCGCAGGCTGCGGCCTGTCGATCAATACGATGACGCTGGGCGGACTGGCCGTCGCGATCGGCGAACTGGTCGATGACGCCATCGTGGACGTCGAGAACATCTTTCGCCGGCTGAAGGAGAACCGGCACGCGGCCGATCCGAAACCGGCGCTGCTGGTCGTGTACCAGGCGAGCACGGAGATCCGCAATTCGATCGTCTTCAGCACGATGATCGTCGTGCTGGTGTTCGTGCCCGTGTTTGCCCTCAGCGGCATGGAAGGCCGGTTGTTCGCGCCGCTGGGCGCGGCCTATATCGTTTCCATCCTCTCGTCGTTGCTCGTGTCGCTGACCGTCACGCCGGTGCTGTCGTATTGGCTGCTGGCCCAGCGGCGGGCCTGGCCCTACGTCGCCGCACTGGCGGCTCCCCCGATCGCGTTGGCCGTGGATTACTGGGTCGTCCCGTCCGGACTGGCATGGTGCGGAATGCAGGCGGCCGCCGCGGACTGGACCGCTCGGCCGTTGTGGGTCCACGCGGCGATTGCCCTGGCCGCCGCGCCCGCGCTGTGGGCCGTGATGATGTGGGCCGATCGCAGGTCCGAGCGGGATCGCGATGGGCTTCTGCTGCGCAGTCTCAAGAGGCTGGCAGCCGGGGCCATCGAGTTCAGTCTGCGCGTGCCGGCCCTCGTCCTGATGGGGGCCTTGGCGGCGGTCGCCGTCAGCGTGGCCGGACTGCTGCGGCTGGAAAGCGACTTCCTGCCGCCCTTCGACGAAGGCGCGGTGCAGATCAACGTCGTCTTGCCGCCCGGCACCTCGCTGGAGACCTCGCAACGCATCGCCCGCACGGTGGAGCAGCGCTTGCAGCAGTTGCCGGACATCCGGACCTTCCTGCGCAGAACGGGGCGAGCCGAATTGGACGAGCACGCCGTGCCCGTCAGCTCCTCCGAGTTCATCGCGACCTTGGAGCCGGACAGCCCGCGCAGCCGCGAGGAGATCTTGGCGGCGATCCGCGAGGCGCTGGCCGACGTGCCGGGGATCGTGACCAGCGTCGAACAGCCGCTGGCCCACCTGATCTCGCACATGCTTTCGGGCGTGCAAGCCCAAATCGCCGTCAAGCTGTACGGCGACGACCTGGAGATTTTGCGCCGCAAAGCGCGGGAGGTGCAAGCCGCGATCGCCGGCGTGACCGGCGTGACCGATTTGCAGATCGAGCCGCAGATCGAGATTCCGCAACTGCGGATCGAAATCGACGGCAACCAACTCCAGAAGTACGGGCTCCGCCGCCGCGACATCACCGAATTCGTTCAGACGGCCATGAACGGGACCGTCGTCTCGGAAGTCCTGCTGGGCCCGCGGACGTTCGATCTGCTGGTGCGACTGGACGAGCCCCACCGCGAGAACCTGGACGCGGTCCGGCGGCTGACGATCAACCTGCCGGACGGCGGGGCCACCAGCTTGGGCGCAGTGGCCGGCGTGTACCGCGCCTTCGGCCCCAACACGATCAACCGCGAACAGGTCCGCCGCCGGATCGTCGTCCAGTGCAACACTTCCGGACGCGGCCTGGTGGACGTCGTCCAGGACATCAAGACTCGCTTGCGCACGATCGAGACGTCGCTGCCGGCGGGCTACTTCGTCCAGTACGGCGGGCAGTTCGAGAGTCAGCGGTCGGCGATGCGCGTAATCGCCGTCCTGCTGCTAGTCGCGCTGGCCGGCGTGTTCCTCGTGCTGCACACGATGTTCCGCTCGGCGAACCTGTCGCTGCAAGTGATGATTGCTCTGCCGGCGGCCTTTATCGGCGCGGTAGCCGCCTTGCACTTGACGGGGCAGACGCTCACCATGGCCGCCCTGGTCGGGTTCATTTCGCTGTGCGGGATCGCCTCGCGGAACGGCATCTTGCTGATCAACCACTACCTGCAACTGGTCCAGCACGAAGGCGAAACATGGTCGCGCGAGATGATCGTCCGGGCGGGCCGCGAACGCGTGGCCCCGGTGCTGATGACGGCCTTGACCTCCGGCATCGGCCTGGTCCCGCTGGCCATCGCCGCCGGCGAGCCGGGCAAAGAAATCCTGTATCCCGTCGCCACGGTCATTCTGGGCGGCCTGATCACGAGCACCCTGCTGGAATTCCTCGTCCGTCCCGCCCTGTTCTGGAAATTCGGCCCCGCCGCGGCCCGTCAGGCCAGCAGCGAAGGACCTGCCGCACAACCGCACAACCAATAAACGTGCGTCGCGGTATGGTTTCCTCCCGGCTACTCGTACCGCAGCGATTCGATCGGGTCCAGGCGGCTGGCTCGCCGGGCGGGATAGTAGCCGAAAAAGATGCCCACGGCGGCGGCGAACAGAAAGGCGATCACGCCGGCCGGGACCGAGATCACGACCGGCCAATCGGTACCGCTGGACAAGGCATTGATCGCCGCGGTCAGCCCCATCGATGCGGCGACGCCCAAGGCGAAGCCGATCAGTCCCCCGATGCAGGACAGCAGCACGGCCTCGATCAGGAACTGCCGCAGGATGTCCCGCGGTCGCGCTCCCACCGCCATGCGGATGCCGATCTCGCGCGTCCGCTCGGTGACCGACACCAGCATGATGTTCATGATTCCCACCCCGCCCACGATCAGCGAGATGCCGGCAATCGAGGCCAGCATCATGGTCATCGTGCCCGTGATGATGCCCAGCACCTTGGCAAATTCGTCGGTATTCTTCACCTCGAAGTCGACCGGCTCGCCCGGATGGATGCGGTGCCGTTCCATCAGCAATTGCGTGATCTCGTTTTGCGCTTCGGACATCCGCTGCACGGACCGGGCAGAGACCATGATGAAGTGGACGTGGTCGAACTCGGAACCCTGCAGGCGCTTGCGGACGGTCGTGAACGGCATCAGCACGATATTGTCCTGCTCCTGGCCGAACATGTTGACGCCCTTCGATTCCAGGACGCCGACCACGCGAAAGGGAATGTTGGCGATGCGGATCGTTTGCCCCAAGGGGTCCGTCGTTTGGAACAGCTCGCCGACCAAGGTTTGTCCGATGACGCAGACCTTGGCCGCCGAACTGATGTCGCGTTCGGTAAAGAAACCGCCGTAACGCAAGGGCCAATTGCGAACCGTGAGGTAGTCGATTCCCACCCCCCACATCTCCGTCGGGCTCCAGTTGACGTTGCCGTAAATCACCTGTCCGCCGCTCCCGACCATCGGCGAGACGCCGATCACCGAGGGGCATTCGGTGCGGATCGCCGCCGCGTCCCGGGCGGTGAGCGTGGGCATCCCGGAACGCCGCACGCCGCCGCTGCGGCGACTGCCCGGAACCACGACGATGACGTTGGTCCCCAGCATCTCGAACTGGCTCTGGACCATCTGGCTGGCGCTCTGCCCGATCGACACCATCGTGGTCACGGCCGCAATGCCGATCACCACGCCCAGGATCGTCAGCCCGGCACGCATCTTGTTCTTGGCCAGCGCTCGTAAAGCGACGCGAATGGTTAGCATGGTAGTCGGTAGTCGGTAGTCGGTGATCGGTGATCGGTGATCGGTAGCCGGTAGCCGGTAATCGGTAGTCGGTGATCAATCTTCGATGTTCGGCGGAATCCGTTGTCACCGGTCACCGGTCACCGATCACGGGTCACCGGTCACCGATCACCGATCACGGGTCACCGATCACCGATCACCGATCACCGGTCACCGATCACCGATCACCGGTCACCGGTCACCGGTCACCGGTCACCG
>CAYPGE010000400.1:0-8562 GCA_964409865.1 uncultured Pirellulaceae bacterium
CCCCGCCGAAACCGCCGACCGAAGGTCTCCGATTTCGGTTTTGTTAGCGGTTCTTTGTGCGTCCCGATGGTAGGGACGCGAGGAGGGTGAGCGTATGCGTATTGTTTGTCTGCTGAGCGCATTACCAGTGCTGTTGTCGGCCGCGTTGTCGGCGGCTGAGACGACGTTCTATGTTTCGCCCCGCGGCAACGATGCTTGGTCGGGCGGGTTGGCCGAGCCGAACGCGGCTGGCACCGACGGCCCGTTGGCCACGTTGGCCGGCGCCCGCGATCGGGTGCGCCAGCACAAGGCCGGCGGCGCGCCGACCGAACCGATCAAGGTGCTGTTCCGCAGCGGCGTCTACCGCCAGAGCGCGGCGGTGGTCTTCGAGCCGGCCGACTCCGGCTCGCCGCAGTGCCCGATCACCTACGCGGCCTATCCGAGCGAGCAGCCCGTGTTCAGCGGCGGCCGCGAGGTCACCGGCTGGCGGCGCGAGACGGGCGACCGGTTCAGCGCGAGCGTGCCCGCGGCGGCCAATCATCGGTGGGTGTTTCGCCAGCTGTGGGTCAACGGCCAACGACGGACGCTGGCGCGCTCGCCGAATACCGGCTACTTCCATACGGCCGGTCCGGCGGCGGCGCTGCCCGGCCCCGACGGCAAGCCGGTTGTCCGCGACAAGTCGGCCGTGCGTTTTCGGCCGGGTGACCTGCGCAACTGGCCCAATCTGGCCGACATCGACCTGTACGTCTATCACCACTGGGAAGTGGGCATCAACCCGCTGAAGGCCGTCGACGAGGCCCGCCACACCGCGACCATCGCCGGGCGCGAGCACTGGCCGTTCGGCTGGGCCGGCGCGCAGCAGCGGTACCTCGTCGAGAACGCTCCGGACGCTCTGGACGCGCCGGGCGAATGGCAGCTCGACCGGCTCAGCGGCCAGTTGGCAGCCATTGCCAAGCCGGGTGAAGACCTGACGCGGGCCACCGTGGTCGCGCCGGTGGCCGAACAATTGGTCGTGCTGCGCGGCGACGCCGCCGCGGGCCGATGGATCGACAGCCTGCGTTTCGAGGGCCTGTCGTTCCAGCACACCAACTACGTGCTGCCGCCCGACGGGCACGGCGACCCGCAGGCCGCGGTCACCATCAACGCGGCGATCCAAGCCAACGGGACTCGCAACTGCGCGATCGAGCGTTGCGAGGTGGCCCACATCGGCAACTACGCCATCTGGTTCGAGGCCGGGTGCCAAAACAACCAGGTGCTCCAGTGCGAGCTGTGGGACCTGGGCGCCGGCGGCGTGCGGCTGGGCACGGCGGCCATGCCGAAGCCGGAGCTGGCCACCGGCAACAATCGCGTGGAAAACTGCTACATCCACGACGGCGGCATCATCCACGCGGGCGCCATCGGCGTCTGGGTGGGGCAGTCCAGCGACAACGTCATCGCCCACAACGAGATCGCCGATCTGAACTACAGCGCGATCTCGGTCGGCTGGTCCTGGGGCTTCCACCCGACCGCGTGCCACCGCAACCGCATCGAGTACAACCGCCTGCACCACCTGGCGCGCGGCGTGCTGTCCGACATGGGTGGCATCTACACGCTGGGCATCTCGACAGGCACCGTCATTCGCGGGAACTACATCCACGATGTCTGGGGCTACCACTACGGCGGCTGCGGCATCTATCCCGACGAGGGCAGCACGGGCATCCTGATCGAAAACAACGTCACTTGGCGCACGTCCTCGGGCGGCTTCTCGATCCACTACGGGCGCGACCTGACCGTGCGCAACAACATCTTCGGCATGAGCCGGGACTACCTGGTCAGCCGCGGGCGCAAAGACAAGCAGAGTAACTCGCTCCAGGAGGGCAACCTCTACGTCTGGGACCGGGGGGCCCTGATGATCGGCAATGCCGACCTCGTGGCCCGGCGGAACCTGTACTGGTACCGCGGCGACGAGCCGGCGCCATTCCCTGGCGGGCTGAAGTTCGCGGACTGGCAGGCCAAGGGATTCGACCAGGATTCGCTGCTGGCCGACCCGCTGCTGGTCGATCCCGACCACGACAACTTCCAACTGAAGCCCGACTCGCCGGCGCTGAAGCTGGGCTTCCAGCCGATCGACGTCAGCCAGGCCGGCCTGACCGGTCCGCGTGAATGGCGGCAGCGGCCGCTGGCCCACCGAGGAGCGGCGTGGCCGTTGAGCGAGCCTGAGCCGGGTGAGCCGCTGCTGTTGAACGATGGTTTCGAAGACACGCCGGTGGGCGCGACGGCGGTCGCCGCGACCACGCATGGCGAGAAAGGCGTCGCGACCATTCGGGTGACCGACGAGCGTGCGGCTGGCGGCCGGCACAGCCTGAAGTTCAGCGACCAGCCAAACCTCGACTTCGTGTTCAACCCGCACCTGTGGTACACCCCCAACCACGTCCAGGGCACGGTCCGGTTCAGCTTCGACCTGTCGGCCGAGCCGGGCGCGTCGGTCTACGTGCAATGGCGCGACGCCGCCAATCCGTATCGCACCGGGCCGAGCGTCCACTTCCTCGGCGGGCAGATCAAGACCGATGGCAAGACCGTCTGCGCGCTGCCGGCGGGTGCCTGGGCGCACGTCGAGATGACCTGCCCGCTGGGCACGGCGGCCAACGGGAAGTGGTCGCTGAAGGCCAGTGTGCCGGGCCAGTCGCCGGTGGCGCTGACCGACCTGCCGTGCGACCCACGATTCCGCAAGCTGCAGTGGCTGGGCATCGTGGCGGACGCCAACGCGGCCGTGACCTTCTACGTGGACAACGTGAAGCTGGAGGTGGTCAAGTCAAGCGAAAAGTGATGCGTGCTATCACCGCCGCTGCAACACGAGCGCGAAGTCGTGATTGGTGGTTCCCGAGTCCAGGTTGTCATCGGCGGCGACGATCCGGTTCTCGGCGCGCTGCCCATCGAGGTCCCAGAGCGTGGTTTGGTACTGCCCCGGCGGCAAGCGGAAGGCGTCGTTCAGCGGGGCGGGCGTGCGGCGGCGGAGGTACTGATGGCAGGGGTGACGGTCCAGTTGGCACTCCCAGAGTTCAATTCCCGCGAAGTTCCGCACGTAGACCAACAGCTCGCCGTAGTCCTGCCGGGCCAAGTAGTTCAAATGCCATCCGGGGCTGGGAAGCAGCGGACGGCGGTTCGGCTCCGACGGGCGAAACTCCTGGAGCGTCGCAAGCAACGCATACTTGTCGGGTTCCAGCGTCAAGTCGAAGTCGACGCCGGCACATCCTTCGGCCGGACCTCGCAACGCACTTCCCAGGGCTGGAGGTCAATGGTGGAGGATTGACTTCTCCAGGTCAGCGTGACGCGTTGTGCGTTGGAGGTCCAATTGGCCAGGACAACGGCTTGCGAGCCGTCGGGGGCCTCGTCGGCGTTGTGCAGCACGGAGGCAGATTCATTGACCGCCGTGTCGGGGACAGCCAAGGCTGCGCGAGCCAGTCCGCGGCTCATCGGCATCCGAAGGCAATGGCTCGATCTTCGGCTCGTGCTCGTCCTCAGCGAAGCAGTGCTCGTGCTCGTGAACAATCGCGGATATCATAACGAATCCAGGATGACGCCGCACGAGACAATTACCATCACGATTCACGACAAGGATGCCGCAACATGACTTCCGCCTTCTGCAGAACGCTCGTCTTGATCGCCGCCGGCGCCGCTTTGCTGGCCGCCGGCACGCTCCAGGCTGATCCGGTGCCGGCGAGCCCCGAGCTGCCGAGCGGTCGCACCTCGCGGGTGGCGCCGCCACGGCTGGCCCCCGACCGCTTCACCGCGGAAGGACCGCTGGAAGCCGTCGCCGTGCCCCTGGACGGTTGGACCGTCGTCTGGCCGGGGCAAAAGCCGGAAGATCGGAACGCATCAAACTCGGGCATCACCATCGCCCGGACCAACGTTGTCATCGGGGGCCAGCCGTCGCCCGCTCTGCAATTCACCTTCACCCGCGGCACCTACAAGACACGTCCGCTCATCGAGCTACCATTCCCCTTCAACGCTGATATCTGGAACGTTTTGGCCTTCAAGGCCAAAGTCGAGACTTGCGCAGGCCTCCAGCCGGCGGGGTTCGGCATGGACATGCCGCGGTACGGCTATGACGCGGGCTGGTTCAACAAGTATTACGACAACTTCGGCGTGAGCGTCTACGACGGCAAGTTCGACTGGACCGCCGTAGCCGTTCCCACGACGCACTTCCTGTATCACGTGGACCGCCACGATCCGGGCCTGGATGGGTTCAAGGATTTCCAGTGGGACATGCGCTACGATGACCACTCCTGCAACAAGGGCTTTGTCCGCGACCGCGCAAAGAGCCTGCGTTTCTTTTACGAGACGAGAAACTTGCCGGCCGACGCCACGGTCGTCGTGACCATCGCCGCGCCCGTGCTGGTCAAAGGCGCCCACATCCGCTTTTCCGAACCGGAGCGATTCGCCGCCTGGACGAACTTCGCCGCGACTTACACGGCGGATCTGAGCGACTCCAGCCGGTATCTCGGCCCGCCCGCGACGGGGCGGCTCGCGAAGCCCATTCCCCTGGCCCGAAACGGCAAGGCTCTGGCCGAAATCGTCTGCGACTTCTCGGACGACATCCTGATCGACCGCTGGTTTCCGAAGCACGCGCAGTCCGTCGAACTGCTCCGCGCCCGCGGCTTCGAGCGTGACGTCGCCTCGTTGGCCGCGCGGGAGCTGAAGCATTGGCTCGACGAAATCACCGGCGCCAACTTCCCGTTGCGTCTCAAGCCCGGCGCCAGCGCCTGCCCCCGCATCTTCCTTGGCGCCGGTTTCGCCAAACGCCACTTTGCCGCCGACCTCGCCGAACTGGCCAAAGGCCCGGCCGGGGACGGCTTCGCCGTGCGGGAAAAGGACGGCGATCTCTACATCTTTGGCGCCTGCCCCGCCGGCACGCTGTTCGGGGTCGCCGCGTTCCTCGAAAACAACACCGATATCATCTGGGCCATGCTCGACAAGTCGGGCACGGTCTATACCCGGAAGCCCAACCTGGACGCGGTCTGGGGCGACGCACTGGACAAACCCGTCTTCGTGTTGCGCGGCTGGGGCGGCTCGATGGGCATCTGGGGCAGTCGCAACCGCTGCAACTACATCGGCAATGAGGATGTTGCCATGTTCCATATCCCCGGCGGCCACATCCTCTCCCCGCAGTACTACGATTTCTCCGAGGGCGTGCAACGCTTCAATCCGGTCTTCAACGGCAAGCGCGCCACCGATTGGAGCGAGTACCGCACGCTGGCCTGCCTGACGGACCCCGATTTTGCCGTCTACACCCGGGAATGGTTCTCGGATGCCAAGTTCCGCGACAATAACCGATATGCCTTCATGGACGGCCTGGACGACAACTACGGCATTTGCACCTGCCCGACCTGCTCCGCGCCGATCACGACCAAGGATGGCCGCGTCATCACGCCGAAGGATTACAACGAGTACTACTCCGCCTGGATCTTTCGCCAGTACAACAACCTCGCCGCGCTCCGCGACCAGCAGTGGCCCGGCTACGCCAGCGGCTCGTTCTGCTACTTCATGAGCGCGACGTTCCCGCCCATCGAGATTCACCCCGCCTATAAACGCCCTTGGCTCTGCACCTATGTGCGCAAATCCCGCAATGTCCCGGTTTACGGGCCCATCAACCAGCACTGGTGGAAGTTGTACAAGGACTGGACCAGCTACTCGAAGGAATGCCACCTGTACGACTACTACATCCTGGGCGCGAAGATCCATCCTTTCGCCGAGGTCCAACAGGCCGATCTGCGCGCCATGCGCGAGCTGGGTTTCCTGCGCATCTTCTCGGAGAGCTTGGGAGCCAACGAGTATATGGGCATCGCCGATGAACGGTGGTGCGTCAACCGCCTGTACTGGAACCCGGAGGCGGACCTCGAACAACTCCACCGCTACTTCAACCGCCGGACCTATCGCGAAGCCGCGCCGTGGATCGACAAGTTCCGCGCGGCCATCCGCACCGCCTGGTATCGCCACTTCAAGCTCGACATGGAGTTCGAGGACCAAGACGAAACCGCTAACCTGATCCGGGATCGCGGAATCGAGCAGGAACTGCGTGGCTATCTGCGCGAGGCGTACAAGGCAGTCCGCCATCCGACCTCCCGCTACCTGGTCGAGAAGATGGCCCAGGAATTCGCCAAGTACATGAAAGCGTCGCCGATCGAGGGGATTCCCGAACCGGCGCCGCCCGCGGCTCCCGTCGCGCCCTCCGTCCCCGAGCAAGCTCCCGTGCCCGATCCGGAAGCCCGCGCGACCCGTGCGTCCGCCGAATTGACGCGGGCGGGCGATTTCACCGCCGCGTTGCCCTGGTGTCGCAGTCGGATCGCCGTGGCCGGCATTCCGGAAGAGCGCCGGGTGGCGGCGTCTGCCGACATCCTGCGTTGCCTGTATGGCACCGGACAAACGGACGAGGCGCATGCCTGGTGCGTCGGCGAGTTGGAACGGGCCGAGGCGAACTCGGTGGAGATGGTCGCCCAATACCGCGTCGCCTTCATTCGCGCCGTCGCCAAGGCTGGCAAGACCGCCGACACGCTGGCGCTGCTGCGCGAGCACCGCGCCGACCGGCGGATCGGCGAGACAAACCTCGGCAAGCGTATGCAGCCATTGAGCGAGGCCCTGCCGGTTCTGATCGCGACCGACGCCACCCTGAACGCCCAGCGCGTCATCGACATCATCCGCGATCTGGGGCAGGACGATCTCAGCACGGCGTTGGGCTGGACCAGCGAGCGCGGGCGCGGAGTCCGCGCTTCGCAGGTGGGCGCCGCCGCTGACGCCTTTGCCAAGCGCGGTGACGATGCGATGGGCGCCGCGCTTCTGACATGGCAGGCCACCGCCGAGACGCTTCCCCTGGCGATGTCCTGCCCCAATTTCCGCAAGATCGCCGAGTTCTGGGAGAACCGCCAGCGCGCGTACCGGGCGCAGGCCGAGACCCAGACGAGCGCGTTGGCCGGGCTCGTGAAGAAGCAGGCGGCGGAGGCGGACGTGGCGCAGGCAAAGCAAATGCTGAAGAAAACCGAGTCTGCCTTGGAGCTGGCGGGCCGCGAAGGCGTGAAGGCGCGCAAGGCCTGGCTTGCTCTGCTGGCCGAGACCTCGACGAAAGCCACGACGCGCGCTCAGCGCGGCGAGGCATTTGAGACGCTGATGATGGCCCAGTGGGACGGGCTGAAGCCGGACGAGCGCGTCCGCCGAGTGGACCGCCTGATCAACGGCGCCTTCCTCCCCGACCAGGTCCGCTACCGCAACGCCATGCGCATCCCGTCGCTGTACGTCCAAGGCGACCGGACCAACTGGAATGCAGTCGCAGCCCATCTGTTGCGGGCCGTGAAAGCGGGCGACTGGAGCGGCGTGCCGCAACGGCGTTTCCGGGACGTGACCAAGGGACAGGACCTGCGACTCAATGCGCTGTGCGAGGTCGCCAGTCAAATGGCGGCCGCCGGACAGAAGCCGCTGGCGCGGGACATGCTGGAAAAGGGAGTCGCGGTGTTGGAGTACTGGGCGGACCCGAATGCCGTCGACCTGACCGAAGAGCGTGCCAAGAAACTCGACAAGGCGTTGGCCGAGGTGGGCGGGAGACGTCCGGCAAGAGCGGACGAGAAAGGAGGACCCTAAGGAAACCAAGACCATGAGGCTTACGATGAAACGACTTGAGAGTCGCACGTCCATCATCCCAGGCGTGCGGCGCGGCATCGGATTCGACCGTCGCCGGTTCCTGGACTGCTGCCTGAGGAGTTATTCATGCTAAACCGTCGTGACGTACTGCCGAAGCAGAATGACGGGCTGAGCCTGGACGGCTATGCATCCTGGTCAGGTGACGGGGCCAGGGCCTGGATGCCCGCGCTGCGTGAAGCTCGCGTCCCGCTGGTGGTCAGCGGTCACATGCACGCCTGGCGCGTGGACGATCCGGCCGAAGGCTTGCCGATGCAGGTGGTCGGCGGCGGCCCCGAGCCTCCCAAAGCCACGCTCATCGTTCTGGAAGCCGACGCCCAATCGCTGCGCGTCGCGATCCAGGATCTGTCGGGCGCAGTACTGGCCGAGCGCCGGATAACGCGAAGCTGATCGGACGCGCCTGGTCCAATCCGTGTTCGGTGAAGCCACTTCCAAGAAAAACGCCGGGCCTACGCCGCCCTCGAACTGGAGTCGTTACGCCGATCGTCGGGCGACTGAGCCATCGCGAGCACGCCCCGCTGAGCCAGCAAGACTGCAGACGGTAGAATTCCACGAACGAGGATAAGGGCATGGCGCAATCCACGCCGCACCCCAACACCTGTTTTCGCCCGGCTGACTGAGCCGCTTCACGACGAAACGTTCTGACGGCGTGAAGGGGACCGAGCACTCGTGCAAGTCAGGCCTTGCCGATGGTGCGGGTCTGGGGATCGTAGGTTGTGCGATAGCCGTTCCGGTAGGACTCGACCGCCATGAGGCCGACGACCGAGTGCAGGTAGCCGGCCTCGATGGGCGCGCGGGTCGGCTTGCCGGAACGCAGGCACTGGAGCCAGTCGAGGAAATGGTCGGGCGTGTCGATCGGCTTCACGTCGTTGACGCCGCGGATCGTTCCGTCGCGTTTCGGACCGCCTTCGGCCGTGT
>CAYPGE010000401.1:0-8558 GCA_964409865.1 uncultured Pirellulaceae bacterium
TGTTTTCCGTGGTTTCTGGGGTCTTAGCGCTTTGTCAGCAAGACAACTCCCACTCTGCTTCTGTCGGTAAGCGGTAGACACGCCCCTCCGATTTCTCGACGGGCACGCCCAGGTGTTTGGCCCATCGCTCCCGGTGTTGTCGGGCTTCTTCAGGCGTGAAGGGGGCGATGGCGGGAGGCGGGGCGGATGGGTCCCACGGATGTCCATCAGATGGCGATGACGGTATCAGCTTGACCTTGATTGCGGTCTTGTCGCCTGCCTTCACCACGAACTCTTTCGTGACCGTTTCGAAACCGGCCTTTGTGACGGTCAGCGTGTGTGTTCCCTTGTCGCCTTTGATCTCGACGGGCTGCGTGTCTTGCGGCGTCGTGATCTTCACCTTGCCGTCATCGACTTCCACTTGGGCATTCGCAACATCGACTTCGACGACAAGGAGCCCCGAATCCGTTCTTATCTTGAGGATGATCCCAAGGGCAATTGCCGCAACCACCAGCACGGTCCCGGCTACTGCCCAAGGCCGCCACAGTCGTGACCGGGATGACGGTTTGTGCTGCGTTTTCGCTTTGGACTTCGCCGAACGCGCTGCCGATACCCGCGGAAATGGCTCCGCCCCAGCGGCCTCGGTGCCGCTGAGCGCCGCGATCACTTCGGTCATCGACTGATACCGGTCCTCCGGCTTCTTCGCCAGCATGCGGCGATAAGCGGCGATGACTTCTTCGGGTACGTCGTCGCGCTCTTTGCCCAACGGCGGGATCGGCTTTTCCCGGTGAGCAATAATGGTGTTGACCAGCGTGTCTTCCTTGTACGGCGGTTTGCCCGTGAGCAGGAAGTACAGCGTGCAACCCAGGCTGTAGATGTCCGAACGCGCGTCGGCATTGTGCGTGTTGGCCGCTTGTTCGGGCGACATGTAGGCGGCCGTGCCCATCACGCCGCCGTTGGCCGTCAACTCCTCCTCCGTGACCGTCGTCGGGCCGTGCGGCAGTTCCAGGCGCGCCAGCCCCAAATCCAACACTTTGACCGTGTGGTTGGCATCCAGCAGCAGATTTCCCGGCTTGACATCCCGATGGACGATCCCCTGGGCGTGAGCGTGAGCCAGACCTGTCGCCGCCTGGATGATGTACTCGATGGCTTCCGCCGCGGGCAACGGGCCGTTTTGCCTGACGATCTTGCCCAGGTCCTTGCCGTTGACGTATTCCATCACCAGGAAGTGGACGCCGTTGGATTCGTGAGCGTCGTGCGTGGTGACGATGTTCGGGTGCGAGAGCATCGCCGCCGTCTTGGCTTCACGCTGAAACCGCTTGACCTTCTCCTCCGAGTTCACGGCGGCGGGCGGCAAGGTCTTCAAGGCAACCACGCGGTCCAGCGCTCGATGCAGCGCCTTGAATACCACGCCCATGCCGCCACTGTCGATCGCGTCCAGGATCACCTATCGGTCGAGGAGCAAGGGATCGCTCCTTTCTGACAAGAGCACCGCGGCTTGGTAGGGAGTCAGTTTCTTTCTTTGAACCAGTTCGCGAGCAAACGACTGAGTGTCCGCGGACACGTCGGTCGGCACGCTCCGCTGAATCAAGTCCATTTCCTCCGCCGTCATCAGGCCGCTGCGGGTGACGGACTGCCGGAACTCGCTGATCGTCAGCGACGAGGCGGGCAAGGGCGGGTCTGGCGGCGGCAGGGCCGCCGGAACCGGAAGTTCCCACGTTCCATCGCCCTCCTGGCCGTCGTCGGACTGGAACATCCAATCTGAGGCTTTCAGGTTCGCGAGGCGGTCTCGAAACTCGTCGGCCAGTTCGGGGCAGTCTTCGCAGACCTCTTCGGGCGACGAGTCCTTTCCCTGCTCCAGCAAGTCGTCCCGTTTCACCAGCAGCTCAACTAGTTTTTCGTCGTCAAGCATGTCAGTCGGACTCCTCGACGGGCGGCATCTGGCCTTCCAAAGCGTGGTGCAACTGAAGCCGAGCATGATACCAGCGCCTTTTCACGGTAGGTACGGAAACACTCAAAACCGATGCGGCCTCTGCTTGCGTCAAGCCTCCATACCAGACCAAGTGGACGACCTCGCGGTCGTCGGCGGACAACGATTCAACGGCTTCATGAAACCGCGATCACAACTCCAACGATCCGCCTTCGTCCCAGCGATCCGGTTCGTTCCGGAGGACACCACCGCTGGCGGCGTCATCGTCGTCGGAACCTGGCTGGACATCGGATTGGCAGTTTGCCGCATCGCCTTCGGGTCCAAAATGGTGCCTGCACAGGTCGATCAGCGATCTCCGAATTTCCAGACTCGCCAAGGCGAAGAAGCGACGCACTGAATCCGGCTTGACCTTCTTCAAGGACCGTTGCAGCCGAATCGCCGCATTCTGAAACACATCGTCCGTCTGCTCCCATCGCCGCAGGTCCGGGTAGTTCCGGAGCATCCTTCGCGTCAGTTTCAACAGCCGCTCCGAGGCTCGGGCGATCAAGTCATCCAGGGCTTTCTCGTTGCCCTCCGCGGCAAGGTTCAGCAGCGCCTGGGTCTGCGCCGTGCTGTGTTCGCATGGTCCCATGTGCCGGACCTACCTTTCGACAGAAATGGTTGTCGGATCGTAGTTTCGGCCATTCTAGCACTCCTGGGGCTGTGCTCAATGATTTGTCGCCTACTAAGAAGAACGTAAGCCGGTCCAGGAAGGGATCAGGGAAACCCCAAGAACTTCTTGAAAGTGCGGCGGGCCCCTTGCGACAGGACCGTCGGCTCAGACTGCATCCCAGCTGTTTGAAAACGACTTTGAGACGAATGCCACCGACTTGCTCGGCAGATCTTAGTGCTCGACGCGATCGTGGCTGCCAACGTGAAACTCCGCCGGGCAAGACGGCGGCATCAGGAGACGGCCAAAGCCACCGGTCACGAGGCGAACGCAAGTCTTCGATCGTTGGCTGTTCCTGGCAGAGCAGCCACCATCGCCAACCACCGGGTTGAGCGGCTCGGCGGCGTGCGAGCGTAGGTTCACGCCGCCGCGGTGGATTGTCGCCAGCAGCCAGTGGGGAACCACAACAAAGACCGGACGTACCAAGAAACCGGGGCCTCCGGTGCGCTAGAACGGTGCGGTGCGATCTGCTTCCGCCTACCTCTTCGCTTTCCTTTTGGGCGTCAGGATCTCCAATGCCTTCTTCGCATCCGAGACGCGCATGAAGACCGTGGCTTGGGTGTCGTCGGAACTGCCGTAGGCGTATTCGATGTTGATCTTCGCGCGGGCAAATTTCGCCGCCAGTTGACCCAGCGCGCCGGGCTGGTCCGGCAGTTTCACGACCAGCACGTCCGTTTCCACGACCAAGGCCCCGTGCTCGCCCAGGACGTGAATGGCTTTGTGCGGATCGCTGACGATCAGCCGCACTACGGCATGGTCCACCGTATCCGAGACCGATACTCCGCGAATGTTGATGTCATGGTCTCCCAGCGTCTTGCAGACCTCGGCCAACACCCCCGGCTTGTTCTCCAGGAAAACCGACAGCTGTTTTGCGATCATCGGATGTCCTCCCATGAAAAAAGGGTCGGCATGCTACGTGGCCACGGGACGTGGTCACTTTTCATTATAGGACGGGGCCGGCCGAAACGAACGCCGCCTGGCGGCAGAAGCCGGGCTTTTCCGAAAAAGGCGGCCTACCGGTCTGGACACGGCACCGGCTCGCCTTCCGCGCGGCGTGCGTGCGGATTGCGTTGCCGAGACTTACATCAGCGACGTGCTGAAGTACCGCTCGGCGCGGTCGGCCAGCACGGTGACGATGTTCCCACTGTAGCGTTGGGCCAGTTGGCGGGCTGCCCAGACGTTGGCGCCCGACGAAACGCCCACCAGCAGGCCCAAATCGCGGGCCAGTTGCCGGGCCGTGCCAATGGCATCGTCGTCGGTCACTTCGATCACGTCGTCGACCAGCGACACATCCAGCACGGCGGGGACGAACCCGTCGCCGATCCCCTGAATCTGGTGCAGGCCCGGTTCGTGACCCAGCAGCGCGGACACGTCCTTCGGTTCCACCGCCACGATGCGTACTTGCGAGTGGTGGTCTTTCAGAAAACGTCCGACCCCTTGCAGGGTCCCGCCGCTGCCTACGCCCGCAACGAAACACCGGATCTCGCCGCTCATCTGCCGCCAGATCTCCGGCGCCGTGGCTTCGTAGTGGCAGCGGGGATTGTCCGGGTTCTCGAATTGCTGCGGGACGTAAATCCGCGGGTCCTCGGCCGCCATCTGCCGCACGCGCTGGACGCACCCGCCGATGCCTTCGCGGTCCGGCGTCAGGATCAGTTCCGCTCCCAAGGCGCAAATGATCTTCTTGCGTTCCTCGCTCATGCCTTCCGGCATCACGATCCGCACGCGATAGCCCTTCAAGCGTCCGATCAGCGCCACGCCGATGCCCGTGTTGCCGCTGGTCGGCTCGACGATGATCGAATCCGGTGTCAGCTTGTGATCGCGCTCGGCGCCCTCGATCATGGCCAACGCGACGCGGTCCTTGACGCTGCCGCCAGGGTTCAGGAATTCGGCCTTGGCAAAGATGTTCTCGCCTTTGAGCCGCACCATGGGCGTGTTGCCGATCAGGTCCAGGACGTTGTCAGTGAACATGGCAGGAGGGGCAGGGCGACGTTCAAGTGGTGGGGGTTGTCGGAGTTATCCGCAGCAGACACGTACATGATATCATGCGCACCTCATTCTATCTGGACTCGGATCGCGCGCAAAGACGTGCTGCCAACTGACATCACTCCGTCGACAACCACAGCTGGAGTTCGTCCGGCATCGGATGTTCCAGTTGGACATGCTGCTGACGGAGCGCGGCGCGCAGTTTCTCGGACGGCACGTCGGGCAGATCGACGTGCCGTTCTTTGGCCAGCGCGGCGGCGGTGCCGGCGGCTTGGCCCAGCTGGATCATCGTGCGCGACAGCCGGCAACTGGACGCGGCCAGCGAGCTGAAGCTGGCGGCGCGGCAGGCGATCAGCAGGTTGCGGTAGCCCTTGGGGATCAGGCAGCGATAGGGCACGCCGTACGGCTCGCGCAGTTCGCCGATGCCGTGCGCGTGACTGCCGTGCGTGTCCAACGAGTGATCGGCGATGGCGATGATGTCCGGGTGCTTCTGCTGGCTCAACCCGCCGCGCACGTCGCGTTCGGTCAGCACGTACTCGCCCACAAAGCGGCGCGTTTCGCGAACGCCCAGGGCCGGAGCAACCCACGCGATCCGGCGGCGGCGGAATTCCTCGTACCGCGTCTGCAGGTCGTGCCAGTGAGCCCGCACCCGCCGCTGGCACTCGGCGTACGAATCCGGATAGCCGCGCTGCACGAACTCCTGGCCGTCCATGGTCGGCAGCATGTTGATGTTCAGGTCGCCGTTCGGGTAGTGGTTCATTTGCGCGACGGGGAAGTTGCCGCGCCACCAGCACTTGACGGGGACGTCCGGCGGCAGCGGGTCGATTCCCGCCTCGGGCTGGGACGCAACACGATAAATCAAGGTCACGCCGTTGACCTTATTGGTCGCCTGGAGCGGCGCGCTGGGTTCGTCAAACCGGTCCCGCGGCTCCTGGCCTGTCATCGCCTCGCAGCCGGCATCCTGACAGAGCCAGCCGTCGCCGGTCGCGTCCACGTAGTAACGGGCGACGATCCGCTGGCCGTTTGCCAACTGCAGGAATTGGACGCGTCCCGCGGCGGCTCGCAGCGTGCGGAACTCGGTGTTCAGCAAAATGCGGCAGCGGCCGGTTTCTTCCAGCATGGCCTTCATCGTGGCCGACATGGCGTCCGGCTCGAACACGACGCCGTGCAACTGCTCGCGGCAGGCGGCTTCGTCGGCGCCAAGGCCCTTCAAACCGTGCCGGCGAAGGGAGTCGGCGTAGCGGCGAGTCGGATCGATGACCGTTTCGCCGCCGGGGAAGCGATACGGCTCCTGGTCGGGGTTGAACCAGACAAGGTGCCGTCCGAAGGAGTAGATGCCGACAGCCTTCGGGATCTGCTTCAGCCGCCGGTAGACGTCGAACGGAATCCCCGTCCCGCCCACGCCCGGTTCCCAGCAGGTGACGCCGCTGCAGACCGAGTTGCCGCCCAGCCGATCCGCCCGTTCGACCAGCACGACGTTCAGGCCCAGCCGTGCGGCCGCCAGCGCCGCACCGAACCCGCCGCTGCCGCCGCCGACCACGGCCAAGTCGTATTCGAGAGGCGCGGATGCCGACGACGTGGCGTCCTCGGCAGCAGCGCGAGTCCTGACATTGTCAGCGGGATCGGCCGCGGCCGCCGAAACCGAAAAGAGCGCCAGAATCAGCAGCCAACCGGCACTCACCGGCCACCGGGGGGCTGACGCCGCCCCGCTCACTGGCCACCGGGGGGCTGACGCCGCCCCACTCACCGGCCACCGGGGGGCTGACGCCGCCCCGCTCGCCGGCCACCGGGGGGCTGACGCCGCCCCGCTCGCCAAGAGAACCAACAGCGCCGGCAGGCGGCCGACACCTCGGCGAGGTTGCCCGTCGCGAGATGCGGGGGAATTCGGGGCGTCGGCGGCGATCTGGCGGCAGGGCCCCCAATCCGCGCAGATTCGGCTGCTCTCGCTCGGAAGATGCGAATGTGAAGGCATGCGCCCCTCCCTCACGAAACTCAGGATTCCGGCTCGACGCCCAAACGCCGCAACTGCTCGGCCAGCCGGTCGGCCCGCTCGGCGGCCCGCTGGGCTTCCTCCTGGGCGCGCCGGGCTCGCTCTTGGGCGACTTGCGCCCGCGCCCTTTCCTCGTCGGCCCGCGCCTGTTCCTCGTCGGCCCGCGCCTGTTCCTCGTCGGCCCGCTCACTGCCGGTCTTGATCAACTGGCCCTCGGCATCGACCCAGCGCAGCCAGATGGCTTCCATGTCCTCGTACCGTCCCTGCCAGATCCGCAGCCCTAAGCCGATCTCGGGAAACGAGATCGGCTCGGCCAGCGGACGGTACTTTCGGCCATCCAGCTTGAAGGCCCGCAACGGGTCTGCGCTCAGCCATGCGTCCGGGTCGTAGATGACGTAGTAGCAAATTCCAATCCGGGCGTAGCCTGTCAGCTTGTCCGAGTTCTCGCCGCCTTCGCGGTTCGAGACGACCTCGACGACGACCTCGGGCATCTTGCCGTATTCCCAGACGAAGTACGAACGGTGCTCCTTGGCCCACAAGTCCTCGGGCAGATCCACGTCCAAACTCAACATCATGTCCGGCACGTAGGGCGGCCGGTGTACGGCGTAAAACAAGCCCACATTCGACATGGCGACAAACGGTCGCCCCTCGCCGGGACCGGCCCACGAGCTGAACAAGGGCTCGCTCAACAGCCGCTGCTGTTTTTCGGAAAAAACGTTGTCCACCGGCGTGTCATCCTCCGTCACCAGATGGTCCACGTTCGGGCGGAATCCGGCAGCCGGCGCCTGTAAGACGGAGTTCTCGACGGTATCAGTAGCCATCTGTCAGACTCACGGATCGCAGCAGGTGTTGACGATCGTGGCCTCGCGGCCACAACAAAATCGGGTCCAGATCGTTAACCGAAACCTATTGTAGCCGATCCCGCCTCGACGGGAAAGAAGCCCAGTTTTTCGTTTCCGGCCGGCCCCAACTTCTCTGCAGACGCTGGACAACATCGTCGATCGCTGGGACAATTCGGGTTCCAGAAGCGACGCGGGGCATGACATGGACAAACCACTCTCGGTCTTGGTGACGGGATCTGCCGGGCGCGTGGGTGGTGCCGCCTGCGCAGGCTTGCTGGCACGCGGCCATCGGGTTCGCGGGTTCGATGTCCGACCCACACCGGGTGCGTCCGATGCCGTGGTTGGCGATCTAACCGACGCCACAGCGGTCCGCCGGGCGATGGAAGGCATCGAAGCCGTGGTGCATCTGGCCGCAACGCCGGACGAAGATGACTTTCTCGGCAAGCTGGTGCCCAACAACATCGTCGGGGTCTATAACGTGCTGGAGTCCGCCCGCCAAACCGGCGTGCGGCGGGTGATCCTGGCCAGCACGGGCCAAGTCGTGATGGGCCATGCGGGTCCCTGGCCGATTACGCCCGACATGCCGTACAGCCCGCGGAACTGGTACGCTTCGGCCAAGGTCATGACCGAAGTGGTGGGACAGGTTTACGCGTACGAATACGGCCACAGCATCATCGTGGCTCGGCTCGGCTGGTGCCCGCGGGACCACGAACACGCGGCCAAACTAGCGGTGGACGAATTCGGCAAGGATGTATACCTCAGCCCCCGAGACGCGGGCCGGTTCTTCGTGTGCGCGGTCGAAGCCCCCGCGGAAATCCGCTACGCCGTGGTTTTCGCAGCCAGCAAACCGCGGCGCCAGACGCGCTACGACATCTCCTCCGCGCGCACCCTGCTGGGCTACGAGCCGCAGGACACGTGGCCGGCGGGGACCGAGATCGTCGACGGGTGAGGCCCTGCCGAGCCTGCTCACTGCTTCGCTTTGACTTTCGCCTTGACCTTCGCTTTTGGCTTCGGCTCCCGCGGCGGCATTTCGGGAAGTTGGTCGGCCTTGGGCGCCGCCTGGGCGAGGTTCGGCGTGACGTCCGCTTCGGCGCGGCCCAATGCCCAGGCGAAGCCGCCCAGAAT
>CAYPGE010000402.1:0-8534 GCA_964409865.1 uncultured Pirellulaceae bacterium
GGACAAGGACATGAGACGCCTGATGACCGTCATGACTGTGTTGGCTTCTGTAGCTGCGTTACTGGTGCCCGTGGGGAGCGGCGCGGCGGAAGCGGCGGGGCAAACCAACAGCGGGTCGGCAGCGCCTTGCACGTCTTGCCGGACGGATCGCAGTGGGATCAAGGTGGTCGGGCAAAGCGCGAGCGGAACGACGGAAATCGTGGGACGCCCCGCGGCCGACAACGTGGCGCAGGAGAAAGCGGCCGCGGGGCAGCCGGCGCTGCGGAGCCTTGCCGAAAAACGCCGCTGGCTGCGAGAGCAGGCGGCCAACGGAGTCGAGGATCGGCGGCAGGCCCAGCAGTTGCGGGCTCAAATCGATCGCTTGACGCCGCAGCAAGTGGACGTGCTCACCAAGGCGGTGTTGGCCCAGCAACTGCCCGCCGCCGACCAGCAACAGCAGGTCCAGCAGGGACTCCAGCAGTTCGACCAGCAGCAACAGCAGTTGTTGCAGCAAGCCAATCAGGAATTGGCGCGGGCGCAGTACCTTCGCCAAGCCTTGCAGAACGAGTTGTGGTGGCGCAGCGCGGGCTACGGCGTCGGCTACATGCCCGTCATCACCTGGCTGCCGGAAGGCACTGCGTTCAGCGCCGGGGCAACCGTCTCGCCCGACGGCCGTTACGTGCGCACCGCGATCAATCCGTTCTTCTCCAACGTCGGCCCCGTTTACACGTATGACCTGAATACCGGCCGGACTCAACCGTGGCCGCCGCCGTCCAGCTATCAGACGAACAATCAGCCGCTGGGCTATCCGGCCTTTAACCACGCCGAAGCCTACGGCAACTCATGGCAACAGCGGCAGGAGCCCCCTCAGCGACAGCCCCGAGTCTGGCATGACGGCATTCGGACGCGGGTTGGAAACAATTGATAGGGTCGTCGAGTCGTCGCCGAAGTCGTGGGACCTTCGATTCGAATTCCCAAGCTCCGCTCGAAGACCAGAACAAGTCTCACGACTTGCGCCAGGACGGTGGCGGGAAAAGCAATTCGGATCGTTGCGATCAACGTTGCGGGGGATCTGTCGCATCTTGCCCATGCTCCCCATTCTTCTCAATCCTGCGGCGGAACTCGAAATTTCGCTCTTTCGCCAGCTGGCCAAAAACACTACGATGCCGCAGCAAGGACTACGGATAGGTTCCCGCGGAGACTTTCTGACTGCTGTCTGGCCCGACGCACGAAAACGAGCCCCGCGCCGATGACTCCGATCGGAGCCGATCTCATTTTCGCAGGAGTTTTCCCTGATGAACGGATTCGCGTTGCTGTTGGCCACGGCCGCCTTGGGCGTGGATTATGGTTGGCAGCCAGCCAGCGACGGACGGCTCGAGTACATCATCCAAATTGAACCGATCACGTTGATCGCTTTGCGCGAAGGTCAGGAGGTGGTCAGTCAGATTGACCCCTTGGTGCGCGACGTCCGGCGATTTCGCATTCGCGTGGGAACGGAAGTCGTGCCGCGCGTGGGAACTCCGGTTCAGGCTGCCGCCCCGACGTTTTCCGCTGCCGCTTCCGTTCCGCCGCCCGGAGTGACGTACGGCTGGCAGCCCGTCAACGAGCAGCAGGTCGAGTTGATCGTGCAGCTTTCGCCGGAACGGCTTGCGTCCCTGAAGAACGATCCGGTCGTGGGTGAGATTCCCGTCGAGTTGAGAAGCGTTGCCCGCGTGCGGATCCGGTCGGGCACCGCCAATCTGCCGCGGCAGAACGTGCCGCAGATCGGACCACCCGTTACGGCGGGCGCTGCCAGCGGCCAGAACCCGCAGGCGGCGCTCCCCGCCGCCACGGCGGATTCAGGCCGAACGCCGTACGGCACTGCGGTTCCTGGAAATCCGCAAGGCAATCTGCCGCCATCTTCCAACACGCCCGGCCCCTCGTTGCCCAGTGGCCAGCCGGCGAACATGACGAACAATCCGGCGGGGTCAAGCGGTGCAGGCAACGTGACGGGAGCGAACAACGCGAACAACCCAAACGGCGGCGCGAACACCGCCGGCGGTTGGCCCTCCACCACGGTCGGCGATACGGCGAACCCGCCGCGGTACAACCCTCCGAACAATCCGCCCGCCATGTCGCCGGCCGCGGACCCGCGAGCCGTTTCTTCTCCGAACCCTGATTATTCGCGTCCCTCCGCGCCAGCGACTCCGGCCAACGGTTGGCAGCAGCCGCCGCCCAACCAGAACCCGAATTGGCAGCCGTCAGAGCCATCTTGGCAGACGGCGTCCGGCCAGAATCCCTCGTGGCCCGCCGCACCAGGGACGGCGCCAGGCGGCCAAGTCCCCACTTCGTCGGCGTCTCTTCAGCCGCTTCCCAATCCGTCCGGTCAACCGGGGATGAGCGATCCCAACGCTTATCGCCCTGGGGACGGCTGGTCTGCGCCACAAGGCAATTCTACGGGCGCTCCGCCGCCCGTCTCCTCATCTCCGCCTTGGGGCTCGCTGGACGATCGCTACGCGGCGGAGCGAGGTCAGCCGCCGATCGGTTACTCGCCTGCCGCGTCCTCGAACTGGGGGCAGGCTTCCGCGCCGACTCAGCCGCCTTCCTCGTCGTTCTCCCAGCCGTCCGCGTGGCCGCCTTCCATCGGTCGCTCTCAGGCCCAGAGCGAAATGGCTTCCCCCTTCGCCGCCACCTCCGCAGGGTTCGATGGTCGGTCGGGATCGTCGCAAGCCTCGACCGAGCGGACATCCAGCGCCGATGAACTGGACTTCAATGACACGGTCTTTCTGGGCAAGGCGTCCAAGAAGAAATCCACCGATTTTTGGGATGAATTGGCGGCATCGGCGAACGATCCGTCCTTCGGCTTCCTGCGCGAAGGCAGCGTCGTGAGCGAATTGGCGGACTCCGACAAGCCCTGGTGGCCGCTCACGTTGGCCATGTTGGCCCTGTTCGCCTCGATGGGAGGCAACCTGTACATGGGCTGGATTGCCGTGGACGTCTACCGCCGCTATCTCGACATGGCCGAGGAAGGTGATGACGATCCGCCCTACGAGTCGCCACGCCGCCGGGAGCGCGACGAGGCGTGGGACGAGGACCGCCCACGCCGCCGCGAGCGGGTTGCCGTCGAGGACTGAAAAAGTCCTCTTCGGCGTCATCAGGCAACACCGACAATGCATGGTCGATGTTCAGCCGGCAAGGTCTAATTCGGCGTCGGCGTCTTGTCGGGCGGTTTCTTCTTGTCCTCTTCCGGAGCGGGCACAAAAGGACCGGCGAAGGCATCGCAGATCGCCAGCACGTTCAGCAAACCGGCAATCATCGTGTACAGCGTCCCCAGATCGAATTGGCCGGCCAGCTTCGCGTGCCAGCCCGCCAACTCGTCCTCCGCGTTTTCTATGACCTCGACGGGGGGCGCCATGCGGCCGCCGAACAACGGTTGCCGGCCGGACCGCACGAGTCGATTCTGGACCAAGGCCGGCAGTGCAGGCAGCCCTGCGCCCACTTGACACAGGTACTGCCAGCGGCGATCGTTCTCGGCCCACGAAGCGTAAACCACGTGCCCCCGACCCAGAATCATGCCGGTGCAGTAGGTGCTGAGCACGCAGACCATGAACAACACGCCCTTGACGTGTCGCCCCTGATACAGATGTCCGGCGCCCGGCCACAGCCAAGCCAGCAGCGCGGCAAGGACAGGATTGCGGAGATCGATTTCAATCGGCTCTTCGGAGTGGGAGGTCGCTTCTTGATTCGCCATGTTCAGGCCCGCCGCAAGCAGTAAGGAAATGACTGCGGGCCATTGTAGCGGCCTTTTGCGGCAACGCCAGAGTACCGGGAAATGACTGCGGGCCATTGTAGCGGCCTTTTGCGGCAACGCCAGAGTACCGGGAAATCTCAGGTTTCTTCCAGGGCCCGTTCCAGGTACTCGATTTGCCCGCGGATGGAATCCAAGTTGGGATTCAGGTCCAGTGCCCGGCGAAAACAATCCAGCGCGGCCAGCCCTTCGCCAAGTTCCAGGTAACAGTGCGCCATGCCCAAGGCGGCGGCGAAATGAAAGGGATTCAAATCGAGGGTCTGCTGGCAGTCGTCAGCGGCGTCTTCGTAGCGGTGCAGACGGTAACTGGCAATCGCCCGCTGGTTCCAGGCCTCCGCGAAATGCGGCGCTTCGTCGATCAATTCCGAAGCCAGGGCATGGGCTTCGTCGAACTGATGTGCGTCGTTCAGGCGGACGATGATCCGCATCTGCTGCTGCTGGCGATCGCTGCCGTCCCGGCACCACAGGTCGAAAATGGCATTCTCGGCCAGGATGCGGACGACGCGATCCGAATCGTGCAGCGCCTGGGCCACCGTGGGGCTGGAACCGAAACCTCCCAAGTAGCCGAGCGCCAAGATGGCGCCGCGGCGCGAGAGATACTGGCCGTATACCGCCAGTCGCTCCAGGGTGGAGATCGAGTAGTGCTTGGACAGGGCAAGAATGAAGCTGGCCGATTCCTCGTCGTCCAAGTAGCGCTGATACAGTCGATCCAAGAGTGGATGACGACGCTTGTCACTCACCGTATGTGTTCCCTTTGGGCTGGGCGTGTCCGCGTGTGAGGCAACTCTCGTCGAGTTTAGTCCGAGCGGCTCGTGGTTACAACGGTTGGCGTTCGAGGCATCGAACAATTTCCGCACTTTCTTTGCCGCGCCGTTTCGGTCAGAATGAAAGCGGAATCCAACGGGTCTGTGACCTCTGGGCAGGAGGCGGAGAGTATGCCGCATAGAGAAGCCTTGACGACGTCCCCGCGCGTTAACGTCGCGAAGCAGTGGCTGATTCTGTTAGCGCCCTTTCATCTGCTACTTTCGGCACAGGCTATCGAGTGCGCGGCTGCCGAAGATGGCTGGAAGGCGGGGGCCGAGTTTGACTCGCAGCTCGCCTTGCCGACGAAGGTCCGCTGGGCCGGCGCCCACACGCTCCGCGGCGTGCTGGCGAGTCTGGCCGACAACCAACGCGTGGCGATTTTCCTTGATCGACGAGTCGATCCCGATCAGCCGGTGGCTTTGGCGACGGAGGAAGTCCCCTTGCGGGATCTCGTTCAGCGACTGGCGGAGCATTTGAAACTCGGCGTGGGACGCGTCGGTCCGGTCCTCTACCTGGGACCGTCGGAGACAGCCCAAGTGCTCGGTACGGTGGCGGCTCTCAAGCAAGAAGCAGACCTGGCGTTGCCGTCCGCCCTGCGCAGCAAGCTGCGGCGGACCGAAACGTTGAGCTGGCCTGAACTGGCAACGCCTCGGGATCTGATTGTGCGACTGGCGGCAGACGCGGGTCTGCAAGTCGATGGGTTGGAGCAGGTCCCGCACGATTTGTGGCCTCAGGGAGAGCTGCCGCCACTGAATTTCCCTCAAGCCATGAGCCTGATTCTGGCGGGATTCGGGCTCACCTTTGACTACGCCCCGGAGGGCTCGGCGATTCGCTTGCACGCCCTGCCCGCCAAGGCGTCCATCACGCGCCGCATCCCGACGCGTGGCAGTCCCGCCTTGGTCGCCACCGAAATCCGGCGGCGTTTTCCCGGCGTGCCGTTTACGATCGAAGGCGGCTATCTCGTTGTCGATTCGACGATCGAAGTCGCCGACGCCATTGGGCGTCTGCTGGACGGCTCTTCGGTCCGGCCCAAGCCGCCCGCGGCGGCCAAGGGGGAGAAACGCTACACGCTTCGCAAAACGACGGCACCCCTGGGCGCGGTGGCCGACGCCGTGGCGAAGCAAGCCGGGCTGGAACTCCGTTTTGATCCCCGCGCCCAGGACTTGCGCGACAAGATCGTGTGGATCGAGGTGCAGGACGCTACCTTGGATCAACTACTGCAGATCCTGCTCGAGCCCGCCGGCCTGACCTATCGGATCGACCAGCAGACGCTCGAGATCCGTCCCGCGGCCTCTCCTTGATTCGGCCCGGCAGCCGAGTCATTCGATCCCGAAATGCTGCAATCGGCGGAGGAACCGCGCGCGGGTCAGGCCGACCAGGCGGGCGGCTTTGGCCTTGTTGCCCCGCGCGCGGCGCAGGGCACGCTGCAGCAATTCTTTCTCGATCTCCGCCAGGAACAAGGGCATCACGATCGTGTCGTCGCTGCGAGGTGGATGGGAATCGGCTCCGGCCGCGGCGCGGATCTTTTCCGGCAAGTCGCCGGGCTGGACGAGCGGACCCGCCGCGGCTTCGCAACTCGCTTGAACCACGTCCGCCAACTCGTCCACGTTCTCGGGCCAAGGGTAAGCCGCGAGCTGATCCAAGGCTTCGGCAGTGAATCCCGACAGCTGCTTGCCGCCTTCCGCATTGCAACGCTCCAGAAAGAACTGCGCCAGCAGCGGCAAGTCTGCCAGCCGGTCCGCCAAGGGCGGAACGCGGATCTCAAGTGTACTGAGGGCAAAAGCCAAATCGTCGCGAAACTTGCCCTGTGCGGCGAGGTCCGTCAGCGACCGGCGAGCTGTGGCCACGGTGCGGACGCCGAGTTCCCCGATGTTCAGGATCCCAGAAAGGGTGGTCTGGGCGTCGGGAGGCAACTGGTCGACTTCCAACAGCAACAGGGCCGCCGGCCGCTCGACCTGCAACGGGGCGCAACTGGCCACGAACGAGCGGATCGTGGACTGGAGCAGTTCCGCGTCCAGCAGATTACAGGCCAGCGGGGCCAGTGGCGAAGCCGGTCTGCCGCGGTAGTGAATTGCCCGAGCGATGTACTCGCGGCCGCTACCGGGCGGTCCCACGATCAGCACGCGAGCATCGACGCTGCGAGCCAATTGGACTTGCGCCCGCACTTGGACAATGGCCGGGCTTTCGCCGACGATCTGGCTGAGCGGCGCGTATCCGAAGGACTCCTGCAAAACCGCTCGCAAGCGCGGGTGCAGTTCCGAATCGCCGACTTCACCGCCGGCCCGTGGGGGCGAACTCGCCAAACCCGGATGGACGACGACGACGACGCCCAGACAGGCCGCATCGTCGCCCAACGGCAGACAATCGGCCGGTCGAGTCTGCCATTGTCCAGCCGAATCAAGTCGGGCCGCGTCGAACGTCGTTGGGCGGCCTTGAAAGGCCTCGGGAGGCGGGCATAGTCCATGGACCGGATCGGCACTGCCGTCGCTGCGATACCCCGGTTGGTAATCGCAACGACGTCCCAACAGCGCGTCGGGGTTCAGCCCCGTCCAGGTCGAACAAGCGTCATTTGCATAGACGATTGTACGCTCGGCGTCTAACGCATACACGGGCTGTGGCACCGATGCCAGCAGCCGCGACAATCCCGCGATGTGCGAACGGGTGCGAGCCATTTTTTGGAATCCCAAGTCCCCACGTCAGCCGTGATTCTAGCCCAGCGAGACCAGAGGCTGCAACCAAAGCGGATGGCAACTTTGTCGACCGTCTTATCGCCATCTTGCCGCATCAACTGGCGATCTTGGTCTGTGATCCCTCGACTTTTGCGCGCCCACCGAAGTCCCTGAAAAAAATGCATATTTCCCGTGCCCCTACTTGCATTTCCTTTGGGACTTGTTAACCTGCGTTAACTTTGTTGGCTAGGGATAGCTGGGGCAACTGGGGCAGTCATTTCGAGGGGCAGTGGTTTCCGTCGTGCGATTTTTCGCGCGTCTGATCGGTGTGTTCGCCGTTTCTTGCCGCGAATGACGCCTCGCCGCAGCTTGTCCATCCTTCTGTAGCAAAACGTCACGTTCGTAACTTGGTTTTTGCCTACTTTGAGGAGGACTTCACGATGTTACGACTTGTTGTTTCGTTGGTTGTGGTGGCAACGTGTTTCGCAGTACCGATCACCGGTCCGGCCATTGAGGTGGTGCCGGCTCCCGTGGTTCGCGACGTGTTGCTGAACCTATCGATTGACGATCTGAAGATGGAGACGCCGGTGCAGTTGAAGCGCCAAAGTCAGGGAATCCTGGCGGAGGACGTCAAACCGTTGCCGGAGTCCCTGCAATTTGAGGTTGTCATCAAGGGCGCCCATGCGGACATCCCCGTCTATTTCCCCGTGCCGAAGAACAGTCCCGTTTGTGCCGCCTACGAGGAGTTCATCAAGACCGACCCGTCCAAAGTTCTGGCCACGTTGTCCGAAGTCAAGATGCCCTTTGTGCGAGTCGTCGCGGTGCGGGCAATGTACGTGTACGAGGCCTATGACGAAGGCGAACTCAAGAAGTGCAAACCCACCTGTGAGTGGCTTCCGTTTTATGAGGTATTCTTGCCCGCCGCTGCTTGCGCCAAGCCGGTGATGGTGCCCGTCCCGCAAAAGGACAAGGTGCTGCACGCCCTCGCCAAGCGTGCGGTAAACAAGTCACTGGGGCCGTTGGAGGTCGTGGAAGTCCTGCAACTGAGTGGTGACAAGTGCAAAGTTTACTGCCCCACGTGCATGACGTGTGGCCCATGTGGGCGTCCTCAAGGGAGCCCTGTCGAGGTCTGCTGCGGCCCACCCAAGGAGACCATCGAACCGCAGCCGGCACAGGAGTAAGTGCCTGTCCAGAAACAGCAGTTTCCCAGCGCGGCCGTCCTAAGACCGCCGAACGAATTAGTGTCGCATTGTCGCCTTTCGCTCCGCGAAAGGACGTTCTTTCGCGGAGCGAAA
>CAYPGE010000403.1:0-8530 GCA_964409865.1 uncultured Pirellulaceae bacterium
AGATCAGCGTGTCGTCAAGGTCGAACGAGATACGCATGGCCAAGGTCCTGGTCGAAGCCAGCCTTCATCCTAGCCGAGGCAGATAAGGCCGGCCGCCCCGGCTTCGTCCGCAATCAGGCTGGCAATTCGGCCGCCCATGGACTCGCCGCCGATAAACAGCATTTCGGCCTCGACCGTGGCAATCACGTCCAGCCATGTCTGCCGCAGGACCGGCTCGCGATCGGGTGGCCGACGCTTGCCGGTCTGCCGGCGCTCGGCCATGTACGGGAACTCGAACCGGACCACTCGGAATCTCGAACCCTGGCGTTTCCCCGCATGCATCAGCCAGAAACTGGCGGGCGGTATCGAGCTGCTCGCGCGGCAAGAACGGGTGTCACCCTTTCAATGCTGCGGAAACCAGCCACGCAGGAATTGCTGCTCCGTTCCTTCGTAAATGGCTTCGGCCAAGTGTTCAACACCCTGTTGATTGCCCCACGAGTAGTTGATGATCAGCCGTCCCTGGAACTCGCAGAAATCCAGGTCCGAGTTGTTGATGTTGCGTGCGGTTGCGATCCGCTGTCGCTGGGCTGCCGTGAGCCGCTCCTTGGCGATCTGCCGATCCTCGTCCGACGCCCGCAGGACCGGATTCAGCGGGCTGAGTTCCCAGTGGATCAAGTCTTTCGACCGCACCACGTGCATTTCGTAGCTGCCGGGTAAGGCGGCGAGAAAGAAATCGTAAAACCAGCCGTCCAGATATCGCAGACAGTGCGGGGCCGTGTAGCGGTCCTTGGCGTAGTTGCACTCCGGCGGCGTGACCGTCCACTGCCGGAGATCCGGGGATGTGGCAAACCGCGCGGTGAACGGTGCGCCCGCCTCCTCCGCCGGTTCGCCGATCTCGTACATCATCACGTAGCGGTCGCCGGCCTTGCAGATCGACGTGTTGAAGATCGTGTGTCCCGGCAGGTCCAACGCGGTGTACGTGTCCCAGTGTTCGAGATCCTGGGAGGTGAACATCTGGATTTTCGGTCCGTGCTGGGTGCCTGTCACGTAGACGGTGTCCCCGGCGACGAAGGCGTTGGCAAAGCACCAGCCTTGGGCGAACTCCGGCGTCGTGCGGCCCGTGTCGTGCTCGACGAAATGGAAGCAGCCCTTGTTCCGGTACCACTCGCAGCGGTACAGCTTGCCGTGAAACACGACTGGCGAATTCTCGACCTTGTCCACATCGATCGTGCCTAGCTTCTTGATCCGCGGGCGGCCATCCCGATCCCTAGGCGGCTCCCCAGCCGAGGCAATGATCGCGGGCAACAGGGCGAACCAGCAAGCGGCGTTCAACAATCGCATGGGACCACCTCCTGAGGCAATCGACACTCGTCGATAGAACGTCACTACTACCTGCAGTCCACGTAGTTGACACCACCGGGACCCGATTGGCCAGTGCCCGTTTCCTTCGGCTGACAGCCGTTTTCGCGTGAATCGCCGTTCGCAATCGATGGGCCAATCGTTTGGAATGCACTTTCAAATAGACCTGCGACAGGGTGGGGAGGTTGGAGACCGTTTCCCGCGACGCGTCGCCGTATCTAGGCTGGATGCAGATCCGCGACGCCCACGCCGGTCCAGCATCCGGTGAAAACTCGAACGGTTCTTGATTTCCCCTGTGCTGCGCGTGATAACACGCTTCCTGGAACGAGCGTTCCGCGATCGTGTGCGGGTAGCGTTGACAGCCGCGCGCAGGCGTAGCATGGCTGCACCGCGGTCAAAAGTGTGGCAGCCTTGCTCGTTGTGCGCGGCTGTCCCCGCGTCGTGACTGCGAGAGTCCCGCCTGCTTTCCAGGCAACAAGTCCAAAGGATGCGTCACCATGAAGCACCGACTCGTAATCTGCTTGTTCGCCGTCTTGTCGGCCGCCGGTGTCACCTCGGGTCTGGGGCAGGTTGACTCTGTCCAGCAACAAGCCGCCGTTCCCGTGGACTCTTTGCTCCAGATGCTGACGAGCGGCGACGCTGGATTCGAGGGGTACACGTCGGCGTCGCGTGACTTGGTAGCCCGAGGAGCGGAGGCGGTTCCGTTGCTCGGGAAGCAGTTGCCCGCCGCCAGCGATCTTGCCAGGCTGCGAATCCTGGGCACGCTGTCCCGGATTGGAGCGGCCAGCGCGCCTGCGTTGCCTGAAGTGTGTCAGCTGTTGCAGACGGGGGCACCGACAGTGCGAGCTGCCTCGGCCGACTGCATCCGTGCGCTGGGACCGGCTGGTCGAGACGCCTTGCCCGACCTTTTCAAAGCGTTGGGCGATTCCGACGAAATCACCGTTGGCATTGCCGCGCGAGCCATCAATGCACTGGACCCGGACTTTGTGGGCACGCGACTGAAGGATCTGCTCGATCGGCTGGGAACGTCCCCAGTCAGAGTGGACCGGCTTCGATTGAGCACATGGTACGGCATCGCCTGCCGCAGCGTAGACGACACTGCCTTTGCCCGCGATCTGCGCCACTGGATGCTCGTCGTCCACTACACGGGCCGGAAGGAAGTGCGGGTTGGCGACGCGTTGGGACCGGGGCGTCTCTAGTCCGCCTTCCCCGCTCGCACCTGGATGCTCAGGATCTTTCCGCGCAGCCGATCGTCCTGTTCAGCCATCGGGAACACGCTTTCCGCGACAACTGTGGCGTTCCTGAAGCCAGCCTCGTTGATCGCGGCCAGGAAAGCCTGCTTGCCCACGGCAGCGGCGAGCCAATGGCCCCAGACCGGATCGTCAAGGGCGTCCTGGGAGAACTCGCCTTGCGTCACCAAGTCGGCGATCAGCATCCGACCACCCGGTTTCAGGCAGCGGAAGACATCCCGGAACGTGGCCGCCAAGTCCGCGGAGTAGTTGATCACGCAATTGCTGATGACGACATCGACGGACTGGTCCTCGACGGGCAGGGCGGACATTACGCCGACACGGAACTCGACGTTCGGGTAATCGCCTGTGGCAGCGTGCTGCATTGCCGTCGCCACCGCCTCGGCCGAAGCGTCGATGCCGACGACCCAGCCTGTCGGACCGACCTTTCGCGCGGCAAGGAACGCATCTAATCCGGCCCCGCAGCCGAGGTCCAGGACGGTTTCGCCGGCCTTCAAATCCGCCGCGGCAGTCGGGTTGCTGCATCCCCGGCAGACCAAGCCCTGCGGCACGCCGCGGAGTTCGTCTTCAGTGTAACCGAGCGACTTCGCCCAGTCCAAGGGATTGTTGGCATTGGCATCGGTGGAATCGGAATCGGCCATGGGCTCCCCCCTTGATCGGTCAGGACGCCGGTCAGCGGCAGCCGCTCACCATCGCCAGCAGACGCGCAGTCCACAGTAGCACAGCCAAAGACCAAGTCCAGAGTGCAAGCCGCTTCCCGTCCACGGTGTCCATGTCCACGTGCAGGATCATGACGGGCGGACCTCGCGTTGTCCCCAGAGGCGATCACACCGAACCAATGCGGCTGCTCACAGTCGGAGATGCATCCTGATTGTAACTCCAATTCAGGCCAAGGCGATGATCCATGCGGTCCGGATTCCGGCGGCTTCGTGGCCCCATCGCGGCCAAACGACTGCCACAACGTCCGCCGCGACGTCGTTGGCCACGGGACGCGACTTCGCCCAGAACCACGACACTGACCAATCTGTGGCCACTTGTGGGACGATTGGACGGCAGGGGCCACGCTCAGCGCCGTCCCGTTCCAGTTGGCGACAGGACGCCACTTCCGCCAGACTGCATTGACAACCGACCGGCGGAATCGGCAGCAACTGATTGACTACGTGGTACTGCTGCCGTAGATTCGTCCTCATCGTTAGTTACACCGCGAGAAGAACGAAGCTGGAATGGCTGCCCTGGTTCGCTGATCCTGTTCGCGTCAATGACCTCACATTGGTAACGGTGCCATGACCTCGCAACCTCCATCTCCGAACCCGTTCGCCGACACCACATCCGTCTCACCCGTCGCCCCTGCAGAAGGCACACCAAACAACTCCACGACGGGACGCGAAGCCTATAACATCGTCTCGGACACTGTCGTGGGGATGAACATTCGGAAGTCGGACAATTTGTTTCAGCTCAAGGTCATTCTGGCCTGCGTACTCATTGGAGTCCCACTCGGCGCAGTCGCCGGAGCCCTGTTGTCGGATTCCAACAACCGCTTGGTTGGTGCTCTGGGAGGCGGTCTTGGGCTGGCTTTCGCCGGGGTTGTTCTGGGTCTGTTCGGCAGCGGAATCTACCTCATGATTTACCGAGCCGTTCGTCATTTGAAGGGGAAACACGACTGATGCAGCCCGTACCTGCCGAAGACCGGGATTGCGGCCGCCGGATCGCGGTCAGACGCCCACGTCGCGACGCCGGGCCACGGGAGTTGAAGTCACCGACGACGAATGCGATATTTTGGACGTAAGAGGACGGCACAAACCATGAGAGCGATGCTGCTACGCCGGATCGGCCCCGTGGCTGGCGACTCGCAACCACTGGAACCGGCGGACCTGCCGATTCCGGAACCTGGGCCGGGCGAAATCCTGTTGCAGGTCACCGTCTGCGGGATCTGCCACACGGAACTCGACGAAATCGAAGGCCGCATGCCGCCGCCGCGGCTGCCGGTCGTGCCGGGCCACCAGGCGGTCGGTCGTGTGCAGCGCGTGGGAGAGTGCGTCACCGCCTTTCGCGAAGGTGATCGCGCCGGAGTAGCTTGGATTTACCATGCCTGCGGCCAGTGTGCCCAGTGCGCTGTCGGTGACGAGAATCTGTGCCCGGACTTCTGCGCTACCGGACGGGATGCCGACGGCGGCTATGCGGAGTTCATGACGGTCTCGGCGGACTTTGCACATCCGATCCCTCTGGAGCTGGAAGATGCTGAGGCAGCCCCACTCTTGTGTGCAGGTGCCATCGGTTACCGTTCGTTGCGTCTCACGCAACTGACCGGAGAAGGGCGGCTGGGGCTAACCGGCTTCGGTGCCTCTGGCCATCTGGTCCTCAAGCTGGTGCGGTCTCGCTGGCCCGCCGTGCGAGTGCACGTGTTCAGCCGCAGTCATGCGGAACGCGAGTTTGCACGGCAGCTTGGCGCCACGTGGGCCGGCGAGATATCGGAGTCTCCGCCAGAGCCGCTGGATGCGATCATCGACACCACGCCGGCATGGAAACCGGTAGTGGAAGCCTTGCGGCACTTGCGGCCAGGCGGCCGGTTGATCATCAATGCCATTCGCAAGGAGGACGCGGACCAGAGCGAATTGCTGAGACTGCGATATCCCGAACACCTTTGGATGGAGAAGGAGATCAAGAGTGTCGCCAACGTCACGCGCCGTGACGTGCGGGAATTCCTGTGTTTGGCTGCCCAGGCGGGCCTGCGCCCCGATGTTCGGGAATACCCCCTGGCCGATGCTAATCAGGCGTTGCTGGCGTTGAAACGCGGTGGCCAGCCGGGTGCCAAGGTGCTGCGTATCGCCTGACGCGTGTGGACTGTCTTGGCGTTTCGCCGCGTGGCAAGACGCGACCCGTGCGAGTTCGGGGCCACGTGGCGTGGCTTCGATCCGTCCCTGACTCCACCGTCTGCGGGATCGCGTCCATGCGGCCGTCGCCCCCGTCGCGACGCCGCGGCAGTGGCGACCAAAGACGCGACGTCCGCCCGTGAACGTGACACGGGCGAGCGGCAGGGGGCGGGGCCACCAACTGCCGTATTGCGGCCAGGGCACCGAGGTTTACCGGCGAGCATGCCGGCGGCGATCGCGTGGACCGCTTCGAGTCCGGATCTGTGGGAGAACTGGGCGGATGACCGCCCGGCGACCTGCAACAGGCCTCTCAGTCCTTGGCGCGTTTGGCTTCCCAAGGCCGACTCTGCGTTTGCCCCTCACGGGTGAATTCGACTTTCCCCTTGATCGTGTCCCCACTCACCTTGCCCGAGTACTTGCTGGTCATCTTACGGCCTTCTCGCTCGCGAGTAACGGAGAACGACAATTCGCCGTCCTTGTACTTGCCGTCTGCAATCGGCGTTTCCTTGCCATCACGTCCAGGCATCGAACCCGTCAGCTTGTCACCGTCCAACTTCAGCTTGAGCGAGAATTCTCGGGTCTGATCACCCATCTTGACGGACCACTTCCAGGTGCCGGTCGGGTTAGGCTTGTCTTCCGCCCGCACAAGACTCGACAGCCCCATGAAGGTCAACACGCACACCGCTGCTACCAGTTGTCTCATAGCACCATCTCCTCAAATCGAGAGTTCGATACACGAGCCCTTCGTCCCGATGACAAACGAGCTTGCCGCCAATGCTACTGCGCCGACAAAGGAATAGAAATCCCCCCGCATCCCGAAGGCCGCGATATTGCGGGCAGGCGGCTTCGCTTACAGGCTGCGGTGACCGTTGCGGCTGACCGGTTGCCGGGGGCGTGGCCGTCACCTGCCGGATCGGGGTCAGCTGGCTCTTTAGCTTCGGTCAGCGGGACGCTAACCCGCGCACGGCGTCGTGGATTTCTCGGAGGCAGGCCAAGTGAGCTGGCGACCAGGCCAAACCCGCGGAGCACCCGCGGGGCGCGTGTTCGTCGCCGAGTCCGGCCGACCGCGAACGGCGCAGGCGGCTGAGGATCAGATCGCGGATTTGCGGCGCGTTGGCTAGGCCCTCGATCAAGCCTTGATGGCCCGCCGCAAAGGCAGCATGCTGTTCGCTGCGTCCGCCGCTGCCGCCCGCGGTTTCCACCACTACGTCGGCGATGCCGAACCAGCGCTGCAGCGGGCCTTGGCTGATGGTCACGTTCTGCACGTTCTCAAAGGTGATCGTGGTCTCGTGGATGATCCAGATTCCACGACGGATGCGCAGGCTGCGGTCGCTGACCACGTACCACGTGGTATCGAACCGCAGGTGAATCGCCAGATAGGCCACTACGTCCGGAGCGATGATCAGGAACAGGGCCAGCGGCGTGATCAGTACTCCGGCCAGGGGCGAGGCAACACCCAAGGCCAGCCAGCCGATGACCAGCAGTCCATCGACGACGATCAGGGCGACCCAGAATTGGAACTTCAGGTATCGGAGGAAACCCTGTGCGGGCTGGAATGACTGAGTCGCCTCGCCCGCTTCGGTGGGCAACGTCGGAGGCCGATCCGGCACCCGAAACCAATGCGTGAGCACACCCCAGAGGCCCTGATAAATCCATTGGGAAACCTGCTCGACACGCTGGCTCATCGCGGACCTCCCGCCGCGGACCATCGCCGCAGCTCATCCCGGATCTCGCGGAGTAACACCAACGCCTCGTCAGGTGTACCAGCCGAGGGCGAGGCCGCCTCCACGGCGCTGGCCTGCAATCCCGCCGTCTCGCCTTTCGCCCCACGCATCTGCGAGTATAAGAAATCCCGGAGTTGATCGGCCGCCAGCACCCCGTCGATGCTCATTTCGGGCGTCGCGCTGCCCGAGGCCGTTTGGACGCTGACCGTGGCCAATCCCATCCATCTCTGCAGCAGGTTTCGTGTCAGGTGGATGTCCTGAATCCGCCGGTACGTGAGGTACGTTTCGCGGCGGAACAGTATACCCCAGCTCATCGACACGCCGCTTTCGTCAAAGCGATATCGCAACGTCTCGTACTTGAACAACAACGGCACGAAGGCCAAAGGAAATGCCGGTCCCGCCAGCAACGAGACGAGGAAGTAGTACTTGAGCAACGCGGAATCAGCGCGGGTAATGGCGAACGGATCGAAGTCCGTTTTCGGCGGCACCGGGGATGGCGGGAGATTGTCCATGATTTCTCTTTGATAGACGTTGTAGTGCAGAATCCGTGGAACCAGCCGGGCAAGCCGGGTGGCGAAAGGGCGTCCTCTGTACCACCGCAGTTTACCCCCGTCTGGATGATCGGACAAGGAACTTCCCGTGGTCCATGGGTAATCCGCGTGCCCACTCGCGGGCTCCTGCTGGTTGACACGGTTTGAGCCCATCGCCTTTTGCGTCCGTGAAGGGCTCCTGCCAGACTTCTATTTCAAGACGCTGCACCACGACCGGTACTGGTCCGCGCATCCGCCAGAGAATCGGCGTGACCTGGAAATGTACGAACCGAATTCGGACGATCACGGCTACTACCACGACAACCTGTTCTGCGATCGTCCCGATGCGACCGTGGCGCTGATGCAGGAGGTAAAGGTCCCCTGGATCGCCTTCAAGGTTCTGGCTGCCGGGGCTATTTCGCCGGCCGACGGATTTCAGTCCGCGTTCGACGGCGGTGCGGATTTCCTGTGCGTCGGCATGTTCGACTTCCAGATCGAGAAAGACGTGGAACTCGTCCGCCGGAGCTTCGCGGCGGCCCAGGCCCGCCGACGCCCATGGAGATAGGTTTCTGGTTTCACTGAGCTTATGCGGGCGCAAGAGAACGCCCCCGGCCCATCGCTGGGTCGGGGGCGTTTGTTTTCGACCTCATGGCCGGTCTACAGCTCGACGGCTTCGACTTCGGCCACGAAACGGCCAGCGTCGCCGCCCAGGAACGCAGCCACAACGCTGAACACGGCGTCACTGAAGCCACCGACGTTCAGAATGTCTTCCCGCTCCGGAGCCTGCGTGGTCGTGTACGCCTGCAGGTCGATGCAGA
>CAYPGE010000404.1:0-8493 GCA_964409865.1 uncultured Pirellulaceae bacterium
CGCTTGGTGATCGCCCAACGGTCATAAGGCAACCTCCGGCAGGGGCTGGGGCGCTGCCGCCTCCGGCGTTGGCAGACTTGCGACCTGGGAAATCTGCACCGTGCCCGTCAAGCCGCGCACGTCGAGTTCGATGCGATAGGTGTCGTTGATCAACGCGATCCGCGCATTTCGGGTCCGGCCGTTGGCGTAAAAGACCAGAGGGACGGTCCAGGAGCCGCTATCCGGCTGCTCGCCGACGGCTGCCGACGGTGCGGCTTGCCGGTCCGTCGACGGATCAACGAACCGCACGCCACGGGGCAGCGATTGCGGCTCCGTCGCCGCGTCCCCCGCCGTGCTGCCGGTGTCGAACTGGTCGGGCTCCGCAACGCCCAACTGCTCACTTGCCCGGTGCAAAGGCGCGGACAGTTCCTGCCCTCGCTCAACCTCGAACTGTCCGCCTCCGGGCTGGTAACGGAAGACAACCGGCCTGCCCGAATCGATCGCGGCCAATCGCGCTTCCAGCAACGTCACCCGCAGTTGCCGAGCGGCGGTCCGCAACTCGCTCTTGGCGGACAGCTTCCGCAGCGATGGAAGACTGAGCGTCAGGACCATGGCCAACAAGGCGACGACGATCAGAAGTTCCATCAGGGTGAACGCGGCCGCCGCCGGGAGTCGGCGCGAGGCCGGCAAGATCCGGCCGCTGGCACGTCTCGCGAGGGTAAAGTGGAAGCGGGCCACCCGAACACCATCGTCAAGTGGAAGTCTGAGTACGCTCTGTGGCAAGTCACGTAGCAACGCGGTCCACAATAACTTCCCGATCCTTCAGAAAAAAGCCGGAGCAGCTGACAGAAAAATGGGGTGACAGAAAGATGAGGAACGGAGAGCGTCAGGAAAACTAGTGTCAACCTGCGTTTCGACCTGACTCAGCCTTTCATTTTTCTGTCATTCCATCTTTCTGTCAGCTATCCTCATTTCTCTTGTAGCTATGCCATAGGTGTGAGATTCGGGAAGTCACTTCGGCCATCGTTGCTAGGGCACCCTGCCGCCGCCGGGTGCGGGAGGTCCCGCGGGGCCGCCGCCACTGGGAGCGGGGGGACCGCTGGGCAACTTGACGTCGACGTCGACATCGAGGTTTTCTTTCGGTTGACCCTCGGCGCCCGCTTCTCCGCCGCCGCTGACCGTCCAGCTGCAGATGTCATCCTCCGTGTTGTCCTCGCCGTCCGGGCCAAAGGACCAGATGTCGGGCATGTCCGTACTGCCCCGCTCTGGCGGGTACGCATATTGCCAGTCGCGATTCCACGGGTCCAGGCCGATCGTATCCTTGTTCACGTAGGGCCCATTCCAGCCGACGACCGACCCCGCCGACCCCGCCGACCCTTCCGCGCCTTCCGCCCCAGCTCCCCCGTCGGCAGGCGCCGTCAGCAGGGATTGCAGTCCTTGCTCCGTGGTGGGAAAGCACTTGGTGTCCATGTAATAGTTTTCCAAGGCCCCGCGAAACAATCCGATTTGGGTTTGCGCTGCCTGAATATCTGCCTTCTTGCGAGCGCCCATGAAGCGGGGCACGACCATCGCCACCAACATCACCAGGATGGCCAGCACGATCAACATTTCGGTCAAGGTGAACCCGGCACGGCGGGTCCGACGGCGTTGAATAATCTTCATCTCATGGTCCTCCATTTTCCTGCCTACCCGCTCATGAATTTGGGGGTCTTCGAATTTCGGCTTCCGGAAGAAGCCGGGCTTCTTTCCCCGAGCGGCCATTTTACCCCATCATCGTCATCGTGTCGAATACCGGCAGCAGCAGCGCCACCAGCACGAACCCGATCAGCACTCCCATGACCAGCAGCATCGCCGGTTCGGCCATCCGCACGACCATGTCGATCTGCCGGGCCGTGCGGCGGTCGATGCCGTCGGCGATGCCCACCAGCACCTGGTCCAGGTTGTTCGCTTGCTCCGCTACGTGAATCATCGCCATCACGGGCTTCGGAATCAATCCGCAGGCGGCCAACGGCGCCGACAGTGTCTCGCCGGCCGACACGTTTTCCGCCGACTCGCGAATGGCCCGCGCCAGGACGCGGTTGCCGGCCGAATCGCTGCTGATCTCCAGCGATTTCAGCAGCGGCACCCCGTTCCTCAGCAAGGTACCCAAAATACGGCAGAAACGCGATACGGCGTAATTGTGAAACACGGGTCCGGCCAGTGGAATCTTGAGCTTCCAGCGGTCCACCCACAGGCGACCGCGCTCGCTCTGGGCCAGACGCCGCAGCCAAATCGCCAGGCCGGCCACGGCCGCCGCCACCAGCACGCCGTAGCGGCCCAGGAAATCGCTCATGCCCAGCAGAACCACCGTCGGCAGCGGCAATCCCCCCGCGTCCTGTTCCAGCCGCGCGAACAACTCGGCGAATTTCGGCACAAACACCACAATCAACACGGTGGTGATGACCACTCCCAACGACGCCAGGAAAACCGGGTAGATCATCGCTCCGCTGACGCGGGATTTGAGTTCCTGCTGCTGTTCCAGGAAGTCGGCCGTGCGCTTCAGGGCATCTTCCAGGAAAGCGCCTTCCGCGCCGGCGCGCACCATGCTCACCGCCAATTCGCCGAACACCGCCAGGTGCTTGCTCATGGCCTCGTCCAACGGCGTCCCCTCGGCCACCTGGTCGCGGACATCCGAGAGGACGTCGGCCAGGCCCGGATGCGGGCATTGGGCCGACAGGATGCTCAGCGCCTCCAACAGGGGAACGCCGTTCTGCAACAGGTCGGCCAATTGGGCCAGGTTCGAAACCAGCACCGTCGTCTTCACGCGCCGCTGCAGACTCCACGGCGCGCGGCGTTTTTCCACCACGTGCAGCGGAAACAGCTCACGCTCCGCCAGGGCGGCGAGCGTCTCGCGCTTGCTGGCCGCCGTGATCGTGCCCATCACGTCTTCGCCGGCCAGTGTTCGAGCCGTGTAGGTGAACTGAGGCATGACGTTAATCGACCTTCGTCACCCGCAGGACTTCTTCGATGGTCGTCTGTCCGCGGCAGACCTTCCGCCAGCCGTCCTGCCGCAGCGTCCGCATGCCGGCTTGCATGGCCGCCTGCTTGATCAGATTCGTGGGTGTCCTCTCAGCCGCCAGGCGGCGGATCTCGTCGTTGGTCGCCAGCAACTCATAAATGCCCGTGCGCCCGCGGTAGCCCGTCCCGCGGCATTGCCGGCAGCCGACGGCCCTGTAAATCGTCCCCCCGTCCTTGCGGCACTCCTCTCGCGGAAAATCTTCGGGCACGTCCTCCGGGCGCGGGACGTACGACTCGCAGCATTCAGAACACAGGGTCCGCACCAGTCGCTGAGCCAGGATTCCTTCCACCGTGCTGCAGACCAGGAAGGGCTCGACGCCCATGTCCGCCAGCCGCATGAACGCTCCCGCGGCATCGTTGGTGTGCAAGGTACTGAACACGAGATGGCCGGTCAGCGAAGCCTGCACTGCGTTCTCGGCCGTTTCCAAGTCGCGGATTTCACCCACCAGCACCACGTCGGGATCGTGCCGCAGAATGCTCCGCAAGCTGGCCGCAAAGGTCAATCCGACTTTGGAATGGACCTGGATCTGGTTGATCCCGTCCAGCTGGTACTCGATCGGGTCCTCCGTGGTGATGATCTTCGTCTTTTCATCCTTCAATTCGTTCAGCGCGCTGTACAGCGTCGTCGTCTTGCCGGAACCGGTGGGCCCGGTGACCAGGATGATTCCGTGGGGCTGCTTGATCAGACGCTGGAAGTGCTGGTACACGTCCCGGCTCATGCCCACACCGCGAAGCGAGAAGTTCATCCGGTCCTTGTCCAGAATCCGCATCACGATGCCTTCGCCGTGCAGCATGGGGATCATCGACACGCGGATATCGATCTCGCGTCCCGACACGCGGAGCTTGATGCGTCCGTCCTGGGGCACCCGTTTCTCCGCGATGTTCAGCCGCGCCATGATCTTCAGGCGGCTGATGATCGCCGCTTGAAAGCGATGGATCTGCGGCGGCGCAGGCTGGGTCTGCAGCACGCCGTCGATCCGATAGCGGATCTTCAAACCGTCGGCCTGAGCTTCCAGGTGGATGTCGCTGGCCCGAGCCTCGATGGCCTCCACCAGGATCTCGTTCACCAGCCGCACGACGGAAGCTTCTTGAGCCGCCTCGGACGCTTCCGAACGGTCCCACTCGGGCTCGTCCAGCACCTCGATGCGGCTGTCCTGCTCCGCGCGGATCGCCATTAGATCGTCGATCGTCTCCGCGCCGACGCCCAAGTGCACCTTGACCAAACGCGCCAGTTCGTCGGCCAGGGCGATCACCGGGACGACACTTTCCGGCACCGCCGCGCCGACCGCGTCCAGCGCCGTCAGATCGAAGGGGTTGCTGGTCGCCACGATCAGCGAGCCCTCACGGTACTCCAGCGGAAACACGCTGTAGCGGTGAATCAACCGGAGCGGAAAACGGCGCAGCACATTGGGGTCAATGGTGGCCATCGACAAGTCGATGTAATCCATGCCCAGTGCCACGCCGACGGCCCGCATCAGGTCTTCGGCCGAGGCGTACTCCAACTCCAGCGTCAGCGCATCCAGGCAGCCATCGCTGGCCAGACACTGGCGCACCATCTCCAACTCGTCGGGGCTGAGTCTTGTCCCAGCCTCATAAGTCTTGGCAACAATCATCAGTCCGTTGGTCTGTACACGCTAGGAAGGTTGGCAAGGAAGGACATTCGCCGTTCCATCTCGCGGCACCAGATGCCATCCGGGCATCCGTTCTACCCTTCGCACGTTGGATGCAAATCGAGCGCCGGTTCCTGGTTAACAACCTCCAACCGGCGTAAATCTCAGGCGTGTAGCGGCAAGGCAGGGGTAACCAAACAAAGGCAGTGTATTAGTCAAAGTCGCTCCACTTCAACATCCCGTATTTTATTGAGCCTGAGAACTGTGTCAACTGCGAGAACGGCCTATCCCGACGCAATCTTGTGCGGAAAGAGAACTTTTTTCCAGAGCAAGAAAGCGGCCTAATTCCTCCTTCTGGCCGGGATTCGCATGCGCTGAATTGATGCGACCCTGGAGTCCCGCGGATTGCACGCCAGACCCGTCTTGCTGGTTCACAACCTGGACGGAACCATAAGTTGGCAATCGGTACTGGAAATCAGCAGCCATGTTGAACAAACTAAAGTGCAGGAGGCGACAGCGATGGCGAAAACGGCCAAGCCAGAGGAGTTGGCACTGGAAGCGATCGAGCGGGCGTTGGCCGATCCGACGCCGCGAAAATTGCACGGGACGAAGGCCAATCCGGGAATTTTCCTGACTTCCTCGGCGGCGGCGAAGGCGGCTGCTCAGCAATGCCTGCAACAGGGGCTGATCGTGCCTTGCGGCCAACAGCGGACGAAATCCAAGACCACACCGTTGTACGGCATCGGGCCGGCCGGGGTCCGCTATCTGCTGGACCACGATCCCCTGCGGCAGTTGCTGACGGCGACGCAGGACGGAGTGGCGCGGCTTGCACAGACGAGCGCCGACTGCCAGCAGACCCTGGCGAGCGTGCGCGAGCACGTTGCCCAGTTGCAGCAGGTCGTACAGCAGGCCTCGGCGCGGATCCAGCCGCCGGACATGGAGAAGATGCTGGCGGCGGTCCGCACGGCACAGGGGGCGGGCGGCGCCGCAGTAGCAGACCGCCCCCTCGCTGACGCTGCGGGTTCCGGTGCCGGGCCGGCGAGTCCGAAGCTGGCCGACGAATTGTGGCAACACGTGCTGCAGCACAAACGCCAATCTCCGCTGCGCCCCATCGACTTGCCCCAATTGTTCCGCTTCGCCCGATCGCGGCAGCCGGCCCTCAGCCTGGGCCAATTCCACGACGTGGTGCGGCGACTGGCCGACGCCGGACGGATCCGGCTCTCCCCTTTCACCCAAGCGATGTAACACCCGCAACAAGCTGGAAGATTTTCAGGTCCGGCCGCAAGTGAATCAAACCAAGGCGGGGAACGGACTTAAAACGCTTCGCGCCCTTTGCCACGTCAAACCAGACTTCAACCTTGGCCACGAATTGCCGTAGCAAGTCCCGAAGCAAGCCGGGGTCCGTCTCGTGCAGCCGCTGCCGTAGCGTCTCCAGTTCGGCAATCGCGTCTTCGATGCCCTGGCTAACGTCGGCATCCACAACGGACGCGGCCTGCTGTGCGTGTAGCTGCTGTTGCAGGGATTCCCGCTCGTTCTGCCAGCCCTGGAGCTTGGCCGTCAGAATGTCCGTAAGGCTGGCAGGCGCGGCGAGCAACTTCTCTGCCCCTTGGTCGATCTGTTTGGACAGCCGGTCAATCTTGGCTTGGAGTTTGGCCACGGCCGCCCTGTCCATTGCAGGCTCCGGGGCTTCGCATTGTCGCCGGATCTCGGCTCGCAGATCCTCCATTTGCCACTCGTCAAGGAATCGCTCTCGCAGCTTCTGGACAAGGCAGTCCAGGAGAACCGCCTCTCGGATCGAGTAGCGTTGACACGCGCTCCCGCCCTTGATCCGGTATGTCGAACACTCGTAAAACCGGGTGGCTGTTTCGCTTCTGCAATCGCGCTGCCCAACGAGCGTACCGCCGCAATGTCCACACCGGCACAAACCCGACAGGAGATATGGGTTCGTGGAGCCCTTGAACGGAGACGTGTTCCGCCGCTGGTTGGCAAGTCGCCGTTGCGTGCGCTCGAATAGTTCCACGGACACAAGCGGCTCGTGAGTTCCGGGGATGCGGATTGCGCTTTGCGCCACAGCCCCGCCAGCGCGGCCCGCCACAATCTCGCCGCCTTGGCCGACGTGGTTGTATTTCCCTTGCGGCGTTTCGTTCCAAATGAACGTCCCGGTGTAGGATTCGTCCACCAGCCGCCTGCGGACGGTCTCAAAACGCCACAGTCCCCCGCCGGGCGACGGAACGCCTTCACGGTTCAAAATGTCGGTGATCTCCCGAAGACTCTTTCCCGCGTCGTACATGGCGAAGATTCGCAGCACCACGGGGGCCTGTTCTGGATGCGGCGCCAGCCGGTTTGGCCGCGAGCCGTTACGTCGGGCCGGCGCGTCCTCGATGGGCTGCAGGACGTAGCCGTATGGCGGCGGGCCGCCCTGCCATTCGCCACGCAGAGCCGCGTCACGATGCCCCCTAAGAAGATTCCGGGACAAGTCGCGCAAGAATGCGTGTTTACCTTCCTGCTGAATGATGTACACAAGCCGGCCCTGGAAGTCGTTCCAGTCAATGCGCCCCTGCCCAACCGTGTGCAGCACAACGCCCGCGTCTCGGAACGGCTTGATCCAGTAGCCGCCCTCGATGGGATCGAACCGGCCGAACCGGTCTTGGTCCCAGCACAAGACGGCCTTGAACTCGCCCCGCTGGCAGTCGTCCCGCATTTGCAGGAAGCCCGTTCGACGCTCCGTCGCGTCTCCGCTGATCCCCTCGTCAACGTATTCCCGGAGCAGCCGGTATCCGCCGCGTTCTGCCAGCTTGGCAACCTCGGCCCGCTGCTGTTCGGGAGACGCTTCTTGCGCGTCGCTCGACATTCGGATGTAGCTGACGGCGGGAACTAGAACGGCCTGCCCGGAATTGCTACAATGCGACGTAGCCATGACGTGAACCTCCTTAACAGGTTTGCGGTGTGGTTAGGGCCGTGTCGGGCGCGACCAACGCCCCACGGCCCGTATTTGTATACGCTTCTCGCCGTCCCGAATAGACGGGATTTTTCTCAGATCGGGCGAGATTTATCAAAATTCTCGCCAGCGCGCGCAGCACATCGCCCGGCTCGGCCGTCTCGTCCACGCTCCAGGTAACCGGAAACTCCGCATATCCTTGATTCATCGTTTTTTCTCATCGTCGTCTTCTCCACGTACTCTTGGCAGGGGCCAGCACGCCGCCAACCCCGTGAATCGTCTACTCGTCGCGCGCCTCCTTTCTCCAACGCCCCACGGTAACTCGTGTCGTGCCACTCGCCACCACGCCGCCGGCAGGACGACGGAGTAGCAGGTTTGCTTGCCATCGCGGCTGCTGCTACCACTGGACAAACCGAACTAATCGCCGCGCCGGCCAATGCTTGCCAGTGAAAGTGCGTTATCCGCGCGGATAGCAACCAACCACCGCAACATCGGCCCGGCGCCAGGAGCGCCCCAGTCTCCTACCCATTTCGACTGGTACGCATCGTTGCCCACACTGGCACGCATCGTTGCTGGCCAGCGTCTTGGGACGATGGGACGAACGGGACTAGAATTCATAAACCTCCCCATACTCACGCGTATGAGTGACTTTGTTGAAATTACTCCCGTTCGTCCCGTTCATCCCGCCGCCTGCCTGGTCCGCGCCGTCAGGCACAGTTGCCCGCCAAGTGCTGGAGTCCGATGCCGGTGTAGGTGCGCACGCTGGACTTGCCATCCTTGTACCTCGTTTTCAGCCACGCGCCCGTCTCTCGCTCAGACGGACACGCGCACCCGTCGCCAGCGCAGAACGCTTTCAACCGCTTGTAGAAGTCCGCGAACTTCACCTGATGAGTCGCGCCTTCACGCAAC
>CAYPGE010000405.1:0-8468 GCA_964409865.1 uncultured Pirellulaceae bacterium
GACGTTTTCGTCTTGGACCGCGATCCCGTAGACCACGTCGTTGACCAGGCCGCTGTTGAGTTGATGAAAGTGGTCGAAGCGTCCGGCGCTGTAGCGAGCCAGACCGCCCCCGAACAAGCCCAGCCAGACGTCGCCAGTTCTCTTGTCGACATCGATGGCCGTGATGACTTTCCACGGCAGGCTGTAGCGTTCATCCGCCTTGCCGTCGTTGTCCTTGTCCTTGAACTCCCACGTCTTGATCTTGCCAGTGGGCTTGTCGATACACGCCAAACCGTCCTCCGTACCCACCCAGACGCGCGGACCGTCGGCTTTGACCGCCATGATGTGATCGTCAGGCAGCCCGTCTTTGACGGTGAAATGCTTCCATTTCGTGTACACGTACGGCAGTTCGTCAGGGGCGGCAGGCAGCGTGGCTGGACTGGGGTTGGGGCCGGGCGGTGGAACCGGTGTGTCGAGGGACGCCGGAGGTGGGGCGGTCGTGGCCGGTTCGGCCGACAACGCGGCTGCCGCCGCGGCCACCAGCGCGATGGTGATGATGGTGGACAATCGCCAAGGCATGGAGGAACTCTCCTTCTTTGCAGCTTCCGGACATGACACGGTCGCAAACACGCGTTGCGACCATCCAGTTTATCGCCTCGATTACACAGGAACAAGATGCCGGCCCCCCAACCCGGCTCCGTCGGCAGGCGTGGCAAAACGCCACACGAACGAGCTTTCACCGTGTTGCGTTTCGCCAGAGACGCACGCGTTTCGGCGGCTTAGGGAATGGTGCCGTAGGGCGAAATTCATCCCGCCCGAGCGGACTCAAGTCCGCTCTACGACAGCGCGGCAATCGCTGCTGGCAGTGCAGTCATGCGGTCCCCGAAGCGGGATTGGACTTGCGGCACGAAGCTTGCAGAATAGCCCCCTTTGCATTTCGAAACGTCGGCAAGAAGGCTGACTAGAGGTTTAGGGAGGAACCAGGCCGTGAAGCCACTACTCTTTGGTGCGCTGCTGTGGATCGCCGGAACGTCTCAAGTTGCGGGGCAGGAATGGGCAAGAAAGATGTTCTCGGAGACCGAGCACGATTTTGGCACCGTACCCCGCGGATCGAAACAGGAATACGCGTTCCGTTTTAAGAACCTGTACAAGGAGAGCGTACACGTCGCCGGCGTATATTCGCATTGCGGGTGTACGACGCCTTCGATCGAGAAGGACACCTTGGCAACGCACGAAACGGGCGAGATCCGCGTGCGTTTCAACACCAAGTCTTTTCTGGGCGAGAGAGGAGCGACGATCACGGTCACGATTGACGAGCCGGCCCGTGCGGAGGTTCAATTGCAGGTCCGCGGCTATATCCGCAGCGACGTCGTGTTCACGCCGGGGACCGTCGATTTCGGGGCGGTTGCCGCTGGTGACGGCGGCGCAGCCAAGCTGGAAGTCGCTTACGCGGGAAGTGACGATTGGGAAATCGTCGATGTCCTGAGCGCGAACCAATTCCTGGAAGTCGACTTGGACGAAACGACGCGCAGCAGGGGGCAGGTCGGGTATCACATGCTGGTGCATTTGAAACCGGGCGCGCCCGCGGGGGTTTTGCAGGACCAGCTGGCGATCGTCACGAATGAGGGTGATGGCAAGGTCCTGTTGTTGCCCGTGGAGGGCCATGTCACGTCGCCTTTGACCGTCAGCCCGGCAGCCCTGTTTCTGGGGACGATGAAACCGGGCGAGACGGTCAAGAAGCGGCTGGTCGTCCGCGGCAGCAAGCCTTTTCGGATTCTGAAGGTCCAGTGCGATGATCCCCGCTGTGTTTTCGACGCGGTCGCGGACGAGGCCAAGTCGCTGCATTTCGTCACACTTGCCTTTGCGGCAAGCGGGGAAACCGGCGAAATCTCGAAAGTCATTCGCATCCAAACGGATTTGGGCAGCGGCTTGTGCGGCGAATGCACCGTCCGGGGAACGGTGCAGAGCGGTCCCTGAGGCCGCGAGCGCCGCATCCAATTCCTGACTGCCCTGCTGGCGGCGAGACAGAGAGTAGGCCGGAACAAGTCTTCGCAGTTCCGGCCGGAATTGGCGCCGTTTTCGGGCGGTTGGCCGTGCCGGAACGGCGTCGAATCGGTATAATGGTAGGGCGATCCTGCGCATTCTCGCAAAAGGCGAGAGAGTCCGCGTGTAACGCGCCACCTTCCGACCGCTGCCAGTTTCCAGCCGATGACCACTCCCGATATCGACGAATTCCACGGTGTCATCCTCGACTCGATCAACGACGGAGTTTTCACCGTGGATCGAGAATGGAAAATCACGTCCTTCAATCGGGCGGCCGAGCGGATCACGGGGGTGAAGCGCCGGGAAGCTCTGGGCCGTCCGTGCTGCGAGGTGTTCCGCGCCAGCATCTGTGAAGCGTCGTGCGCCTTGCGCGAGACGCTCGCCACGGGGCGCCCGGTGGTCAACAAGGCCATCTATGTGCTGGGCGTCAAGGGACAGCGAATCCCGATCAGCATTTCCACCGCCGTCTTCAAAGACCGCCGGGGAAACGTGATCGGCGGCGTGGAGACGTTCCGCGATTTGAGTCTGGTCGAAGACCTCCGCAAGGAAATCGAGGGCAAGGACCGCTTTGCCGATATCGTGGGCCGCAGCACGGCCATGCGGCAGGTGTTCCAACTGTTGCCCCTGTTGGCCGAAAGTGAAAGCACGGTGCTGATCGAGGGTGCCAGCGGCACCGGCAAGGAGTTGTTCGCCCGCGCCATCCACTCGCTGTCGCGGCGCAAGGCGCGGCCGTTCGTGGCGATCAATTGCGGGGCCTTGCCCGATACGCTGCTGGAATCGGAACTGTTCGGTTACAAGGCGGGGGCGTTCACGGACGCGCGGCGAGACAAGCCCGGCCGGTTCGCCCTGGCCGAGGGCGGCACGATCTTTCTGGACGAGATCGGCGATATCTCGCCGGCCATGCAGACGCGACTGCTGCGCGTGTTGCAGGAGCGCGTGTACGAGCCGCTGGGCTCGGTCCAGCCGGTCACCACCGACGTGCGCGTGCTGGCGGCCACGCATCAGGACCTGGCGGGTCTGGTCCAGAACGGCAAGTTCCGTGAAGACCTGTTCTATCGGATTCACGTGGTACGGCTCGAATTGCCGCGTCTGTGCGAGCGGCGGGAAGACATTCCGCTGCTGATCGAGCATTTCATCGCCAAGTTCAACCGTCTGCAAGGCAAGGACGTCGCGGGGGTGGCGGACGACGTGCTGGCGCGACTGATGGAGTACGACTTTCCGGGCAACGTCCGCGAGTTGGAGAACGTCATCGAGCATGCGTTCGTCCTCTGCCGCGGCGGCCTGATTCAGCTGTCGCACCTGCCTCCCCAGCTGCGCGGGCCCGCGGAGACATGGTCCCTGTCGGAGTTGAGCGGCTTGACGCTCGCCGCTACGGAACAATGGCTGATTCGCGACGCCCTGAGCAGGCACCAAGGCAATCGCACCGCGGCCGCCAGGCAACTAGGCATCGATCCCAGCACGCTGCACCGCAAAATCAAGTCGTTGGGGATCGATGTGCCAAGTCCGAAATCCAGGAAACGCCAGGGAGGCTGAGTGGCGGCGAATGTCCGGCAAAATGCCACAGTCAAGCGTCTCCGTGGCTCTTGCAGATTGCCGGTTCCGCCTCCTGCCGGAATCGTTCGGGTCGCCCAGAAGCGACGGGTTTTCGGCCACTTCAAAAAGCGACCGCGCCAAATCCTGTTTTGGCGCAGTAACTGCAATACGAGCAGGCCATGAAGATCGCCATCCCACACTGGCAAGCCCGAGTCTCTCCTGTGTGCGACGAGGCCCGGAATTTCCTGGTCGTCGATGTCAGGGACGATCGGGAAGTCCGTCGGAGCCAGTTCGAGATGACGGCGCCCGGCAGCGACCTCGCCGGCCGCGCAACGCAGTTGCTGGACTGGGGCGTCAATACGGTGATTTGCGGGGCCATCTCGAAGGAACTGGAGACGATGCTGCAAGGGGTCGGCATCGAAGTCATTTCGCAGGTTTGCGGAAACGTGGAGGAAGTCTTACAGGCGTTCTGGACGGGCGGGCTCGAACAGGACCGCTTCGCCCTGCCGGGGTGCGTTCGACGAAGGCGTCGCCGACAGCAAAACGGCAAATGCCGGAGGGACTTGCGTCTCTGAAGTCATGACTCACAAGATTCGGATCAGCGTCGTCGTTGAAAACACGGCCTACGGAGCCGGCCTGTTGGGCGAACACGGCTTGGCCTATTGGATCGAGTGGGATGGCCGGCGCGTGCTGCTGGACACGGGGCAAGGCACCGTGCTGGCGAGCAACGCCTTCAAATTGGACGTCCCCTTGCACCAGGCCGACGCGGTCATCCTGAGTCATGGCCATTACGATCACTGCGGCGCACTGGCCGACGTGCTCCGCGTGAATCGGCCTTACGTCTTCGCCCACCCCGCCGCGTTGGAGCCCAAATTCGCGCGCAACCAGGACGGGACCTCGCGCCAGATCGGCATCCCCGCGCATGCGGAGCGTGCCCTGCGCGAGCGCCGCGGATCGCTGGTGGCAACGTCGTCCCCGACGCCCGTGTTCGGCCTGTTGTGCGTGACGGGGCCGGTGCCGCGCGTCACGGACTTCGAAGACACGGGCGGTCCGTTCTTCTTGGACGCCCAGTGCTCGCGCCCCGACCCGCTGGTCGACGACCAGTCGGTTTTCTTCGAGACCCGCGACGGCGTCGTGGTCCTGCTGGGATGCGCGCATTCCGGCGTGGTGAACACGTTGCAGTACGTGGACAGACTGACGGGCGGCAAGCCGATCCACGCGGTCTTGGGCGGGATGCACCTGGTCGGAGCCTCGCCGCAGCGACTGGCCCGGACGATCGAATCGCTGCGATCTTGGGACATCCCGCTGCTCGCCCCGGCCCATTGCACCGGCATGCCTGCCACTGCCGCGCTGTGGAACGCCTTTCCCGGCAACTGCACCACCTGCCACGTAGGCACGCGATTTGAGTTCAACGCAGAGTGACTCGGCGCACTCCGCTTCGGGGAAGTGCATCCCCAAGCTGGCGGCGATGGCATCCCATTTGCCATCCCTTTTTCTTGCGCGGGCTGAGCTAGTGCTCGCGATGCTCGACGGGCCCCGGTTTTTCAGGACGTAAAGGCCACAACCGGGCCATCGGGCATGCAACCATTGTCCATACAGCCCCGCAGGACTGAGAAAAATCTGCACGCCTGGAGAAAAGCCATGAAATTTCGCACTCGTGGGTTCATTTCGCTGTTGCTCGCCCTGTCGTTCCTGGTCGCCTTGCTGTCCGGGTCCGTCCTGTTCATTAGTCCCCGAGGACGAGTCGCCAACTGGACCGGCTGGACGGTCGCGGGTTTGACCAAGCACCAATGGGCGGCGCTGCACATCAACGCCTGCTTCCTGATGCTCATCGGGACCGTCATCCACCTCGTTCTGAACTGGCGGATTTTCTGGAGCTATCTCCGGAAGAAATCGGCGGGCTTCAACCTCAAATGGGAGATGGCCGCCTCGATCCTGATCACTGCGGCCGTAGTCGCCGGCACGGTGTACGAGGTTACTCCGCTGACGGCGACGGCTTCGCTGAACGAGTGGATGAAGGATTACTGGGAGAGAACGACGGCGGCGGGGCCGACGCCACACGCGGAAGAGTTCACGCTGACGCGTTTGGCGCAGACCACCGGATTGACGACCGCCGATCTCGTTGCGGCCCTCAAGGAAGATGGGATCGCCGTGGAAGGCGAGAGCACCACGATCGCGGACTTGGCCGAACGCAACGGCCTGGTCCCCAGCCAAATCTACGCCGCCGTTACCAAACGCTTTCCCGATGCCGCCGCGGAAATGCCGGCGGGCGGAGGAGGCGGCCGTGGAATGGGTGGAGGTCGCGGGGTGGGAGGCGGCCAGGCATCCGGCGGCGGCGGTCGCGGACGGGCTGCGCTACACGGCCAGGCTGGTGTTCCATCGGCCGGCAACGCCGCCCCTGACGCGGCCCACGGCGAAGGGGCTGGCCAGGGGCAATGCCCCGGTTCCGGCGGCGGAGGCATGGGCATGGGCATGGGCCGAGGTATGGGCATGGGCGCGGGCCGAGGCATGGGCGCCGGTCGGGGCATGGGCGGCGGTCGCGGCATGGGCCGTGGCCGGCAACTGGAGGCGGAGACCATGCCCAACCCCGCTGCCGACAAGGCCCCGCCGGAACCGGACACGCCCGCACCAACAGCGGCGCCGGAGAAACAGGGGAACGACACCAGCGACAGGTCGGCGGCGCTGACCCCTACGTGCTCCGCGAACACGGCGAAGTCTGGGACAACTCTGCGAGACGGTATTGTAGGGGTGTCTGCCCGCTGAATCGCCTGAAGACCAGCCGCATCCGTTCCACGGCTGCAAAACCTCCACGGGACGCAAAACTCGGCCATTTCGCGCAAAAGAACGCTTGAATTCCGCCACCATTTCCCCATCATATGGACGGTAGCGGTAGCCGCAAGCGGCGTGGCCGCCACACAGTACGCCCAACCACACGTGGAGGAGTTCATGGGAAAAGTCGGAATCGGTCTGAATCTGGAAGCCGTGCGCACGTCGCACAAGTCGTTCGAGTGGGGCGTGCAGTTCGCGGCGGAACTTGGCTACGAGTACATCGAACCGATGGTCCACTGGGGCCGTGAGTTGTTGAGCGAAGCCCGCTATTTCCACAGTGTGTCGATGCTGGACGACCCGTTGCGTATCCGCCAGGCCTGCCAACGGCACGGCTTGAAGCTGTCGGCCCTTTCATCGCACAGCCAGCTTTCCAAGCCGGAAATTGCCGTCGAGTATCTGAAGCAGGCGGCCCGCTACGCGGCCGAGTGCGGGGCTCCGGTCATCAACACGCACGAAGGCCACAAACAGCCGTGGACGACCGAGGAAGAGGACTTTGTGCTGATCCGGTACTCGATCATGGAGGCGTCCAAAGTCTGTGAGCCGCGGGGCATCAAGCTGGGCCTGGAAATGCACCAGACCTACTCGCTAATCCCGGCAAAATACGACCGCATCCTGAACCTGGTCGATTCACCGGCGGTGGGCGCCAATTTCGACACGGGAAATGCCTACCTCGGGGGCCAGGACCCGATCGCCTGGTTGCAGCGGATCAAGCACCGTCTGATCCACATGCACGCCAAGGACATCTCGATCGAACAGTCGGAGGCCGAACGCGGCAAAGTGATGGGAACCGCGGTCGGCTGCGCCTGTGGCGACGGCGTCATCGACTGGGAACAAGTCGTTGCCATCCTCCGAACGATCCCGCAAGAGATCGTCTTGAGCGTTGAATGTGGAACGCTGGATCAAGCCGCCCGCAGCATCGAGCATTTGCGCAAGATCGTCAACGTGTAGCCTGGATCCGTCGGCCGGAACGAATCCGCGCGGTTCCGGCAGAAACCAACCGAGGAGTCACCTTCATGGGGCAACTACGAGTCGTCCACATGGACGACGAAAAGCGGGTCGGCGAAATGCGGGCGTTCTTCGAGGACGACAACCCCGGACTGCGTCTGACGCGCGTCGATGTGGATGGCCCGTGCGAGTTGCGGTCCGAGCACGGGGGCATGCGCGTGTTCTGGATCTACCGCGGACAGGGCGAAGTCTTCCTGCCCCAGGGATACCGGACGCAAGAAGGCGACGGCCAGGGGCTGCCCGCCGAGTACCAGCCCGATCCGCTTGATCCGGCTTTTGCCGGCATGCTCCAGCGGCTGCAGGCCGGCCGGTCCTCGGTTTCGCCCGCGGCTGGCGTGGCGGTGGACGCGATTCTCCGCCGCTGGAAGGGCGATGCCTTCGCCGGCGACTACGTTGGCGAACTGTGGAAATTGGACCACGTCGCGCGGCCTTGGGCCGCCGACGCCGGCGTGGAAGCGGGGCTCACCTCGCTGTTTCAACGCTACCGCCAAGACGGCTACTCGACCAAGCGAGTCGACTCGTTCGAGCCGGTGCTGGAGGGCGATCAACTGATCGTCAGCGGGGACGAAGCCCTCCGCGTCCGCGGCCGGTTCGCCTGTTTGACGATGGAAAACGTCACGCGGCGCACCAGTCACGTGTCGGCCGCGAGGCGGCTGCGATTCCTGGCCGACACGGCCGGCGGCTGCAATCCCGACTTCGATCCCTTCCGGCGTCTGCCGCTGACCTGGTTCTACAATTACACGGGCGAAACGGATGACGGGCTGAATTGGGTGAACAGCCACGTGGTGAACATCCCGAGGGAAACCTCGCCATCCCATTTTCATCCACCCAAGGGGATCGGCGCCGCAGGCGGCATCCCGCAGCGCGAGATGTACCTGACGCTCGATCCGCAGGCGTACCAGTTGAGCACCTGGGGCCGGACGGCCTCGCTGATCGTGTTTCCCGACCTGCGGGATCTGAGCCGTTACGAACAGCATCCGCTCCAGCCGGGCATGTTCATCTACATTCCGCCCGGCACCGGGCACCGCGGCCTGGACGTGTTTGTCAACGTGCTGACGATCCCCGGCTTCAAACCTCAC
>CAYPGE010000406.1:0-8449 GCA_964409865.1 uncultured Pirellulaceae bacterium
CATGCCGGCCCGCTTGCCCTTGATGTCCCAGAGGGCCATATCCAGGCCGCTGAGGGCGTTGTTCAACACCGGCCCGTTGCGCCAGTAGCTGCTGGTGTAGGCCGTTTGCCAGATGTCTTCGATGTTGTCCGGGTCGCGGCCGAGGGCAAACTCCGCCAAGAATTTGGCGACCGCGACGGCCACCGCCTGCGCCCGCTGCGTGAACGTGGCTCATCCCAGTCCGTACAGCCCCGGCTCGCTGGTCTCGACCTTGACGACCACCAACCGAGCGGTATCGGGCTGGGTGAGGATCGCTTTCACGTTGGTGATTTTCAATCGGGGCAGGCCCCGTGTTGCTTCGGCCGATTGCTTTTCAGCCGCGAGGGGGGGACGTCCCAGCAGGTTTGCCGTGCCGGCAAGAGCCCCTGTTCCCAACAGTCCCATCATCGCGCGTCGATTCAACATGGCAAAATGTCTGCTTGCGTTAGTTCCACGTTCAGTTGGTGGCAACGGCGTTCCTCGCCGATCCGGTGTCCGTGGAATGCGTGCTCAGCCACGGCGGCTTTTCCGGACCGAGTTGGCAACGCTCGCAGTCTTTCCCCCCGAGAAACGCAGGACCTCGTCCGGCGCAAAGCGGCCTCGCTCAGAACTCGCGCAGCGATTCCGCAGCGCCTTTGTGGACCTCGTACCAGAACGCCAGCGCTGCTTCCTGTTTGTTCGTTTCAAACTGCTTGATCCAGGAGTCCAGTTCGGGCCGCTGGACGCCGTCGACCGTCTGTTTGCGCTTCAGGAACGTATAGACGTAGTCGATGCTCCGCTCCGACTCCCAGCACACGGAGGCGTTGCGGCTGGCGATGCGGCTGGCCGTGGCCGCGATCTCCTCCTGCAGCCGGTCCTTGAGCCCGTACAGCGACTCGATGATCGTGGGGAGCATCTCTTCGGCCCAGCCGCGGTGAAAGCGGCAGAAGCCGAGATTGTCGAGCGTCAGTTCCTTCTTCATCAGATCGGCGTTCAGCCGCCCCAGCTCGCGCGGCGGGAGGAAGTCGTTGCCGTAGTACATGTAATACTTGCCCATGATGGCCATCGGCGACATGGCGCCTGGCGTCCAGTACTGGTTGGGCACCATCCAGCCTTTGCGGGCAAAGGCGGTGTAGACGAATGGATCGAGGACCTCGCGGCCCTTGTCGCGAGCCAGTCGCCGGGCGAACTTGCGGGCCCCTTCGCGCAGGTCCACGACGCCGCGCCGCTGGATGATCGCGTCCAGAATGGCAACGCCGATGCCGGCATTGTGCGCCGAATCGGCGACCACGTCGAAGCCTTCGGCGGAAAAGGCGGGGCGGTCCTTGGCGCCGACCTCCTCGGGACTCAGCCGCCCTTCGGCCAGGCACTCCATCAGCCAGGATACGACACCGCCCACCGAGATCGCGTCGAATCCGTACATGTCTGCGCGGCGGTTCAGCCGCTCGGCTGCCCGCTGGTCGAAAACCCCGGCCAGCGGCCCCAGCGCTTGATACGGCTCGTAGTCCTTCTTGTACTCGTCCCGCAGCTTCTTGCAGACCGCCGCGCAGGGCTCGCCGCACATCGCCTGCTGCTTGGGCTGAATCGTCTCTTCGTTGAACTGCTTCAAATAGTGGTTGACGATGAACTGATCGTGCACCTGCAGCCGCTGCTCTTCGGTCGCGTACATGCTGCGATAGTTGAAGAACATCAGCCGCCCGCCGAGGGTCGCATAGTTCACGCCTAGCGTGCCGCCAGTCTGGAAACGGGGATCAAAGCGGTACTTGGTCGTGGCCTCGAAATCGACCGCCGCGAGTTTCTTCTGGTACTTCTGGGCGAACCATTCATCGGCCACCTTGCGATCACGAAAATCCTCGTCGACGAACGTGCCGCCGTAGATCACGGCTGCCAGATTGTGCTCCTGCAGCAGCTTGGAGCCGAACCCGCCGCGGCCGCACCAGGTGTCGACCGGGGTCAACTGGCCGCCACGCAGCGGCGCCGAGCCGATGGCTCCGAAATCCGTCGCCTCGGCCGCCGGCCCCACGGCCAGCACGCGCGGATCCGTCGCGTATCGCTCGCCGAGTTTCTCCAGTACGTGCCGCATCATCGCGTACACGCCCCCCGGCTCCTGCTGCCAGACCTGCCGCACATCCACGGGGACGGTTTCGACCTCGACCTGTTCGCCGCCCTGACGGTTCAACGACAGCACCGACGGCGTGGGTGCCCGGCCCACGATCGACAGCAGATTGACGCCCAGGTTGTCGAACACCAGCGCCGCGCCGCCCATGGTGGAGACATAGAACCCGCCCCAGCATGGCGAAAACCCGGTGACGATCAGCCGGTTGGAGCCGGGAAAGATCGAGCCGGCCAAGAGCCCCGCGCCCATGTTCAGCGAGCGGTGCTTGCCCGCCAGGTGCAGCCCCAGATCCACCGGACCGAAAAACGGTTTGCCCACCGGATACCGATCGATGCGGTGGTACGACGTCGCGGCATCGACCATCAAGACGCGGAGCTGCGTGTCCATGAGGGCTCGCCCTTTGTTGCTGCCCCGGTGTTCCTGCCCGATTCTTCCACGTCCCGCGCCGCCCGTTCGCCCGGTGCCTCACTTCTCGACCGTCGCCTTGGCGAATCCGGCGGCCGCGATGGCGGCGATGGCCTTGTCGGTGTCAAACGGGCCGTTCAGGCTGATCGTCACCAGCGGGTTGTCGATCGCGACTTCTTCCTTCTGCGGAGCCAGCTTGACCTCCGTCACGCCGGGTTGCTGCTGCAGCGCGTCGCGGACGGCAGGCCAGCAGTTTTTGGTACACACCATCGTCGGCACGCGCAGGGTCACCTGCTGGACCACAGCCGCGCCGGCCGCCGGAGTGACGCTTGCCGACGGGGCGGGAGCAGCCGACGGATGGCCGGAGCAGCCCAGCAAAAGAACACCCACGGCCACCAGGGACGAGAAACGAAACATAGGCGGGTCTCCGGTTGAGTTTTCGAGAATACGGTGTTGGGCTCAAGTCGCGACGCACGGTGATGCGCGCACGGCGCGCATCTTGGCGCGGCGAGCGGGGTGGCGTTAGCCCCCCGGTTCTGAGCCCGACGACTTGCAAGAAGCCGGGGGACTGACGCCGCCCCGCTCGCCGATTGGGTTGCGGGCGCCAGCCCGCGTGACGATCTTGCGTCCCAACATCTTAGCGGCGGCGGACGTTGGCGGCCAGATGTGGTGAGGAATTCGCGGCGGTCGGCGCAACGGTGGATTCGTCCAGGTCCGCGAGTGACGGATATTTTTCGTCCGGGTGTTGTTGTCTGCCGTGTGGATGGGTTAAGATTGAGGGGCGTGTGTGCAGGTATTTTTGGGACTTTCTCCGTTCGCGGTTAAGAAGGAAGCCATCATGTTCAACAACTTGCCGTGCTTGCTGGCCGAAGGCGAAGTCACTTGGCTCGTGGTGGCTGGCATTTGCATCGTGGCCGGCTTGGTCTTCTTTGGTTTCCTGATCGCCGCCGCAGCCTACGGCAAGCTGTGGTTCCAGGCGTTTATGTCAGGGGCCGACGTCAGCATCTGGAGCCTGATCGGGATGGGTTTCCGCCAGGTCAAGGCGACCGTGATTGTCACGGCCAAGATCATGTGCGCTCAGGCCGGATTGAATATCGACCGCCGCACAGGGATCAGCACGTCGCGGCTGGAAGCACACTACCTGGCGGGCGGCGACGTGATGAAGGTCGTACACGCGATCATCGCCGCCCATCGGGCCAACATCGACTTGGACTTCGACCGCGCCGCCGCCATCGATCTGGCCGGACGCGACGTGGTCGACGCGGTGCGGACCAGCGTCTATCCGAAAGTCATCGACTGCCCCGACCCGCAGCGCAGCGGCAAAACGACCCTCAGCGCCATCGCCAAGAACGGCATCGAACTCCGCGTGCGGGCTCGCGTCACGGTCCGCACCAACCTGGAACAACTGATCGGCGGGGCGACCGAGGAGACGGTGATCGCCCGCGTCGGGGAAGGCATCATCACCTCGATCGGTTCGGCCAATTCGCACAAGGAAGTGCTGGAGAACCCCGACCGCATCAGCAAAGCCGTGTTGTCCCGCGGCCTGGACTCCCAAACGGCGTTCGAAATCGTCTCGATCGACATCGCCGACATCGACGTGGGAGAGAACATCGGCGCACGCCTGCAGGCCGATCAGGCCGAAGCGGATATGCGCAAGCGCCGCGCCGAAGCTGAACGCCACCGCGCGGAGGCCGTCGCCATGGAACAGGAGAATCGGGCCAAGGTCGCCGAGAACCGCGCTCGCCTGGTGCTGGCCGAGGCGGAAGTCCCGTTGGCCATCGCCGACGCGTTCCGCGCCGGCAACTTCCACGAGCAGCGCCCGGTCGGCGCGGCCTAGGGACCTCGCCCACGGCAAAACGCCCGTTGGGAGGGCGGCGCCTTGTCGCCGCTTGGGAGCCGACGTCGCGCCGCGCGAGGCAGACGGAGTTCCGGCGTTCGACCGGCTTTTCATCAAAGCCGGCTGATCTATAATTCGGCAGCCTGGCCCGGATCATTCGGAGGTGCAAATGAGAACCATCGCGACAAGACGCATCGCTCGCTTGCTCGTCACTTCTTCTTCCTTCGCGCTCGCGATGGGGCTTTGTTTTCCCTCAGCCGCTGCGGACCGCACGGATGCAGGTTTTCCCGAGGTGGGAGTTCCATTTCTCAAACAACACTGCCTGGATTGTCACAGTGGCAGCGAACCTGAGGCCGAATTGTCGCTGGCCGAATTCCGCGACGACGCGTCGGTGTTGAAAAATCACAAATTGTGGGACAACGTGATCGGGATGGTCGAGACTGGCGGCATGCCGCCCGAAGACGCGCCGCGGCCCACGGTCGAGCAGCGCGAGGCTTTCCTCCGCGCGGTGCGAGGTGTCTTCGCGCGGGCTGCGCGGGATGCCAAGCCCGATCCCGGCCGCGTCACCATGCGGCGGCTGAACCGCACGGAATACCGCAACACGATCCGCGATCTGGTCGGCGTCGATTTCGATCCCACCGAAGATTTCCCGTCGGACGACATCGGCCACGGGTTCGACAACATCGGCGACGTGCTGACCATGTCACCCGTGCTGATGGAGCGGTACCTGGCGGCAGCCGAAGCCGTGATGCAGCGAACGTTCCAAGGTCCGCCCGACAAACAGCCCGCCAGAGAGCGCGGACTGCTCGCGTGCGCGGCGGACAAGCCGCAGGCGGAGCAAACGCGGGAGATCCTGCGGCGATTCGCCTCGCGCGCCTACCGGCGGCCCGCGACGACGGACGAAGTGGAACGGCTGGCGAAGTTGGCCGAGTCGGCCCTGGCGGCCGGTCAGTCCTGGGAGAGCGGCCTGCAGCTGGCCATGCAGGCCGTGCTGTGCTCGCCCAAGTTCCTGTTCCGCGCCGAATTGGACGACCGTCCCGACAGCGCTGAGGTCCGTGCGTTGGACGAACACCAGCTCGCCTCGCGGTTGTCGTACTTCTTGTGGAGCACCATGCCGGACGAGGAGTTGTCCGGCCTGGCCGAGAAGAACCAATTGCGGGCAAATCTCGACGCGCAAGTGCGCCGCATGCTTCAGGATCCGAAATCTGAGTCGCTGGTCGAGAACTTCGCCCTGCAATGGCTGCAGCTGAAGCGGCTGGAGACGTTCGCGCCCGATCCGCAGCGGTTCCCTCGCTTCGGCGACCGGATGCGGTCCGCGATGCTGGAAGAAACCAAGCGCTTCTTTGCGTCGGTCATGCGCGAAGACCGCAGCATTCTCGATCTGCTGGACGCGGATTACACGTTTCTGAACGAGCGTTTGGCCCGCCACTACGGGATTGTCGACACGCAGGGGACGCGCGCCGGCAAGCCGCCGGTCCGGCCGGGCGGGCAACCGATTCGCGGGGACGAATTCGTGCGAGTCAAGCTAACCGACAGCGAGCGCGGCGGACTGCTGACGCAGGCCAGCGTGTTGACCGTGACGTCGAACCCGACGCGTACGTCGCCCGTGAAACGCGGCCAGTGGGTGCTGGAACAAATCCTCGGCACGCCTCCTCCGCCGCCGCCGGCGAATGTGCCCGCGCTGCCGGAGGGCAGCGAGGCCGAGTTGACCGGTTCGTTGCGGCAGCGATTCGAGCAGCACCGCAGCAACCCGGTTTGCGCCAACTGCCACGCGCGGATGGACCCGATCGGGTTCGCGTTCGAGAATTACGACGCCGTCGGCGCGTATCGCACCAAGGACGGCGCGTTCGACATCGACACGGCAGGCGAGTTGCCCGACGGTCGTTCTTTCCAGACGCTGGCCGAGCTGAAGGAGATCATCAAGGGGAAGAAAGACGAGTTCGCCCGCTGCCTGGCGGAGAAGATGCTGATCTACGCTCTGGGCCGCGGTCTGGAGCATTACGACCTCGTGGCTGTGGACCGGATCGTGCAAGCGCTGAAGCGAGACGACTACCGTTTTTCGACCCTGGTCCTGGAAATTGTCCGTAGCGACCCGTTCCAGAAACGCCGCGGAACCTAGCAGGTTGGGACTCCGTCCCGACCCGGTCGGGACGGAGTCCCAACCTACTTAGCCGCCCATGGTAGGCCCCGCGCCAAAACAAGATTTGAATGGAGCACCACCATGCCGAACACAAAACCCATCTCCCGCCGTACCGTCCTGCGCGGCCTGGGCGTGGCCGTCGCGCTGCCCTGGCTCGAATCCATGAGCCCGCTGACCGCCTGGGGTGAAACCTCCGGGTCCGCCAAGCCCGCGCCGAACCGCATGGCGTTCTTGTACGTGCCCAACGGCATCAACATGGCCGACTGGACGCCGCAAGCCGAAGGCCCCGGCTATGAATTGACGCCCACGCTCCAGCCGCTCGCATCCGTCAAGGACCAGTTGCTCGTGCTCACCGGCCTCACCGCCGACAAAGCCCGGCCGAACGGCGACGGCGGCGGCGATCACGCGCGGGCCCTGGGGGCGTTCCTGACGGGCGCCCAGCCCCGCAAGACCGCCGGCACCGACATCCGTGCCGGCATTTCCGCCGATCAGGTCGCCGCGGCCCGCATCGGCGACCAGACTTGGCTGCCGTCGTTGGAAATCGGTTGCGAAGCCGGCGCGATGGCCGGCAACTGCGATTCGGGCTACAGCTGTGTCTACTCCTCGACCATGTCCTGGCGTTCGGCCACGCAGCCGCTGCCCAAGGAAGTCAATCCCAAGGCCGTCTTCGAACGCCTGTTCTCCACCACGCCTAACGCCGCCCGCGCTCAGCGCGACGCCCGCCGCAAGAGCGTGCTGGACTTCATCCGCGAGGACTCACAAGACCTTGCGGGCCGGCTCAGCGCCAACGACCGCCGGAAACTGGACGAGTACTTCTCCACGATCCGCGACATCGAGCAGCGGATTTCGCGCTCCGCCACGGCGCCGACGCTCCCCGCGCCCGGCTACCAGCCGCCCGTTGGAATGCCGAAGCAGTATGAAGAGCACCTGCGCCTGATGTGCGACTTGATCGTCTTGGCGTTCCAGGCCGACGTGACGCGCGTTTGCACCTTTGTCCTGGCCAATGAAGGCAGCAACCGGTCCTACCCGTTTATCGAGGTGCCGGAAGGCCATCACGAGCTGTCGCACCACAGCAACGACCAGGCCAAGAAGCACAAGCTGCACCTGATCAACGCGTTCCACGTCAGGCAGTTGGCGTACTTGCTGGAAAAGCTCAGGTCGGTCCCTGAGGGCGACGGCACGCTGTTGGACCACGCCATGATCGCTTACGGCAGCGGCAACTCGGACGGCAACCGCCATAACCACGACGATCTCCCCGTCCTGCTGGCCGGCGGCGGCTGCGGCACCCTGAAATCCGGCCGGCACATCCGTTACCCGAACGAAACCCCGCTGACCAACCTCTGGCTGGCCATGCTCAACCGCATGAGCGTCGAAACCGCCCAACTCGGCGACAGCACTGGGGTGCTGCGGGGACTTGGCGGGTGAAGCCGCAGGCCGATTGCCAAATCGTCGGCCCTCGGTCGGGCCTTGCGCGCGCAAGGTTCTTGGCAGTGGTCTGGCTCGTGTAGCCGGCTAATAAAGGTAGGTGTCCGGAAGTTCGCCGCGCTGTCGTCTCGCGTGACAGCTTTGCTGGATTCCATCCGGTTTGGAATTGAAAGGCGCAGCCAATTTCGAGAGATCAGGCAGATCGTCGGGGTATCCCATCAGTTGCCGGACGTGCTCCTCGTCGTATTCTCTGGCAAGTTCTACGTTGCGGATCCAGATTCTCCGCCATTGGATTGTCTGAGGAGTGTTCAACCAGAGCAGGCGGATCAGGCGGTCCGCGTCAGGCGTCAGCCCCACGATCCGGCCGTCTTCGTAAACTCGAACGTTTTCGCTGGTCAGAATCGTGTCCGGCAGATGCCGATCGCTCTTTCGCAGATTACACGCGTGGCACGCGTAAACAAGGTTCTCGTACTTGGATGGCTGTGCCGGGTCCCGGACCTGCGGAACAAAGTGGTCGAGATCGAACTGG
>CAYPGE010000407.1:0-8436 GCA_964409865.1 uncultured Pirellulaceae bacterium
GCTGCGGGTGAACTTGTTTCACCTACCGTTGCCGCCGGGCCAGGTGGGCCTCGTGCAGACGCTCGGCCAGCACGGCCACGTAGGTTCTGCCGCGAAGGCCGTCTTCGATTTGACCGAGCAACGTCGGAGGGATCGCCTGCGCGCCAACGCGGGCGCCGGCGACGGCGCCGGCCATGGCGGCGATGGTGTCCGTGTCGCCGCCCAGCAAGATCGCGGTCGCAATCGCTTCCACACAGCGGTCTGGAAACAGCGTGAAACAGGCGATCGCCGTCACGGCCGAGTCGATGGCGCGGACGCTGTTGCCCAGGGCCGGCAAGTCCGCCGGGTCGTCGATTGCCCGCGCGGCCGCCAGCTTGGCCCGGTACTCCGCCGTCCGGCAGCGTCGCAGAAGTTCGTCAAAGAAGGCATTCGGGTCCAGTGGCCGGCCGGCCACGGCCAGGGCGACGGCCAGGGCCACCAGTTGAGCGCCTTCGATGGCCAGCGGATGCGCGTGGGTCGGCAGCGCGGAGAGTTCCGCCTGTCTCCAAACCAAGTCGAGGTCGTGGTGAAAGAACAGTCCCACCGGGGCCACGCGCATGGCGGCCCCGTTGCCGTAGGAACCGCCGGGGAACAAGGTCCGCGCCAGCGTCTGGTAATCCTCGCCGCGAAGGATCGCTTCCAGCACCAATCGCGTGGCCCCGTAGGGCCGGCCGCGCGTGTAGTTCCGGCCCCAGGCAGCGCACAATGTCTCGCAACGGATCTCGCCGTCCTGCGACAAGGCTTCCGCCACCCCGATCGCCATTTCCGTATCGTCGGTGTACGGCCACGGCGGCGGCAGTGGGGGACGAGCCAGCAGCGCTGCGGCCGTGGGATACTCGGCCGCGATGTCCTCGGCCGACCAGCCCTCGAAAGGAAAGCCCAGACTATCGCCCAACATCAGGCCGAGCAGGCATCCGCAAAAGCGATCTTGTAGCGAGGGAATTGCCGTTATCATCGCCGACCTCCCGCCGTCAAGATTTCAAAGTAGCCATCACGCTCCGCGTGATGATCGCAAACAAGAACTGGACAGTTATTGATTCGCCGATCCTTAGCCCCGGAGCAGCACGCGGCGGCAGACGGTGACGATCGCGGACTCGTCCCGCAGATGCCTGGTTTCGATGCCTTGGGACAGGATCGGCCCGGAGGCCGAGGCGAACTCGGTCAGGTCGTACACGTTCAACACGGCGGTCACGGCAAACCCGCGCCGTTTCAGATTGCCCAGGGCCACGGCATACTCCTCGGTGACCGACGCCAGGACGGCCACGACGGTGGCGTCGCGAGGCATGCGGCTGGCGGTCTCGCCGATCAGTTGCGTCAGGTTGAGCCCGTCGGTCAGCTCGATGCGGGCCAGCGTCTCGAAGATCCGCATCACCTGGTCCGGCCCGCGGCGGGTTTCCACCACCACCGGCCGCAGCCGGTCGCTGGCGTCGGCCATGCTGGCCGCTTGGCGGGCTGCATCCCGGGTGCGGATGTCGTACTCCCAACCTTCCTGGCGAATCCGGTCCGCTGCGTCACGGCCGTTGGTCACCAGGCCCACTTGCTGGCCCATCTCGTAGACCGCGTTGGCCAAGGAAGCGGCGGCCGTGACGGCCAGTTCGCTGCGCATGGGTTCGTGCTGCGGAGGGTGCGAAGCCGTGTGGAAATCCAGCAGAATCGTCACGCCGGCCACGGTCGAGGGTTCGTAGACCTTGCAGTGCAGCCGCGCGGTCCGCGCCGTGGCCTTCCAGTGTACGCGGCTCAGCGGATCGCCCACCTGGTACTGCCGCACGCCCGCGATCCGCGTCGGGTCTTCGTACAGCCGGTACGACATCCGCACTTCGCCGATCGGCCGCCGCGAGGCGATGTCGTAGCCCTCCAAGGGCATGACCTTGGGATAGACCAGCAAAAAATGCGGATCGGTGACCACGCGGTAACGCCGGTGCAGGCCGAACAGGTCGCCCGTTTCCATGATCAGCGGGCCCAGCTGATAATAGCCCCGGCGGTTGCAGCGCAGTTGGTACAGCAGGTTCTTGGCCCCGCCGGCGCGCAGCATCGACAGCTTGACGCGGCGGCCCTCGACGCCCAGGTGGGGCGGATCGGGGATCAACGCCTGGCGCGGCAGCAGATCCTCCAACAACAGCCAGGGGACGGGCAGCCGCCCGGAGTTCTTGACCGTCACGACCACCGCCACCGTCTCGCCGATGTTGGCCGTCAGCCGGTTGCACTCGCGATCGGCGGAGAGGCTTTCGGCCCAGCTCCGCGTCAAGTAGCGGCTGACCAGCAGCACGCCCAGCAGCACGTACATGGCGTAGGCCAGCAGGCCGAAATCCAGAATCAGGGCGAGCAACAGCAGCAGCATCGCGCCAACCAGCCAGTTCATGCCGAAATCGCCTCCACCGCTCGCCGAGTGGGCGGATACGTTGCTCCATCATTAGTCGTTGAACGCCCGCAGCAGCTTGCGGCCTTTGTAGATGCAGTAGGCCGCCTCCGAGTCGATCGGGCGCGGACTGCCGCGGCGGGGCCACCACAGGCAGTGCAGTTGGTCCGCCACGGCCACGCCGAGCTGGCCCTGGTACGTGGCGGTCGCCACCAGGGCCTTGTCGCCGAAGAAAAAGCCCAGCGTGTGCGGCTGGATGGCGTCGTAGCCCTCCTCCCGCAGCCGACGTTCCAGCCGCAGCACGTCGACGCGCTGCGGGTCGGATAGTCCGTCCACCGGCAACTGGTACACGTCCTCGTGCTCGGCTTGCCAGCCGGCGAACGCCGCGTAGATGTCGTCGGGGGGCAGGTCGGCCAGATCGGCCGCAAAGGCGTGAGTGACCGGCCCCGCAATGCCGATGTTGCTGAACTGTGCCGCGCCGAATTCGTAGACGAAGCGGAACAAGAAGCAATCCACGGGTTCGTCGTAACCGGGCCAGGCCTGCTGCCGCGAATCGACCAGTTCACAGCGGCTCGGCGGCACCCCCATTTGCGCAGGCTGGGCGAGCCACAAGGCCAGATCGGCCTCGGCCTTGGCCTGTTCCGTCTTGAATCGGTCTTCGACCTGATCCAGGATGCCCAGTTCGTCGGCGTACGCCAGGACGCGCAGCCGAATCACGGGTTCCGCCGCCAGTTGCAGCAGCACCTGTTGGCCGGCCTGCTCGCCGAGCCGCGCCAAGGCTGCCGCCGCTTCGGCACGCAGCCGTCGGTGGCTCAACTCCATCGCCTGGTACAGCTTGCCCACGGCCGACTTGTCGCCGATCAAGGCCAGGGCGTCGCACAGCGAGACCGCCAGCGAGATGCCTTCTTTCGCCTGGCGGCTGAACGCTTCCAGCTCCGGGCCCGTGGCAGGCGGGGACGATTCGATCTGGCTCAAGCGGGCGACCAGGCCGGCCAGCAGCAAGGAAATCTCCTGCGATCGTCCCGCCGCCGGATGCTGCGGGACGATTCGTTCGCGCGTGACGAAATTGGACAGATCCAGGATCGCGGCTGCCAGGCTAACGTGCTTCAGACCGTCCAGCAAGGCGGGGAACAGGAACGCCGGATCGTAATCTCGATGCTGAAACAACGGACCGAAAACCGCTGCGACCGACGTCGAGTCGCCGGGCGGGTCGGCGACGATGAGTTCCGAAAAGGTTGCCAACGCCCACGGCGTGCGAGCGCCGGTCAGCAGACAAAGCAGGTACGGCCGGGCAACGCTCGGCGGACCCAGGTGACGGTACAGCGCGGCTGCTTGCCCCAAGATCGCGTCGTCCAACGGCAGCGGCGTCGCGCCCGCCGCCGCACCGCTTTGGCGTGCTAACACCCGGCGGAAAACCGCAGCCAGAAACGCGTCCTGAATCGGGCCCAGCGCCGGCGACCGGTCCAGGATTCCTTGCAGGATCCGCCGGATCTCGTCCCCGCTGGCACGGAGGATCCAGCTGGTTTCCCGCATGGCGGCATCACGCTGCAGCGAGTCCAACTCGGCGATGCGATCCAGGCTGGCCAACAAGTCGGTTGTCTGGTCAGTCAAGGTCAGGTCTCCTCGGCAGGATTGGAGTTAGATACATGGGGGACCCAAGATTGGCAACTGGTGGACCTTTCCCAAATCCCGGCAGTCGCCTCCCGCGCCGAACCGCTGCGGCAACTCGTATCCGACTGGTCCTATTCCGCATCCCGCATTTTCCCGCGTCACAACAAAACGTATACTGTCACTTCGCCAGTTATAACGCATCTTGATTTGGGATGTGAGGAGACTTCCGGGGATGGGCGACAAATTCGATCGTTACCGTGAAGCGTTGGTCGTGGAAACGAACACCATTTGGCCCACAGAATACCAGGGATTGGAAGCGGCCGATAAAGTGCGGATCGAGCAAGCCTTGCACGCGAACCCCGGCAACTGTGCCCAGCTGGAATACATCCGCCGGCACACCGGCTTCTGCCGCCAGATCACCGTCACGGCGGACGACGTGAAACGGGTGCAAGGGTAACCCTCTTTTTCGGGCCGCTTGGCGAACGGTGGGCGTTAGAGTCTGAGCCCTTTGACTCTGGGGCGCACAAAAAAGGGTCCTGTCCCCTTTTCGCGAACGCTTGTCACCGCTTTGGGCAGCGGTCTGCGGCGCTGCAGAGGATTGGGTTCAAAAGACAGGTCAAGGCATCGGAACGTAGACAGCGGGTCGTTACCTTGCCGACGATCCAAAGCGACGCTGGTTGTTCTGGGGTCTCCCGACCGCAGAACGGCCCCGACCGCAGGTCTCCCAAAACCGTCGGCCAGACCTGCGGTCGGCGAGGTCGGCGAGGTCGGGAGACCTGCGCCGAACAACGACCTGCGCCGAACAGCGGTCCAGCGTCCTTGCCGTCGCGCGCAAGCCCGGCTATCATCTGAAATTGCAGAAAAAGAAAGGGGAATTGCGATGCGCATGGTGACCGGTGCCATCTTGATTGCGGCTGCGGAACAGGCATTTTCGCACGCGCATTCAATCGGTTTTCCGCACAGTTTCTTTGCCAGCGAAGTCCTTTTGCCGACCAGCCTGGTGCTGGCCGTCGTGGGGCTCGGTTTTCTCGTCTGGGGCATCATTACCGAGCGAAAGTAGTCGCACGGCGTGCTGGGCAAGCTGGAGGGTGACGCGGTGCGAAGGTTGAAAACGCTCTCGGTCAGATTCGCAGTCCTCGGCCGATGGTGGGCGGTGATCGGGGTGTTGAGCGGGGCCGCAATCTGTCTCCGTCCCGTCTTGCTGCCCGGCCACTCCTCGCGTCTTCTTTGGCAAGCGGCCGATGCGTTGGTGCGGGAACAGTACGGCGAATCTGAGCGGCTGGCGCGGGCGGTCATGGAGCGGTGGCCAGAGGATCCTCGCGCCTTGCTGATCGCCGGCGAGGCGGCGGCCGGCGCCGACCGGCCGGAAGACGCGGCGGCCTACTATCTGCGGGTGTCCGAGTCCAGTCCGGCCGAATACGTCCGCGCGCAGTACGGTGCTGGAACTCGGCTGCTGTTGATGGGACAAGCGGCGGCGGCGGAGAAGTGCCTGCGGAACGCGTTGAACATTGATCCGTGGCACGAAGAGGCGAACGAGAAGCTGGCCATCCTGCTGCAGGTCGAAGGGCGGACGTGGGAAGCGCTGCCGTATGCCAAGACGTTGCTGCTGGCCGGCCAGTGGAGCCGCGATCGGCTGCTGATGATCGGCGGGATCGACGCCATGATGGTCAACAATCCCCATCTGGTCGATACCTGCCTGCGGATCGTACCGGAAGACCCGCTGGTGCTGCTGGGCCGCGCCCGCGTGGACATGATCGAGAATCGGCTTGATCGCGCCGAGTGGGTTTTGCAGCAGATCATCAAGCGGGATCCGCGGCAGATCGAGGCTCAGGCGCGGCTGGGAGAGCTTCTGCTGAACAAACCGGAGTCCGCCGGATTCCTGGCGTGGCAAGCCGCCTTGCCCCCCGAGGCCGACCGGCATCCGCACATCTGGCACGTGCGCGGATTGTGGGCCCGGCGCAACAAGCAGCAGGCCGCCGCGGCCCGCTGCTTCCTGGAGGCCCTGCGGATGCACCCCAACCACGCCGCGGCCAATTTCCAATTGTCCCAAGCGTTGATCTCGCTGGGCAAATCCACAGAGGCCGAACCGTTTGCCGAACGCTCGCGGCAACTCTCCAAACTGGAAGCGCTGATGAACGACCTGCGGACGGCGAACGATCTGGAGATGATCCATCAGGTGGCCGAGATCTGCGGGCAAGTCGGACGCGAGTGGGAGGCCGCCGGCTGGTGCCGGCTGGCCTTGCTCATGAATCCCCGCTTGGAGTGGGCCCAGGCGGTGCTGACGCGGCGCACGCCGCCAGCCGGCGGTACCGCTGACTTCACGATCGTCTCCGCTCAACCGGCGCTGCGGTTCGATCCAGCGGCCTATCCGCTTCCCGACTGGCCGGGCGCGTCGCGCGAAGCCGCCGCCAAGGTGTCTCGCAAAATGGCTGACGGAAACGTGCGACTGCTCGACGTGGCGGCCGAAGCAGGCTTGACGTTCCAGTACTTCAACGGCACGACGTCCCAGCGCGGTCTGGAACACATCTTGGAGACGACGGGCGGCGGCGTAGGCGTGCTGGACTACGACGGCGATCATTGGCCCGATCTGTACTTTGTCCAGAGTGGGCGTTGGGAGCAGCGCGGTCAACCCACGACGCCCAGCGACCGCTTGTTCCGCAATCAGGGCGACGGCCGCTTCGTGGACGTGACGGACCTGGCCGGTCTGGTCGAACGCGACTTCGGTCAGGGGGTGGCTGCAGGCGATTACAACAGCGACGGCTTCCCCGACCTGTACGTGGGCAACGTCGGTCCGAACCGGCTGTACGAGAATCAAGGGGACGGGACCTTTCGCGAGGTGACCGAGCAGGCCGGGGTCGCCGGCCAGGAATGGACGGTGAGCGTTGCGCTGGTGGATTTGAACCTTGACGCGCTGCCGGAGATCATGGAGGTCACCTACACGCAACTGGAGGAATCGCTCAAGCGGCGTTGCGAGCGTGACGGCCTGCCCATCTCCTGTTCCCCGAACCAGTTGCCGGCGGAACAGGACCGGCTGTACCAGAATCTCGGCGATGGACGATTCCGCGACGTGAGCCAGGAGTGCGGAATTCACGCGCCCGACGGAAAGGGGCTGGGGATCGTGGCCGCCGACTTCGACGGCTCCGGGCGCATCAGCATGTACGTCGGCAACGACACCACGGCCAATTTTTATTTCGTGAACGAGACCGCCGGACCCGGTCAGCCGTTGTCGTTTTCCGAACAGGGCCTGCTGTCGGGGCTGGCCTTTAACGAAGCCGGCCAGGCTCAGGCTTCGATGGGCATCGCGTCGGGCGACGCCAACGGCGACGGGCTGTTGGACCTGTTGGTGGGCCACTTTTATGCCGACTCCGACACGCTCTACCTGCAGACGCCGGACCACACGTTCCTGGACGAATCCCGCGGGGCCGGCCTGCGCGAGCCGAGTTTCGAGATGCTGACCTTCGGCATGCAGTTCCTGGACGGCGACTTGGACGGCTGGTTGGACGCGATTGGGACCAACGGCCACGTGGACATTTCGGTTGACTCCAAAGTCAACCATCTGATGCCGCCGCAGTACTTTCAGAACTTGGGCGAGGCCAAGTTCCGCGAACTTTCCGCCCGCTCGCTGGGACCGTATTTCGAGAAGCGGTACCTGGGACGGGTTGTCGCCCTGGTCGATTGGAACCGCGATGGAAAGCCGGACGTCGCCATCTCGCACCTGGACGTCCCGGCGGCCTTGCTGGCCAACCGGACCGAGGACGCCGGCCACTATCTGGCGGTGAATCTGGTCGGGGTGAAGAGCAATCGGGACGCCTTCGGGGCCGTGCTGGAACTGACGGCTGGCGGCCGAAAGCAGGTCCGGCACGTCGCCGCCGGCAGCGGATACCTGGCAAGCAACGAGCGGAAAGTCATTTTCGGACTGGGCCCTGCCACTCAGATTGACCGTCTGCAGGTCCGCTGGCCGTCGGGCGCCGCCCAAACGTTTGAGGGGCTGGAGGCGGATCAGGAACTCGCCATCGTGGAAGGGGGGGAAAACCCCGTTCGCCTGAATCCTCCGCAATTCTAGCCGTCTGGCTTGACATGGCGTCAATGGGGGCACGATAATAATTTCGCTGTTCGGCTGGTTTTCGCTTTCTCGCAATCATCTTCTGAAAGGGGACTGTCATGGTCAGGCGAAAGGTCAGGCAGGGGTTCACCCTGGTGGAACTGTTGGTCGTCATCGCCATTATCGGCATTCTGGTGGCGCTGCTCTTGCCTGCGATCCAGGCGGCGCGGGAAGCGGCGCGCCGCACGCAGTGTACGAACAACCTGAAGCAGATCGCCCTGTCCCTGCAGAACTATCACGACACCTACAAGGTTCTGCCCATGGCCGGGGCGGGCACGTCCAACGGAAGTTGGGGCGTGTCTTGGTGGGCAACCATCTTGCCGTTCACCGAATTGTCCGCGGGCTACGA
>CAYPGE010000408.1:0-8430 GCA_964409865.1 uncultured Pirellulaceae bacterium
CACCACCGAGCAAGCTCGGCGGGGGCGAGGCCGGACGAAATGCGCAACTTCAAAGACAGAAGTCAACGGTCGGCGGCCTAGCCTAAAATCATGGCTTCCACCGACACGGGGTCGGTGGGGAGCGACCGATGGCACCGGACCTGGAGATCCGTCCTACCAAAGACTCCGGGCCCCCGCACGGTGCCCCCCGGCCTGGAACCTACCGCGCTTTTCCGGCCGGCTGCTGCTTCCGTTTCGCCTTGGGTCGTGCGGCCTTGGGGCTCGGTCGAACCGGGTACTTGTCCTCTTCCGTGGTTTTGTTCCACTGGGCCAGCAGCCCGCGATGCCGCTCGAGTTCGGCGGCGAGCGACGCCTCGCCGGCCAGGTTCTTCATCTCGCCTGGATCGGCCGGCAGATCGAACAGCATCTCGGCCCGCGGCGCGCCGGGGAACACCATGTACTTGTACTGCCTTGTCCGCACCAGGAAGCTTCGCCCGAGACCGCCGGCACCGCCGCCGGCCATTTCCGAGACGACGAACTCGTGGCCCGCCGCGTCGGGTTTCTCGATCACCGTACGGAGACTTGCGCCGCGCATCACCGCCGGACCGGCGATGCCCGCGTAGTCGCAAATCGTGGGCAGGACGTCCAGCGTCGAAACCAAATGCTCGCGGTCGATCCGGCCTGCCGGCGTGACTCCCTTCCAGCTGACGATCAGCGGCACGGCCGCCTCTTCTTCGTAGTGCATCATCTTGCCCGTCCAGCGGTGCGAGCCCAACCCTTCGCCGTGATCGCTGGTAAACACGACGACCGTGTTCTCCTCTTGCTTCATTTGGCGGAGCGTTTCCAACACCTGCCCCACCTGCCGGTCGACGTCTTCGACCATGCGGTAGTATGCATAGCGATACCGCCGCCAGTGATCCTGGTCCCAATCCTCGTGCCGGGCGCGCTGGCTGATGCCGCCGGGCTGTCCCGCCGTCGGGCCGTGGTTGGCGGGCAGCGGCGGCACCTCCGCGCCGGCCTGCGGACCGTACGTTTCCCACACGTCCTGCAACAGCGGGCTGTCCTCGCCGGCCAGCAGGCAGATGTCGTGCGGGTTGATGAAGGAGACGACCAGCAGAAACGGCTTGTCGCGGTCGCGTTCGAGGAACTCGATGGCCGCGTTCATCGTAGCTTCGTCGACGTCGCGGGCCAGCTTCCCTTTTCGCGAAGTCTTGTTCAACACTTCAAATCCGGCGATCCCGTCCGCCGGATACACCTCGGGCAGGTGCCACTTGCCGGCGTAGCCCGTGTCGTAGCCGGCGGCTCGGAACGCCTGTCCCGACAGGGGAATGCCTGGGCCGATGGGCAGGTTGTTGCGATCGACGCCGATCTCGTGGGGCATGCGGCTGGTGTGCAGACTGGCCCGCGACGGGCTGCACAGCGGGTAGGAGCAATACGACTGGGTGAAATACACGCCGCTGGCCGCGATCGAGTCCATGTGCGGAGTCTTGAGCCACTTGTTTCCGAACGCGCTGGTCGCGTCCACTCGCTGCTGGTCCGTGGTCACGATCAGCACGTTGGGCCGTTTGCCGGCTTCCGCCGCCGCCAGCCCAGCACAGATCGCCAGCAGACACAAGCAGGCCGTCCCCGCCGTGACGAAGTTGCGTTTCGAGATTCCGCTCTGCATGGTCGAGGTCTCCTTGAAACACGATGTTCTTGGCACCCAATCGGCCCGCGGGCAAGACGCGATCTTGGCCTCCTGGCCCAAACCGCTCCGCCGACGAACCGATTCTGGCGATCCATCTTCGCCTGTGGAGAATCGTCTGGCAAGATAGACAAGGAGCAAGCCAGGCGGCACGATGCCCAGAAACTGTTGCGGGATCGCCGCCGCGTGGCTACGTTAAAGGAGAGCGAGTGTTTCGATTCTCCACCGCCCGTCGATCGTGACTGGCCGGGGACCTTGCGCCAGCGCCGATACCAGGGGCACGTTTCTTTGCGAGGATGACTGACATGTTTTTGCCCAATTCAAGCCGTTGCCAACGGGCGAGCATCTGGTTGGGTGCCGCCATGGTACTGTCGTTGCTGTCGGGAACCGCACGGGCGGCCGAATTGTGTCCGGTGATTCGTCCGGGGAATTGCCCGGCGGAGACCAAGATCCTTGAGGCGTTGGAGGATGATACTCGTCTGGAGTTCATCGAGACGCCGCTGAACCAGTTCACGGATTTTCTCCGGGACCAGCATGACATCCCGATCGCGATCGACGTCAAAGCTCTGGACGAAGTTGGTGTTCCGATGGACACACCGATCACGGGCAACGTGAAAGGCGTGTCGCTGCACGCCGGTCTGCAGTTTCTCTTGGCACCGTTGGATTTGACCTACTGCATCGAGGACGAAGTGCTGAAGATCACGACGCAACAGGCCGCGGAATCACGTCCGGAACTCCGGATCTACGACGTGTCGGCGTTGCTCAGCGACGGCGAAGACGCGGCATCCTTGGTCGGGACGCTGCAGGCCGCGACGCAGCCCGAACCGAGAATGGTTGCCCCCGCGGGAGGTTACGGCGGGGGATATCCCGGAATGGGATTGCCCGGAATGCCGGCGGGTGGCAGTCCTGCGGCGGGTATGCCGCCCGGAGCCGGCATGCTGCCGGGAGCCGCAATCGGCGCCGCACCGAGGAAACCCGACGCGACGTTGCCCAGAATCGTGCCTCACAAGCGGCTGCTGATCGTCCGCCATACCTCGGTCGGTCATCGCGAGTTCAGCAAGCTCCTGGAAGCACTGGCATTTGCGGTGAAGTCGCCAGCCACCGGAGTTGAGCACAAGAAGCCGTAGCGCCCGCGGTCGCCGTCTGATCGACGAAACGCGCCGCATCCGGTCAACCGAGTTCCGCTTCGGCAAAACGCCAGCGTGCTTCAGCGATGGTGCTCTTCCAGGACCGTGTAGCCGGCTGCCTTGGCAGCTTCCAGCAGCATTTGGTCCGTACCCACTTGGGAACGGACGAACAGCACCTCGGCCACTCCCCGCACCACACGTTCACCGTCCAGGACGATCACCGGATGTTTGTAACCCCGTTCGTCCGTCAATTCGGCCTGACGCCAGGGAGCGCCAAAGTCCAGTTGCACCTCGACGTGAGTGATCATCGGCACTACCTCCCATCGCCGCAAAGAGTGGGAACCCTCGTTTGGTAGCTGTCGGGCGTCCTGCTCGTTGGAAAGCCCCGCCGATCCGTGGGGCCGCTGAGCATCTGTAGTACCAAGAGTAATTTTAGACGCTGCGCCAGAAGGCTGTCAAACTCCGCTTCGCCTCTTTCGGGCCAGCGGGCAATCAGAACTCGATCACCATGCCGTCCTGACCGACCCGCGTTTCCGGAAAGATTTCGCGGACAGACTCGATTCCGAATGGATCTGCCTCGCGCGCCAAAGGATTGATGTGGACGAGGACCAAACGGCCCACCTCGGCTTGCCGCGCTAATCGGGCCACCGGCGTCAGGCAGGAGTGACCGGTGACCTCCGCCCGCTCTTCCCAGCCGTCCGGGAAGAAGCATTCGTGGACCAGCAGGTCGACGTTGCGGATTTCGGGGATGTACGACGCGTCCGGCGCGGCGGTGGCGTCGGTGACGTAGGCCAGCGAGCGTTGCGGCCAGTCGATCCGGTAGCCGACCGACCCGCCGGGATGCTGCAGCGGAAACCAGCGCACGACGCCGTTGCCGGGCAGCGTCACGGGTTGCGTCAGCGGTCGCCACGCAAACGCCGGCCGCACGGGAAACAGGAACTGGGAAAACAGGTGCTCGTCCAGGGCCCGCAGCTTCTCCGCTTCTCCGTGCACGTCGATGCGATCCATCGGCTTGTCGAACAACAAGCCCAGCAGGTACGTCAGACCGACGACGTGGTCCAGGTGTACGTGCGTGAGGAAGATGTCCAGCGTGCGTGTTTCCAGCAGGTCCCGGAGGCGATGCATCCCGGTCCCCGCATCCAGCAGTACACCGCATTCGGGCAGCATCAGACAGGGCGTATCGCGGAACTCATTCGGATGGTATCCGGCCGTGCCGAGCAAGTGCAGTCGCATGGCGGTCGTCTTTCACTTGCGGAGCGTGGAAATCCAGAGGAACGGTTTTTCAGCCTCGTCGATCCGCAGTTCGCCCTTCAACTGGGCCTGGTTCAACAAGCGGTCCAGGATGCCCTGGTAGTACGTCCGGCCCGGCGGCAGCGAAACCTGGACCTGCGCGGGGTCGATCTTGTGCCGTGCCAGACCATTATGGTCGAGCAACAGCGGCAGGTCGAGACGGGCGCTGATGGCGGCCAAGGCTTCGGCCAACGGGGTATCCTTGATCTCCACGTTCAAGAAATCGAACAGCTTAGGAGCCGTTTCGCGAGGCGGCTTCTCCGCAGGCCAGCCGACCGGCCAGGACTCCGTCGCGCGTCTCACGTCGGTGATCCACAATTTGACCGTCCCGTCCGTCTGCTTCTGCGGCGCCATGACCAGCCCCAGCGGGCGCAAGACGGCCACCATCGCGGTCCCGGCGCTCAGCCCCTGCAATTCGTCGGCGACCACCTCCTGGCCCTGCATGACTTGCCGAGCCTCGGCATCGGCGAGGAACGACAAGGCCAGTCCCGCGGAAATCCGCTTCAGCACGTCAAAGCTCGCCTGCCCCTTGGTGCTGAACGTCACCGGCACTTGCAAGGCCTCGTGCACGGCGACCAATTGAGTAGCGGTCAGTCCGAAGGGGCCCTCGGCCTCTTGCAGCCGCGTTTCGCCGCCCTCGCGGATCTTGGCCAGCCACTTCCGCAGGCCGTCCGTGTCGCCCATGCGAAACTGGCCGTCCGGCAGGACCAGCGTGTTCTTGTCCGTCAAGAGACCGATGACCAGGTAGGAGCGGGTCTCGCCGGCGCCCCGTTCCCGCACTTCGACCTGCTCGCCCGGCTTGGCCGAGCGAATCCGCACGGCACTGAAGGGGACGTCTTTCAGGGCGGCCAGCCACCGCTGGGCCCCGTTGATCGGAAAGCCGGGCTCGGTAATCAGCTCCAAATCGACCCGCGGAGCGGCCTCGGCAGGCCCTGCCGCCATCAAGGGTAGAAGCAGCAGTCCGGCGCCGAATAACCAGGAGTTCGGTGATAGCATAGATCGTCCCCCCATGCGACATTCTACGAAGTATCCCCGATGATTCCCAGACGGATTGGGCGTTCCGGGAGCCGCTGGGGTAGTTGCGGACCAGCCCTCGATACGGCAGAATAGGGCTCACTTGTTGACAGCTTTTCGGCAGCAAACCCAGACCGCACAAGGAGACAGACATGGCGCGACCGGTTACGTTGTTCACGGGCCAGTGGGCCGATTTGCCCGTTCAGGAGATGGCCCGCAAGGCAAAAGAGTTCGGCTACGACGGGTTGGAGTTGGCTTGTTGGGGCGACCATTTCGAGGTCAAGAAGGCCCTGAGCGACGAAAACTACTGCGCCCGGAAGCGGGAATTGCTGGAGAGCTTCGACCTGCAATGCTTTGCCATCAGCAACCACTTGGTCGGTCAAGCCGTGTTGGACATCATCGACGAGCGGCACAAGATGATCGTGCCGGATTACGTGTGGGGCGACGGCGACCCGGCCGGGGTCACCCAGCGGGCGATCGAAGAGATGAAGGACACGGCCCGCGCGGCTCAGAAGTTGGGCGTCAGCGTGGTCAATGGCTTCACCGGCTCCAGCATCTGGCACCTGAACTACTCGTTCCCGCCGGTGTCGGGCAAGATGATTGACGCTGGTTTTGAGTTGCTGGCGGAGCGTTTCAATCCGATCCTGGATGTGTTCGCCGAGTGCGGCGTGAAGTTCGCGCTGGAGGTCCACCCGACGGAGATCGCGTTCGACCTGTACACGGCCGAGCGGGCGCTGGAGGCGCTGGACCACCGCGAGGAATTCGGCTTCAACTTCGACCCCAGCCACTTGCACTGGCAGGGCGTGGATCCCGTCGAGTTCATCCGCGCGTTTCCGGACCGGATCTACCACGTCCACGTCAAGGACGCCATCACGACGCTCAACGGCCGCAGCGGGATCATCGCCAGCCACTTGAACTTTGGCGATCCCCGGCGCGGCTGGGATTTCCGCAGCCCCGGCCGCGGCGCGGTCAATTTCGAGGAGATCATCCGCGCCTTGAACGACATCAAGTACGCCGGGCCGCTGTCCGTCGAGTGGGAGGATTCCGGGATGGAACGCGAGTTCGGCGCGCGCGAAGCCTGCCAGTTCGTCAAGAAACTGGACTTCGCTCGCAGCACCCGCGCGTTTGACGCGGCGTTTGAAGAGTGACACCCGTTCGCGGTTCACGTTTTCTGGCGTGAGCCCAGATAACGTATCCAGAAGCCCGGCTGATCCGAAAGCGCCGGGCTTCTTTTCCGTTTTGGCTTGTGATCGATCACGCTTCGTTCGTTCAGGTTGGTTTCAACGATGAGTACAAACCGGCGTGACTTTCTGACCCGAGCCGGCATCGGCGCTGCGACCTTGGCCGGCGCGCCATTGCTTGCCGGCCGCGCTTCCCCGGCGTTGGCGGACCAGAACGCGGCCGCCTCGCCAGCTCACGAATTCAGCTACGCGCTCAATACGGGCACGATTCGCGGGCAGAAGCTGGGGCTGGTGGCCGAAATCGAAACCACCGCCAAAGCCGGCTATCAGGCGATCGAGCCCTGGTTGGACGCGATCCACAGGTTTGCCGAATCGGGAGGATCGCTGCAGGACGTCCGCAAACGCTGCCAGGACTTGGGGCTGAAGGTCTGCAGCGGCATCGGCTTTGCTGCCTGGATCGTCAACGACGACGATCAGCGCCGCGCCGGCCTGGAACAGATGAAACGCGACATGGACCTGCTGGCACAAATCGGCGGCACCCACATCGCGGCCTCGCCCGCCGGCGCCAATCGTCCGGGCAGTCGCGTGGAACTGGACGACGCCGCCGAGCGGTACGCGGCGATCCTCGAACTTGGCCGCACGATGGGGATCATCCCGCAACTGGAAATCTGGGGCTCGTCGGCCAACCTCAGCCGCGGCAGCGAAGCCCTTTACGTGGCCGCCAAGTCCGGGCATCCGGACGCCTGCGTGCTGCTGGACGCCTACCACATGTACAAGGGCGGGACGCCGCCCAGCGTGCTGAAGCTGCTGGGGCGCCAGGCCGTGCATTGCTTTCACATGAACGACTATCCCGCGGACCCGCCGCGCGAGACCATCAGCGACGGCGACCGCGTCTGGCCCGGCGACGGCATCGCCCCGCTGGCCGAGATCCTGCGCTATCTGGCGGGCAATCACTGCCAGGTCGTGTTGTCCGTGGAGTTATTCAACCGCGACTACTGGCAACTGCCCGCCGAAGAAGCAGCCCGCACGGGTCTGGAGAAGATGAAAGCCGCGGTCGCGGCAGCGGGGCTGGGGTAAAGGGCCAAGGGAAGGTCGTGGCTCCGCCGCGCGTAGTTCATTTCCCGGCGGACGCCTCTGCTTCCCTCCTGTTCAGCTCCGGGTGTCAGGTTGCCTTCACCGGACGGCGGGTGATTTCTCGCGAGTTTTGCGAAGGGGCCGTTGCCGAAGGCCTCGCTGGGTTTCCGCCAAAACGTCGGCGAGTTGCCGCTCAATCTGACTGCGGTAGTCGTCCGGGAGCGGTGCCGAGAGTGCCGCACGCAAGAGGGTGACAGCACGCGCAGGCTCGCCGAGTCGTGCGTAACACGAGGCGCCGCTGACGCGATGGACGGCAGCCTCCTGCCCGCGCTGGGCGGCGTCGAGCAGGCACGCCACGGCCTCTTCGCAATTCGCCGCTCGGGCCCATTCGCCAGCCGCCTCCTCGACTCGTCCATAGTCCGACAACGCCTCGGCATGAGACAACAGCCACGACGCTTCGTTCAACAATTCGTCCAGCACGGCGGCCGACGACTTCATTTTGGAACGACTCATCAAGCTTGCTCCTGTTGCACAAAGGTCCACCGTATCTGCCCTCGCGGGGCCACGAAGCAGCAGATGTACACAAAACCGTTCCACCGCAATGGATTCTGCAGCACTTGGACAACCTTCTGCCGATGGCACCGCGGGACTTCAGACAAGTGCTCGGTCCCGCTGATTTCCAGCGCACACTTCAACCTAGGCAACCAGTAATCGGCTCGGTCGCCCACGCGAGTCACTCGCATCTGCCCATCCGGCACCAGATGGCCGAATGTCAACGCGGCCAGAGCGACGGCAGCCCGTTCAATGACCGCTCTAGGCTGTTCCGTCTCCCATACGCGAGCAGCCTTAGACGCTGTCGCGTCGGACCACGACACGCGCAAAAGAAAACGGTCTTGGCCGCCCGAAACCGGCGGCCGAAATCCATCACACTCGACCAGAAACTCGCAGGGCCTTGCGGAGTGGCGAGTCATCAGAGCGGCAGCCATGACCGCACAATGCTCCAAGTACAAGCCCGGATGGGCTGCCACAAGCTCTTCCGCCGCCCAGTCGAATGTCTGCATGTCACTGCCGTAATTCGATT
>CAYPGE010000409.1:0-8421 GCA_964409865.1 uncultured Pirellulaceae bacterium
CGCCCCCCGCCGCGGCCGCGACGCGGGACTCCTCGCGGATCAGGTCGTCGTAGTAGATGAATTCGTCGCAGGCGGCGATCAGCAGGTTGGACGTGGAACTCTTGACGCCGCAGCCGATCACCCGCTTATTGTTTTCCTTGAGCTTGGAGACCAGCGGCGAGAAGTCGCTGTCGCCGGACAGTAGGGCGAAGATGTCGATGTGCTGCTTGGCGTAGCACAGATCCAGCGCGTCGACCACCATGTGGATGTCGGCGCTGTTCTTGCCGCTGGCCTTGCTCTGCGGGATGTCGATCAATTCGATACCGTGGCCGTGAAACTCACGGACGGCGTCGCGGTAGTGGTTCCAATCGCAATAGGCGCGCTTGTACACAATCCGGCCCTTCTCCAGCAGCCGTTTCAGGACCAGCTGGATCTGGAAATCGGGCCATTTCGTGTCGCGGACGCCGAGCGCCAGGTTTTCGAAGTCGACAAAGACGGCAATCAGGGGTTCGTGAGACATACAGGGTTCTCCACCGCGGGCGAGGTCTCTTGGCAAGCGGCAGGAAATAGTGTAGCGGGTTTCGTGTAAGCGTGGTACGGGGGGCCTCCAAGCACAGGGCACGGCTAACAAGTAAGCCGTGCCACACAAACGCCTGGCTCTTTCGAAAAAGCCGGGCGTCTGAATCGCACGCCGGTCAGCCGGCGTCGCCCGCGTCACCCGTCGGGTGTTCGTCTGTGGCCGCGGGGCCGACGCGCTGTGCCAGGATCGCCATGATCTTCTTCTTGACGGGCGTAATGATCAGGGTCGCCGCCTGGTCGCCGCGAGGGTGGATCTGCTTGCGGACCTCCTCGGGGTCGATCTTGACGCCGCGTTTCTTCACCTCCAGATTCCCGATGCCACGATCCCGAATCGCATCGCGCAAGTGCTTCGGATCCAGCGGCAGGACCTCCGTGATCTCGAAGCACGCCAGCACCGGATCGGAGATGTGCCGATCGCCCGTCAAGTAAGCGATGCCGGGCGAGACACAATTCAAGCCGTGTGCGTTGGCCAGAACGCCCGTCAGATCGGCCGCCAGGACGGCAGCATGGGGCTCGAACACATAACGTCCCAAGCTCTCAGCCGGAGCGATTTCCAGGCCGGCGTCTCCAAGGATGGTTCTGGGCTCGGCCAACCCGGGCACGAAGACTGTCGCGGTGCGATGTCCGGGATGCCGTGCCAGGTCGCGGAACCAGACCAGCTGTTGCCGGCATTCGCCGCGGTTCCCGATCCACTCCAGCTCGGCCGTCTCCATCCATGCTTCCGGCAGACTGGCGGCCGGGGCCAGCTTCAACGCGGCGTTGGAGTTCCTGGACAACAACCGTTGGAGGACTGACAGGTCCGGTTCGTGGACCTCGACGCGCGTGGTTCGCTTTCCTTCCGGGCGGCGGTCCGGATCGGCGTGCCACGCAAAGTAACTCTCGACGCACGACGCGCAGGCATCGGCCAACTGCACGTCGGCGTCGGCCACCCCTGCCGCGCGACAATTCGCCTGGGCCAGCACCACGGCCACCGGGTCGCGATCGATGCCGACGACGGACCCTTGGTGAGCCATCGCTATCAGGTCGCCGCCGATCCCACAACACAAGTCCGCCAGGCGTTCGCCCGCCGACATGCGCTGGGCCTTGTAAGCGGCCACCGTTTCATCGGTGGCCTGTTCGAGCAGTTGCCGTGTGAAGAACATGCGCGCGGCATGCTGGAACTTGATGTGTGCCCGGCGCCGCAGTTCCGCCTGAGCGATCACCAAGTGCGTTCGCGTCGGGCCCAGATCCTTGCGCAAAGAAAGCGTCAACCGCACCAGCGATTTCGTGTCGGCGCCGGCGGCGACATCCAGCCAACGCTCGGCCTGCGGGCTGACCAGCCACTGGTAGTCCTCGATGCCTGTCGTCGGAGCAGCGGAAGAATCCCCCGGTGGCCTTGCGTTGGACGGCTTGCCGGGGATGATAGAAGTCATGTCCGAACCCATCGATATTCTGGGGTTGTACTTGCATTTGGCTCAGGCCAGCGAACAACGACGGCGACCGCACGTTCGTGATCGGCTGCTGGTCGTGGCCGCTGCAAGCGCTGCGCGAATGCAGCTGTTCCGTATCTCCAAGTATTGTAGACGCAAGATTCTACAACACAATCCGAGGCACCTGATTGGGCGTTGGGAAAACCTGGCGGACGCATTGGACGACGTGGATTTTCTGTCGGTGCTGAGGAGCATCCAGCGACGGTATCCCCAGGAAAAAGCCGAGCGGCTGTTGGCCACCCTGGGCATCGAACGGGGACGGGAACGGGATGCCTATTACGATGATGAGGAGTATGCGGCGGCGTTGCTCGGAACGACTCCGTATGAGTTGGAGCGATTATTCGGGCCGGACGACGCGCCCGGTTGAACAAACTACCTCAAGCAAGCTGCCGGGAGACCATGGGTTTTGGGCGGTTGCAAAAGCCCGGCATTTTCGGAAAAGCCGGGCTTTTGCTCCGGCAAGGAGTGCTGGCCGCGCGCTGAGCACCTGTCCAAAATCAACTCCGTGATCCGTTCGGGCGGAGTGAATTCCGCCCTACGAAGTTGTTCCTGAACAGGTTCTCACTTCTCGTCCAGGGCGGCTTTGGCCTCGGCCGCCACTCGGGCGGCGGTGATGCCGAAGCGTTCGTACAGCTGCTTGAACGGCCCGGAAGCGCCGAAGCTGGTCATGCCGATGAAACGGCCGCGGGAGCCGATGTAGCGGTCCCAGCCCTGGCGGATGCCGGCTTCGACAGCCACCCGCGCCGCGACTTGCGGCGGCAGGACGCTGTCGCGATAGGCCTGGTCCTGCGCGTCGAACAACTCCCAACACGGCAAGCTGACCACGCGCGCCGCGATGCCCTCGGCCGCGAGCTTCTGCTGGGCTTCGATGCACAGCGACAACTCGCTGCCCGTGCCGATCAGAAGCACGTCGGGGCGCCCGTTCGGCGCGTCGATCAGCACGTAGCCGCCTCGAGCCACGCCCGCCGCCGCGCCGCACTTTGAGCGGTCCAGCGTGGGCAGGTTCTGGCGGGTCAGCACGAGCGCCGCGGGACGATCGGGCGTCGCCAGGATCTTGCGATACGACTCGGCCACCTCGTTCGCGTCGGCTGGCCGAAAGACGAGCAAGCCGGGGATGCTGCGGCAGGCCGCCAGGTGCTCGACGGGCTGGTGCGTCGGGCCGTCTTCGCCCAAGCCGATGGAATCGTGCGTCAACACGTACAGCACCGGCTGGTGCATCATCGCGGCCAGTCGCATGGACGGCCGCATGTAGTCGGTGAACACAAAGAACGTGCCGCCATAGGGGCGCAGCCCGGACAAGGCCAGGCCGTTGCAGGTCGCCGCCATGCCGTGCTCGCGGATGCCGAAGTGCAGATTGCGGCCGCCGCGGTCCTGGGCGCTGAAATGCCCGGCCTTCTCGACTTTCAGCAACGTGTTGTTCGACGGCGCCAGGTCGGCCGATCCGCCGATCAGCCAGGGCAGGTTCTTGGCCACGGCGTTGAGCACCTGTCCGGACGACACGCGGCTGGCGAGTCCCTTGGCATCGGCCGGAAACGTGGGAATGTCTTTGTCCCAGCCGTCGGGCAACTCGTGCGCCCAGATCCGCGTCAGCTCGGCGGCCAGCTGCGGATGAGTCGCTTCGTACAGCGCGAATTTCGCCGCCCAATCGGCGTGCAGCTGACGGCCGCGGGCGCCGATGCCTTCGTCGAAATGCTCGCGCACGCCCTCCGGCACCAGGAACTGCTGGTCCTCGGGCCAGCCGTAGGCGCGTTTGGTCAAGCGGATTTCTTCTTCGCCCAGCGGCGCTCCGTGCGCGTCGTGCGAGTTGGCTTTGTTCGGCGACCCATAACCGATGATGCTGCGCACGATGATCAAGGTGGGGCGGTCATGGCAAGCGCGGAACGAGGCCAGGGCCGCTTCCAAAGCCGCCACGTCGTTCGCGTCCTCGACCGTGACCGTGTTCCAGCCCAGCCCGCGGAACCGCGTAGCCACGTCCTCGCTGAAGGCCAGGTCGGTGTGGCCTTCGATGGTGATCTTGTTGTCGTCGTAAATCCAGCAGAGGTTCGAGAGCTTCAAGTGCCCCGCGATCGAAGCCGCTTCGCAGCCGACGCCTTCCATCATGTCGCCGTCGCCGCACAGCACGTACACGTCGTAGCCGAACAGATCGAAGCCCGGCTGGCTATAGCGCGCGGCGAACCACTGCCCGGCCAGCGCCATCCCCACGCTGGTGGCGATGCCTTGGCCCAGCGGGCCGGTCGTCATCTCGATCCCCGCCGCTTCGCCGTATTCCGGATGCCCGGCGCAGGGGCAGCCCAACTGGCGGAAATTGCGGATGTCGTCCAGCGAGATGGCCGGCTGGTCCAGGACTTGGCCGTGTTCGACTTTCCGAACGCCGGTCAAGTGCAGCATCGAGTACAGCAGCATGGAAGCGTGGCCGCAGGACAAAACAAATCGGTCTCGGGCCGGCCACCAGGGGTGTTCCGGGTCGTACCGCATCTGATGGTCCCAGATCGTATAGGCCACCGGCGCCAGAGACATCGGGGTCCCCGGATGGCCGCTGTTGGCCTTTTGGACCGCGTCCATCGACAAGGTGCGGATCGTGTTGATTGCCAGCTGTTGGAGGTCGTCTTTCTTTGCGGTCATGATCGGCACTTTCTGTAACGGTACATACTGCAGTGGACGGGTATCCCAGCGACGCCGGGCAAGTCGGTCTACAATAGCGGACAATGTACTCTCTGGAAGGGCCGACCGTCAACGACCGGAACTGCGAACGAGAGTGCGACCGCCGAATCAGGCTGCCGCCTGCAAGGGCCCTTTGGGCGTGCGCAGTTTGAACAGGCCGAAGATCTCTGCTTGCGTCAAACCGACGTTTTGCCGCGGGCCTTCGTGCTGGGAGAAGATCTGGTCGAACAGGGCCCGTTTTTCTTCCAACACCTGGTTGATCCGTTCCTCGATGGTGCCCAGGGTCAGCATCCGCGTCACGGTCACGGAGCCGGCCACTCCGATACGATGGGCGCGGTTGATCGCCTGGTCCTCGATGGCCGGATTCCACCAGCGGTCGAACAGAAACACGTAGCGGCAGAATTGCAGGTTCAGACCCACACTGCCCGCCCCGTAGCTCATCAGGATCACATGCGTCTGCGAGTCGTTGCGGAACCGCTCGATGACGCCGTCGCGCTGCTTGGACGGAATGCGACCGTGGTACTCCAGCGTGCCGAAACGCTGCAGCTGCTTCCTCAGCCGCTCCAGGCACTGCACCCACTGGCTGAACACGATGGCCTTCTGGCCGCTGGCGGCGACTTCCTCCAAATCGGCTTCGAGACGCTCCAGCTTGCTGCTGGCCCCCGTCACGGGATCGAAATTGCAGATTTGCTTCAGCCGCAGCACCAGCTCGAACACGTGCTGGATCGTGATCGACTCGCCCATGCCCTCCAGCCGCAGCACGCCCTCGTCTTCGGCCGCCTGGTACGTCGACCATTGTTCGGGCGTGAGTTCCAGTTCGGCGTCGCGGAACAGCTTGGGGGGCATGTCGCTGAGGACCATGTCCTTGGTTCGCCGCAGCACGTAATCGCGTGTCGCCTTGGCCATCTGCCGCGGCTTCATGGCCGGCGACAAGTAACCGTGCGCCAGGAAGTCGAAAATCCCCACCAGGTCTTCGGAACTGTTCTCGACGGGCGTTCCGGTCAACGCCCAATTCCGGGATCGCGAGATAGCGCGGACCACCTGGCTGGTCGTGCTGGACCGGTTTTTGATCCGCTGGGCCTCGTCCAGCACGACCAGGTCGAAATGCAGTTCGGGATCGACGATCACCTCGCGGTCCCGCATCAGCAACTCGTAGTTGGCGATTTTGACGGGGGCCTGCGGCTGCCGCCACTGCCACTCGCGGCGAGCGCGTTCGCCTTCGATGATCGCCAGGGGAACTTCCGGGGCCCACAGCAGGAACTCGCGCCGCCAATTGGTCACCAGCGGCTTGGGGCATACCAGCAGCACGTTGCGGATTTCGCCCGCGTACAGCAGCAGCCGAATCGTGCTGATGGCCTGCATCGTTTTGCCCAGTCCCATCTCGTCGGCCAGGATGGCGGCGTAGCGCGGATACAGAAAAGCAATGCCTTCCAATTGGTACGGGAACGGCTCAAAGGGGAACTCCAGCGAGTTTGTCGCCACCAGGGACTCCAGCGACGGCTGCAGTACGTAGTACAGCCGGTCCTGGAGCTTGATCACGTCCTGGGGCGGCGCGATCCGGGTGACTTTCGGAGCCGGGCGGTCTGGGGGCGGCCGATCCGCAGATGGCTTGCGGGGATCGCTCTTTCCGGCCTGATGCTGCAGGCCCCAGGCCGGCGCTTCCGGAAACGTGAAGCTGAACGTCTTGACGGGCAAGCGGCGGAACTGGACGGACAGGATCTTGGGCGCTTCCGCCTCGATCGCCACACGCTCGACGGCGATCTTCAGCGGGCGGGCGATGGCCGCGTTCCAACCCGTGTTGAACGGCGTCACGGGAATATCCAACTCCACGCGAGTGACCTCGGGCCGAGCTTCGCAGGAAAGGCCGGCGGGTTCGGACGGGCGGCAGATCGGTGCGTCGGCGCGAGGCGGGAGCAGTGGCCAGTCGTCCGGCGCGGGGCCGGACGGCCGACGCGGAGCCAAACTGGCCGCCCCCGTGGCTGGAGACGTTTCCCGTGCAGCAATTTCGCCCATCTCGGCGTCTCCCGTAGCATGGCTCTCCGAGCCGTGCAGATACCTCTTGAACGCTCAACATGACGGCACGGCTCGGAGAGCCATGCTACGACGGGCGCGTCGCGCTGCGTCGCGCCTCGTCGATGGCCTCGCGGATCCGTGCGAACGGTTCCAGCAGATCGAATTCGGCGGCCAGCGGTTCCCAGTGCTTGACGATGATCGGGGCGTCCGCTTCGTGGTCCTGCAGGACTGCCAGACGCTGGCTGCCGACCTGAAAGGCATGCACGCGCAGGCCGAACGGCGGCGGGACTTCGCGGCGGCCTTCGTCCAGACGCAACGATCCGGCCGGCTCGCCCGCGCCGGCTGCGGGACCGTCCGCGGGAGGCCGCAGAACGCAGGCCAGGGGCAGGGATGTGAAGTCGCGGGCGCTCAACACCGGTTCAGTATCGGTAAAGACCACCAAGGGGATGGTTTTGGCTTTCTCCAACAACGCCTGCCCGATCTGTTCGCCGTACAGGTACGCCTTCAAGGTCGCCCCGTACAGGATTTCCTGGGAACGGCTGGGCCGCACCGGCGCGGTGCAGTGGAACTCCAGCGGGCGGCCCGCGGTGTTCAGGATCAAGTATCCTCCGAACAGCCCCTGCGCTTCGTGTTCGCAGACTGTCAGGAATCCAATCGGCTGAGAGGACCGGGGACCGCTGGATGTCATGATTTCGGTTGTGGCTTTCCGGAACGAGGGTCTCACAAAGGATCGGGTGGCGTCCGGCGGTGACTTTAACGCGGATGTCGTCTGTCAGGACCGTTGTCAAGACAGCCAGCACCGCTGGCAAGCTGCAAAAGCTGGGTATCTGGCCAGACGCAAAACCGGCGGTGACTCGACAAACTGGGTCGGCCGTGGTTATACTCGAATAGATCCGTGGCGTTACCGGCGAAAATGGTGCTAATCTCACGTGGAACCTGGCCCTCTCATGACCTACGATCCTAACCAACTGCCTCCGCTCTTTCACATCGATGTCGTGGCATCCTCGTCGGAAGGGGCCCCCGTATCTGGCGGCGACAAAGGGGATTGGATCATCGCCCTGCTGCGGCAATTGGCGACGGGGCAGGATCGGCAGAACAAGCTGCTGGAACAGATCCTGCAACAGACAAACGCGGTGTACCGCCGGCGGCAGGCGGAATTGGGGCAGTGGAGGCAAGACAATCGGCCGCTGGCGCAGCGGTGCAAGCGAGCGGCGGAGACGCTCAGCCGCGTGCAAAATGAGTTCCTCGAACGTCTGACAAACGAGATCGCCGACAGTGAGGACAGCCTGCTGGACGGCGATTTCATGCTCTACGAATTCGTGGACCAGTTCGGTCCCCGCCTGGCCCAACTGAACGGCGTGCTGCAAGTGCTGTCGCAGCTGAGCTGCCAGCCGGACGACACGGTCACTCCGCCGTAGCACGGCTCCCCGCGCCGTGCAGATTCTCGCGTGACTTCGCGACCAACCTCACTGCTCCGGAGAACCACACTGCGGTAGCATACCCGCGGCGATTCTGCCCCCAACCCGATCACCGATTACCGATCACCGATTACCGATCACCCGCGGCCATTCCCCCCGCCCCGCCGCGCCGTTTCAGTCGTCCGCGCCGAAGGGCTCGATGAGTTCGACGCGTCTCCGCCGAGCCGCCCGATACGAGTCGGCCGTGTAGATCGCGATGGCGGTCCAGATGCAGCCGAAGCTCACCAGTTGCGGCGTCGAGA
>CAYPGE010000410.1:0-8404 GCA_964409865.1 uncultured Pirellulaceae bacterium
TCCGTGGTTCCAACATGCGCGCACGGCGCGCGCATCGTACGGACTGAGACTCTAAAACCCAAGGGTTCAGCAACAGGGTGCAACTCCGCCGCTCGCTGGCAATCCGGGTGAGGCGTGAGCCCGCGCACGACGTGAGATTCTCAGGAACCGGCGGAATGCCGCGGCCAGGTGTTGACAAAAAGAGCCTTTTTCTGATCGGGGAGCGCGTAGTCAAATCCACACTCTCGAAAGAACTCCTCCGCCGCCGTAATCGCCATCACTTCCAGCACTTGGTGCTTCCGCGCACAGTCGAGGCAGGTCTGGACGAGCCGTCTTCCGATGCCCTTCCGTTGCGCGTCCTCGGCGACCGCCAGACACTGGAGTTCCGCCAGTTTTCTCGAGTAGATGTCGACCGCCGCAAAGCCGATCAACCGGCCGTCGCGTTCGGCGACGAAGCCGTTGCGGGTCAGGTCGCGGATCTCTTCGATGGACCTACGGAGCAAGATCCGTTGCTGGACGTAGGGCTCAACCAGCGCCTCGATGTCCGGCGCATCGGAAATGTGCGCTGGCCGAATGGTGAAGTCGTCCACGGTCGAACTCGTCATCTGCCGTCCCCTAGAGTCTCAGTCCGTATCACGCGCGCATCTTGGCGTGGCGAGCGGGGTGGCGTCAGCCCCCCGGTTCCCGGCAAGTCGCCCGACTCAGAACCGGGGGGCTGACGCCGCCCCGCTCGCCAATTGGGCTGCGGGCACCGGCCCGCGTCAGGCTTATTTCTTCTGGGCTTTTTCGATTTTGGCCCAGGTGTCTCGTAGCGATACGGTCCGGTTGAAGACCAGGGCGCCAGGGCGCGAGTCCTTGGCGTCTGCGCAAAAGTATCCGAGCCGCTCGAACTGGAATCGAGTTCCGGGCGCCGCCTCCGCCAGACTTGGTTCCACCGGACAATCGCGGAGTACTTCCAGCGAAGCCGGGTTCAGATTCGTCTTGTAATCCTGCCCCTCCGGGACGTCCTCAGGATCCTCTTGGGTGAACAGGCGATCGTACAACCGCACCTCGGCCAACACGGCATGCGGGGCCGATACCCAGTGGATCACACCCTTGACGGACCGGCCTTCCGGCTGTTTGCCCAAGGTCTCCGGATCGTAAGTGCAACGGAGTTCGACCACTTCTCCTTGTGCGTTCTTGACCGCTTGCTCGCACTTGATGATGTATCCGTAGCGCAGCCGCACTTCGCGTCCCGGCGCCAGCCGGTGAAATTGTCTGGGCGGGTCTTCGCGAAAGTCGTCGCGTTCGATGTACACGACGCGCGAGAACGGGATCTTCCGGGTTCCCGCGCTCGGGTCCTCCGGATTGTTCACGGCGTCCAATTGCTCGACCTGATCTTCGGGATAGTTCTCGATCACCACGCGCAAAGGGTGCAACACGGCCATGACACGCGGGGCGACTGCGTTCAGGTGCTCTCGCACGCAATTCTCCAACACGGCCACGTCAATCGTGGAATTGAATTTTGCCACGCCGATGCGGTCGCAGAAAGTCCGAATCGACTCCGGCGTGTAGCCGCGGCGGCGCAGTCCGGAGATGGTCGGCATCCGCGGGTCGTCCCAGCCGCTGACGTGTCCCTGCTTGACCAGTTCCAGCAACTTCCGTTTGCTCATCACCGTATAGCTCAGGTTCAGCCGCGCGAATTCGATTTGCTGCGGAGCATAGATGCCCAGCGTCTGGATGAACCAGTCGTACAGGGGCCGGTGGTTCTCGAACTCCAGCGTGCAGATCGAGTGCGTGATCCGCTCGATCGAATCGGACTGCCCGTGCGCAAAGTCGTACATCGCGTAAATGCACCACTGGTCGCCGGTGCGATGGTGCTCGGCGTGCAGAATCCGGTACAGGACGGGATCGCGCATGTTCAGGTTCGGGTGCGCCATGTCGATCTTGGCCCGCAGGGTCCGCGAGCCGTCGGGGAACTCGCCGGCCCGCATCCGCTGGAACAAATCCAGGTTTTCCTCCACGCTGCGGTCGCGATAGGGACTGTTGCGGCCGGACTGGGTCAGCGTCCCGCGATATTGGCGGATCTCGTCCCCCGTCAGATCGCAGACGTAGGCCTTGCCGGCGCGGACCAGCTGCACCGCCCACTGGTACAGCTGTTCGAAGTAGTCGGAGGCGTAGAACAGCCGGTCACCCCAATCGAAACCGAGCCAGCGGACGTCCTCCTGGATCGACTCGACGTACTCCACCTCCTCCTTGCACGGGTTCGTGTCGTCAAACCGCAGATTGCACATGCCGTGGTACTTGGCCGCCAGGCCGAAGTTCAGGCAAATCGACTTGGCGTGCCCGATGTGCAGGTAGCCGTTCGGTTCGGGCGGGAAGCGGGTCTGCACGCGCCCGCCGAACTTGCCGGTCCGCAGATCTTCCTCCACGATCTGCTCGATGAAGTTCAGGGTCCGGCCGCCCGCGGCGTCGGCCGAGTTGCTGCTTTCGTCTGCTCCGCTCGCCATTCGATCGCGTTTTGCCATAGCTCGTTTCGACTTCCGTAAGAAAAGGGAACTCAGCCAACGGCGGGGGCCAGCCGAGACAACGCCCGCTGGATGCGAGCCGCACAACGCTCGCGGCCCAGGATCTCCAACGTCTCGAACATCCCGAAGCCCACCGCTTTACCTGTCACCGCCACTCGCACTGCATGAATGATATCGCCCAGCTTGATGCCTTCAGACTCGACAAACTGCTGCAACAGACGCTCCAACGCCGCAGCGTCGAAAACCTCGGCCACGGCCAGACGATCGCCGAGCTTCCGCAAGCGTTGCGCCGCCCCCGGCGGTTTCCCCAGACGCTTGTCGAAGGCCGCCTGGTCGTAGGGCAGTTCGTCGTCCGGCGTAAAAAAATCTGAAAAATCCAAGATGTCGCCGGCCACCTTGATCCGATCCCCCGCGGCCTTGACGATGGCCGTCAGTTGGGACGCACAACGCTCCGGCACCGGATCCGGAACAAGACCCGCTCGCTGCAGGTACGGCGTTACCAAAGCCACCTTCTGATCCAAGGCAACCGCCCGCATGTAGCGTTCCTGGAAAGCCGTCAGCTTCAAGGGATCGAAACTCGCCGGCGCGCGGTTCACTCGCTCCAGCGAGAACAAGCGGATCATCTCCTCGCGAGTGAAGGATTCCGTCCGATCGTCGAGCGACCAGCCCAACAGCAACAAATAATTGACCAGCGCGTCCGGAAGATAGCCGACTTGCCGATAGAAATCGACAATCACCGGATTGAAGGTCTCGGCGGCCACCGGCAGCGAAATCGCTCGCGCAATCCGTTCGCCCTGATCGAACAAGGCCTTAAAGTCGCGGTGCTTCAAGTACTGATTCAGCTTGCGTTTGCTCAGTTTGTTCGAACTTCCCGGTTCGGCGACGTACGGCAAGTGGGCATACGCGGGCAGTTCATAGCCCAGGGACCGCGCAATGAAGATCTGCCGCGGCGTGTTCGACAGGTGCTCGACCGCGCGGATCACGTGCGTGATCTGAAAATCGTGATCGTCCACCACGCTGGCCAAGTGGTACAAGCAGGACCCGTCCGCCCGCTGAATCACATGATCCTGCTCGGCCGCCCACTCGAAGCTCACCTCGCCTCGAACCAGATCGGAAAACGCGCATTGCCCCTCGCGCGGCATCTTCAGACGCACCACGCCTGAACGCCCTTCCGCCTCGAACCGTGCCTGCTCCTGGGCAGTTTCGGCCATCCAGCGGCGGCTGTAAACAAAGGACCGCTTCTCCCGCTCCGCCGCCTCTCGCTCCGCTTGCAGTTCTTCGGGCCGTGCATAGTCGCGGTAGGCACAGCCGCGGTCCATCAACTCCTGCACGGCGGCGCGATGCCGCGCCGATCGCTGCGACTGAAAATACGGCGCGTGCGGCCCGCCGATTCCGGGGCCTTCGTCCCAGTCGATCCCCAACCAGCGAAAGCCATCCAGAATGGGCTGCAGCGCCTCGTCCACATTCCGCTGCTGGTCCGTGTCGTCAATGCGCAGAATGAACTGCCCGCCGTGTTGCCGGGCAAACAGCCAATTGAACAAAGCGGTGCGCACCCCGCCGATGTGCAGGTAGCCCGTCGGACTGGGGGCAAAACGCGTGCGGACCATGAATTTCTCAATCTCTAGGCAAACGGTCGTAGATCCAAGCGACAACTGGGTAGGGCACCACCGCCGGCAGGACAATTTCAGCAGCAATGGGTGGGAGAGGCGGCCCCAATCGCCAACAGGCCAACATTTTAGCGAGAGGTTCTCTGGCGACAAGGTTAGCTTGCCAGGTGGCGGACCAAGAAAGCTACGCCAATGCGTCCGCCGGGCTCCGCACCGCCAGACCCGGCTTGTTCATCACGTGCAGATAGATCATCGTCGTCCGCACATCCTTGTGTCCGAGCAACTCCTGCACCGTGCGGATATCCGCCCCGTCCTCCAGCAGGTGCGTCGCGAAACTGTGACGCAGGGAATGTGGAACGGCATTCTTGACAATCCCCACCCGATCCGCCGCCCGCTTGAAGAATCCGCCGAAAAAGTCCTCGGACACGTGATGGCGGCGGATTTCTCCCGACCGCGGATCCTTGGCCATCTGGTGCGACGGAAATACCCACTGCCAACCAAAGTCCCGCTTCTCATTGGGGTACTTCCGCTCCAATGCGTGCGGCAGATACACCGCGCCGAAACCGTCGTTCAAGTCGCGCTCGTGCAATCGCCGCACGTCTTCAATCTGCTCGCGCAGCGCCTCGCGGCACCGCTCGGGCAACACCGTAATCCGGTCCTGATCCCCCTTGCCGGAACGTACGACGAGATGCCCTTCGTCCAAGCACACGTCCTTGACCCGCAGGCGGCGGCACTCCCGGTGCCGCAGTCCCGCCCCGTACATCACCAAAAACATCAACCGCCGCAAGCCCTTGAATTCCGGCAGCAACTTGGCTATTTCTTGACGGCTCAGGACCACGGGCAACCGTTCCGGCTTCGACGCCGACCCCACATCCAGAAAGCCCAGTTCCCGGCCCAGCACGATCTGGTACAGAAACAGCAACGCGCACTTGGCCTGCCTCTGCGTCCCCGCGGTCACGTTCCCGTCAACAGCCAGGTCCGTCAGGAACGTCTTGATCTCCCCCTCCCCGAATTTCGCCAGATCCGGCGAACCGCAATGCTGGCTGAACCGCTGCACCCACCCTACGTAAGACCGCTCCGTCTCCAGCGCCTTGTGCCGGACCCGCATCTCCTTCCGCATCTGCTGGATGACCGCCGGCTCGTTGGAGTCGATCTGTCCGATCAGATGCCGCTCGTCCTCGACGCCCGGACGCCCAATACCGGTCCCCGTAGCCCGCTCCTGATCCGCCAGCCGACTCAGTTTCTGCCGGATGAATTCCAGGGACGGAACCTCGGTCCGCAACACCAGATTGCGGTAAGCTTCGATGGCTCGCACCGCCTGCAACCGCTGCCAGGCGGGGGTCTTCGTCTTCAGCAGCGACCGCAGGAACGGAATCACTACGTCCGGCCCGACCGGCAGCGTTCCATCCACCATCTTCACACTCGAAGCGTACCGTCTGATCCAACGCGGAAACCACTCCTTGTCATTCCTGCTCAACTTCGCCTCGTGCAGCAATCTGCCGAAATTCTCCACGCTCATCGTGCGCCCTCCCTTCGACAAGGAACCCGACTTGCTACCGAGTGTAATATTTTGTGCATCAGTATACTAATGTCAATACCCAATCGGTCCGACACGAAATTTGGTCCAAACCCACTGGCCACGAAACCTCGACCTGCGCCACCAACCTGCCGCAACCGCCCCCCAGCCGGCACCGATGACCACCTTTTGCTGGACCCGATGAGATCAGCCATGCCGAAAACTGGACTTACTTCTCTCGTTAGAATTACTTTCGGTCTGAACATGCAGTTGGCCCAGCACGCCTCTCACCCGGATCTACGGCTACCGCTTTCTCGAAAAAATCGACTCCAGCTTCACGATTCTCGCTCAGATCAAAGACTCGCCCCCGCACAGCTTGACGAAAACGGCCAAGGATGCTTAATACCTAGAAACCCACATCTCCTCCGATTCCGGTTTTTCCCGCGTTATCACCGGCTCCGCAAGACCCCCTCTTGCATAGGTGCGAGGCCGGTGATAACATTTCGCGCTACCGGTGATAACCCCGCTGATAAACGTGTTATCACGGATTTGGCTGACGATAATTAGTATCGTTCGGCCAGGGCCGCATGGGCTCCGATGTCGACATCACGCAGGAAGCCTTGGACAAGGTGGACGCAGCCATGAATCGACCCAGTTTCCTCGGGCTGGCGCTCAGTGTTTGGCTTATTCTTGTAGCCGTGGGCCAAGGGCAGTCGCCGCCGGGCACCTCGTTGGCACCTGGGAGCGCCGAAGACTCTGTTGGCGAGCGAGTCGTCTTCTCCTCGGACGGCAAATTGCTGGCGGCGGCGATCAATTACAATCGGACCGGAGTAAAGCCCAAAGGGCGGATTGTGCTCTGGGACGTCGCGGCGCAACGCACGGTCGCCGACTTTGCCGACCAGGACGGCATCTTGTGGTGCTTGGCTTTCACGCCTGACGGAAGACGGCTGGCAGTCGGGAACCACAACGAATCGTTGCATCTGTGGGACGGTAGCCGGGGTTGGCCATCCGCGACCAGTGAGGACCTCATCGCCTCCGCTGTGGCGGCGGATCGTAAACAGCGGGACCCGCGCGAAGGTCCCCGGCCAATTCAGAACTTGGCGATTTCGCCAGACGGATCGCTGTTGGCCTACGGTTGGGAGCGGACGAAGACCGTCCGCGTATGGCAACTCGACCGGCGCGAAGAGATCGCCGTGTTACAGACAGGTGGCCCATGCAACAGCCTGACGTTCTCCCCCGACGGCAAGTTGCTCATCGCCGGCATAGCGATTCCCAGAGGAAAGCGAGGTGGGGACGTGCAGTTCTGGGACGTGGCCACCTTCAAGAAGAAGGGCGCTGTCGGGGCGAGCCGAATCGGCGGTGTGTTTGCCACGCTCTCTCCGGACGGCCGGCTGCTGGCAGTGGTCAGCGGCATGGTCTATACGCAGGGGCCCCGAGAAACCCAGATTTACGAGATGGCGACCGGTCGGTCTGCGTCGCTCAGCGCCGATTTCCGCCTTATGCCATGCGTGGCATTCGCTCCGGATGGTACCCACCTGGCCCAAGGCGTCGAAGCCCGGCCGGCCACGGTCGTCCTCTGGGAAACGGCAACGTCGCAACGTGCGGGAAACCTGCAGGCCGGCGCTGGCTGGGCCACGTGGTCCGTGGCCTTCTCGCCTGATGGCCGCTATCTGGCCGCGGGCGTTGGAGCGTGCGCAGACCCCGTATGGCTGTGGAAACTTCCATCGCATGAGACCAGTGACAGCCGCTCGCAGTGACAGCGGGTGCCGACGAGGAGTGGTAGAATCGAGATCGCCGAACAATCGATTGCAGCCGAGCGGCGGATCGGGTCGGTCCCGATGGCAAGCCGTTTTGGCCGCCGCCGGTTGAATCGTGTCGTTACGATCCATGATCCGTCCTGCTTGGCGAGAGGATGGCTCGGTCGCGGGGCGACGCTCGGCGGGATGGAAACGAGATGGCCCGTCGCGGGGCAGGCCGAATCTCCGATGGTAAGCGGTCCGGTCGCGGCGCAAGCGATCGGCGGCATGGAAGGCCCGATGGCGCCGGTTCTGGGGCGGCGCTCGGCGGCGTGGAAAGGAAATGGCCCGTCGCGGCGCCGGCCGGCAGACGAATGGAACAAAATGGCTCGGCCGCGATGCCGACCTCGGCGGTGTGGCACGGCAGGCAATTGCCGCTGCCAATTGGATCGTAACAAAATGTTGCAATCGAGCGGCGTTCAGGTCCAGCGGTGTGGTTGGTTTTTCCCGTCGCCGCCGATTGAACAAGGTCGTTAGGCTGTGGATTGGCGTACGACGCAGACTTGGAGACATCGAGCAATGGCAAACTACTCAGAAACCGACGCTCGCGATGCGCGACGCATTGTTGAAAGCCTGCTTGCGCCGGATCGACAGATACCAGGAGTCGGGGATGCATTGGCTGTGGCCGATATCGAGTCGGACGCGACTGAGTTCGCAGCGGAGCTTGAAATGCTTGAAGAAGCGGGGGCCGATGCGCCCGCCGTTCTGGTTCGTGGCGAGGAATTGGTCCCGGTGGCCATGTCGCTCGTTGTGGGATCGTGGCCGTTCCCTTGGCCTATACGTCCGTTCCGTGGCCGTCCGTGGCGACGCAGCTTCCTTTACCACGAATTCGTTCGCCCCTACCTAGAATATTTCATGAAAGAAGAGTTGCGTCTGTATGGTTTCGTGACGATGCCACGCGAACAGGCGCGAGATACGTTTCTGAGGCGTGCCACCGACTTTTTGGCTACTCGCATCGCCATGGTCAATCGCGAGCTGGTCCACGGCGGCATGTGCGCG
>CAYPGE010000411.1:0-8388 GCA_964409865.1 uncultured Pirellulaceae bacterium
GAGGCGGCGCGCCGAGCGTGGCACGGCCTTTTCTTGTGCGAGTTTTGGAGTGCGGTGCCTTGTCACCGCTTTGGTTCGCCCCCCAACCCGAACCCGGCGGTCTGTGTACCAAATGCCGTGCTCGCGCTCCTGAACCCAAGCCGCCGTGGCCCTTTTTGGAGAGCATGGTGCAGACGACTTGGCCCTTCTCCATCTCGCGGAGCCGAATCACGCTCTGGCCCTGCCAAGCCACCAGCCGCCCGTCCGGTGAGACCTCGCCCCCGTCCGGGATCGTCCGCAGCAGCTTGCCCGACTTGGTGTCCCAGACACAGACGCCGGTCTGGCCCTGGTAGCTCTTGCAGGCAGTGATCAGTGTTTCTGCATTCTCGGTCCAACCGAACGACTCTACGCGGTTCTCATGTCCCATCCGAAGAATCGCATCAAATTCCTGACCTGCTGGATGCACGCTCCGAAAGCGCAGCGCGTGACGGGGCTCACCAGAACGAACCAGGGAAGCGGTTTCATTAGAGAACCTCCACGAGGAATGGGTGCAGTTTTCCCAAGCTTTGGCACGCGAGAAGCAATTGCGGTGCCCAGCAGCGACCACGAAGCTCAGTTCATCACGGAAAACGACTGCCTCAGGGGGATTGGGGTAAATTAGGAAATCTGTTCCACGCAAATAGTCGCCCGTGACGCGTTTCCAGGATTCGGAGGGCCGTGTATTTCGCGGGTATCCGGGCTTGGCCGATGTTGCAAAGTGCAAGACAGGATACGGCCGGATCGTCGTTTTTCGGTTCCCACGTCTCCATCAACGTGCCTCGCCGCTATACTGTACGTGGCCCCGACGTTTGGCATGGGCCATGCTTGGTCAGAGCGAGAAAGGAAGAAGAACGATGTCCGATGCAATTGGCAGCCGGCGTGAATTTCTCAAGGCATCTTCGGCAGCCGCGGCCGGCGCGATGCTGGTAACGGGGAATGCGCCCCAAGCGAAGGCGAAGAACCTTTCGGTTGCGCCTTTGTTGATGACAGCCGGCGCGTCATTCGACGGGGGCGACTTGAAGGGCCGGTTCGTCTACGACGGCACCCCGCCCACGCGCAAGCCGGTCGTCATCACCGCCGACAAGGATTTCTGCTGCAAGCAGAACATTCTCGAAGAAAACCTCGTCGTAGACCCGGCCAGCCGCGGGGTCGCCAACGTGATCGTCTGGCTCTACCTGACGCGCGATGATGCTCAGCCGGCCATTCACAGCTCGTACGCGGAGACGGAGAAGGCGGACGTCCCCATGGACTGCAGCGGCTGCCGTTTCGAGCCGCATGCCCAAGTGCTGCGGACGACACAAACGCTGCTGATTCGCAACCTGAACCCCATTGGAGACAGTGCCAAGATCGACACCTTGAGCAACCCGCCGATCAATATCGTCATCCCGATCAAGGGCCAATGGCGCCAGTCCTACACCAGCGCCGAACGCATGCCGGCCCGTGTCAGTTGCAGCCTGCACCCGTGGGAATCGGGCTGGCTGCTGGTGAAGGAGCATCCGTATATGGCCGTCTCGAAGGTCGACGGGAGCTTTGCGATTAAGAATCTGCCCCCCGGCAAATGGACGTTTCAGTTCTGGCACGAGCAGTCCGGCTACCTCACGGAAGTGAAGTTTCAAGGGAAAGCCACCGTTTGGAAGCGAGGACGCGCCGAATTCGACATCAAGCCCGGCGAGAACGACCTGGGCGAGCTAGTGCTTGCGCCGGGCCTGTTCGCGACGTAACCGGGAGGGAGACCACGATTGCACAAGCTGGTAGGACGGATTGCCAACCCGAGCCGAATTGGCGAACCGTTTGGCAATCCGGCCAATGTATTGAATCGTTGTCGCTACGCTGTGATTTTCTCGAACGGCCACATCGCCAGGCCGCCGTCCAGCACCCGCACGTTGGCGAATCCCGCAGCCTTCAGGATCAGGGTGGCCTCGTAGCCTCGCAGGGAGATCTGGCAGAAGGCCACGATGGGCTTGTCCCTGGGCAGCTCGTCCAGTCGGCTGCGGAGTTTCCCCAGCGGGATTAAAGTGGAATTGGGCAGTCGGACCTGCTCGTATTCCGCCGGACTGCGGACGTCAAGGAGCACAAAATCGGCGCCGTCTTGGAGCATGCGGTGGACCTCCATCGCCGACACGCCCGTCATGAGACCGTCGAGTTTGTTTCTGGCGACGTTGGCGGCGGTGATCAGGTTGTCCATGGCGGGCGCGTAGGGCGGGGCGTAGCACAAATCGGCCTGGGCCAGTTGATCGACCGTCATCCCCGCGGCAATCGCCATCGCCGCCACGTCGATCCGTTTATCGCCGCCCCCCGGACCGGTTGCCTGAACGCCAAGCAGGCGCCTGGATTTCTTGTCCGCCACGATCTTCAGCAGCAACGGCTTGGAGGTAGGCATGTAGTGGGCCCGATCGGCGGCCGGCGCTAGGGCGGTGACCGGATCGTAGCCCAGTTGGGCCGCCGCTGACTCCGTCAGCCCCGTTCGGGCCACGCAGTAATCGAACACTTTGCAAACGGTGCTCCCCAGGACCCCGGGAAACGCATCGTCCAAGCCGCAAATGTTGTTGGCAGCGACCCGTCCTTGCTTATTCGCCGTCGAACCCAGCGGCACAAAACAGGCTTTGCCCGTGATCAAGTCCACACACTGGACGCAATCGCCGGCCGCATAGATGTCCGGATCGGACGTACGCATGCGGGGATCGACCTTGATCGCCCCCGTGGTACCGATCTCCAGACCGGCCGCCCGCGCAAGTTCCACGGCGGGACGCACGCCGACGGCCATGATCACCATCTCGGCCGGCAGTGTGCCCCGGTCGGTCACCACGGCTTGCACGCGGCCCTTGCCATCGAAGGCTTGGACCTTGGTCCCGGTAAGCACCTTGACCCCGTGCAATTCCATGTGCTGCTCGACAAGCCTGGCAATCTCGAAATCCAGCATGTTCAGAATCTGCGGGAGCATCTCCACGATCGTCACGCGGCAGCCGCTCTGCACCAGCGCCTCGGTGGCTTCCACGCCGATCAGGCCTCCCCCCACGACCACCGCGTCGCGGGCCTTGTGTTCGGACAGCAGTGTCTTGATCTGTTCCGCGTCATGTACACCGTGCAGCGTCAGGATGTTCTCCAGCTTGACGTTCGGAATCGGCGGCACAACGGGCGTCGCGCCGGTGGCAAAGACCAGCTTGTCGTAGTTCAACCAGGATCGACCACCGCTGGAGTCCCGCACTTCCACCCGCTTGCCCGCGCGGTCCACCTGGACGGCCTCGGTCTGATTCATCACGTGGACGTTCTTGACATGGCGGAAGAACACCGGGTCGCGGACGACGCCGACGGGCGTGGACATCAGTTCCGCCTGCTCCTTGACCACGCCCGACACGTAATAAGGCAGCCCGCAGCCGGCGTAGGAAAGCAGTCTGCCTTTCTCGACGACCGTCACCTCCGCGTTCGGTACGAGGCGGATGATCCTGGAAGCCACTTTTGGCCCCGCGGCGACGCCGCCAATAATGACCACTTTCATGACATCCGACATGCCCAGGCTCCTTTGTCTTGGGAAGGAACGTAGAAGGTTTTTCCGCAATGGACCAGGAAGGTTTGCCCACCGCCTGAGTGCAGGTGAGTGGACGGCCGGATTATAGCCGCTGGCAGCGGGCGCAGACAGGAAGGGTGAGTCCGGACGATACGACGGTCGCGCCATGCTGACTCGCAAGCGTAGCAGGCGCGTGGCGTCTTGCCGTACACTGGTCGCGGCGGATCGTTTTGTGGCGATACAGGCGTGTAACCTGTTTCATGCCAGTCGCTTATGGCGTGCATGGTGCAGAAGGCCACAATCCGTCGCCGCGCAACAACGCGTTACGAAGATCGAGAGATGGTCGAGCGTTTGGCCAGAGGAGCCTGGAAGGCTTGGTTTGAGTCGGTGCAGAAAAAAAGCTCGAAAGCTTGCAGCGTTCTCGCGCAGACCGGGTAGAATTGACGTCTTTCGGCCACTGTTTCCTTCGTCAGGTGACGCGAATCGGCCGGCTCCCGACATCGTGTGAAGTTGATTGACCATGAGCGATGGATTTCCGATCGTCTTGACAGCCGATCGGACCTTGACTGCGGACTATCGCCTGTTGTTCGACGGGATGTTGGCGGCGAGCCAGACGACGACCGCGCCGCCGTTGCTATTCGAACGGCTGCTGATGCCCAGCAGCCGAGGATCGGGCGTTCGGACGGCGGTTGCTCCTTTGGGGCTGCGCCGTATTGAAGCCGCCCTGCTGGCCAGCGGGTTTTCGCCCGAGGCAGTGGTTGTTGCCAGCGAGGGGCAACTCGCTGCGGCGATTGGGCGCGCCACGCGGGTCATCGGCGTCTCTTCCGGCGAGCCGATGGGGTTGGGAATGAACAGTTCCACGATGACCGCCATCGCCGGCGGACAGATTTATCCCGAAGCCATGTTTCGCCGCTTGATGCGAAGAATCCACCGACTGAATCGCAACGTGTCGGCGAAGATCGTTTTGGGCGGCCCGGGCGCCTGGCAGATCGCGGGCGATCTGCGGAAGTGCGAGGAACTGGGCGTCGACCACGTCATCACCGGCTATGCTGAGGAGAACGTGGCCGCCGTGTTCCGCAGCCTGGTGCGGGACGAGGCGGTGCCCCAGGTGGTCGCTGGCGGCTGGAGCCCGGCAGTCCCCATTCCGCCGATCCGGGCGGCAAGCACGATGGGCGTGGTGGAAATCAGTCGCGGCTGCGGCCTGGGCTGTTCCTTCTGTACCCTGAGCCGTGTTCCCATGGTGCATTTGCCGCCGAAAACCATTCTCGCCGACGTCGAAACCAATGTGGCCGCCGGTGTGCCGCACATTGCTCTGTTGAGCGAAGATTTCTTCCGTTATGGGGCCAGTGGCGTGAAGGCCGATCCCCAGACTCTGCTGGCGCTGGTGCGCAGCATCCGCCAGATTCCGCAACTAGGTTTGATCCAGATCGATCATGCCAGCATGGCGAGCATCGCGCAATACGACGATTCCCAACTGCAGGCCATTCACGATCTGCTGGCAGGCCAGAACGCTCGGCGTTATGTCTGGGTGAACGTGGGCGTGGAAACCGCGTCGGGCGAATTGCTCAAACGAATTGGAGCCACGGCGAAGGCGACGCGCCGCGAGTCCGAACCGTGGGGCGATTTCTGCGGGCGGCAATTGCGGCGGCTCTGCCAGGCAAAGTACTTTCCCATGGCCAGCCTGATGATCGGCCTGCCCGGTGAGCGCGATGAGGACTTGCAGAACACCTTGACCTGGGTCGAATCCCTCGCTGACCAGCGGCTGGCGGTGTTTCCGGTTGTCTATGCGCCGGTCGACGGCACTCCGCCACTCGCCCCGGATTGTCTGCAGCCTTTGCATTGGGCGTTGATCCGCGCCTGCTATCGGCTGAATTTCCGCTGGGTGCCCTGGTTTTACCGCGACCAGCAAGCCGCGGCGGGCGTGCCCTTGGCCCGGCGCATGGTGCTGCGACTGCTCAGCCACGGCCAGATTCTACAGTGGAAGAGTCTTTTGGCATGGCATCAGTGGAAATCGAGGCGATGACTGGCGCCGGGTGAGGTCCCAGCGAAACTCACTCGCTTGCGCCGCGTGTTTGCAGTTCAGGCACCAAAATCCTTCACGGCGTTGCCCTGGCGGGGTGAACACCGGCCGCCGCGGTCAGGACTCAGAAGGCGGCTCCGAGCGAGAGGATGTCTTTTCCTTCTCCTGCTTCTCCTGTTTCTGCGGTTCTGTTTCCGAGTCTTTCTCGGCGGTCGCCCCTCGGCCCGTGGCCTCGTCGCGGTAGGAACGGATCATCAGTGCGGCGCCGGCGGCGAACAGCACCATCATCCCCAGCAGATGCGTGGTTTTCATGTTCAGGAAAAAGCGGACTCGGCTGAGGATCTCGATCACCAGCACGGCGACGCCGAACCACATCAGCCCCCAAGCCCACTTCATCCGCGCGTCGTAGAACAGGGCCAGCACGCCGAGAAAGAACGGGACGAAGACCAGTCCCATCGAGGTGGTTTCCAGCAGGCCGCCGCCTGCATGACGCCGCGCCAGGACCGTGAACCATCCCAGGTCCGCCGTCGCGACACGAACGCTGTCGAAGAACAGGTACAAGGCCAGGGCAGAAAGCCCGAAGCCGATCAAGAATTTCCCCGTGCCGCCTTCCGTACCGCCTGAACCACGCATGACATTGCCCTCCTTCAGCACTTCCAGAAGCCCGGCCCCTAACGTCGGCTACCTATACCGCGCACGGTGGACAAGGACTCCCACAATATACTCGCAAGACGGCTACAAATCGAGGAATCATCGTACCACGGCGGCAGCATGTTGCCAGCGAAGCCAACTTGGCCAATAATCTGGATATGGACAACTCGGTTGCGCAGCTCGACACGACGATCGAAATCGTCACGCCGGAGAACATTGCGTTCGATTACCAGGTGGCGGGGCCGTTTCGCCGTTTTCCGGCTTATCTGATTGATCTGGCGATCCGCGTTGGAATTCTCATCTTGATGTGGGTGGCGTTGAGTTTTCTGGCTGGATTGGGCGGCGGTCCGTTTGCCGTCGCGGTCGGTTTGATCGCGATGTTTCTGCTGGAGTGGTTCTACGGCGGTTTCTTCGAAACGTACATGAACGGGCAGACGCCGGGCAAGTGGCTGATGGGCATCCGCGTGCTGACGGTGGACGGCCAGCCGATCAACGGATTGCAGGCGGTGTTGCGGAACATCCTGCGCACGGTCGATCTGTATCCGATGTTGTCCGTCGAGATGTTCGGCCTGCCGGCGCCGCTGTATGTTCTTCCCACGTACATGGCGGGGCTGCTGACGATGGCCATGAACCGCCGGTTCCAGCGGCTGGGCGATTTGGTGTGCGGCACGATGGTGGTGATCGAAGAGCGGCAGTGGCTGACGGGGGTCGCAAAACTCGAAGATCCGCGGGCCGCGCAGTTGGCCGAATACGTGCCGCCCGACTTTCGCGTCAGCCGCAGCTTGGCGCGCAGCCTGGCGACCTATGTCGAACGCCGACGGTTCTTCAACGCGGCGCGGCGGCGCGAGGTGGCTCGTCATTTGGCCGAGCCGCTGCTGGAGAAGTTCGGCATGCGGCGGGACACGAGTCACGATTTGCTGTTGTGTGCGCTGTACTACCGGACGTTTGTCGCCGACCGGGCCGCCGACGAATTGCCGCCCGGACTGCGCGGCCCTCCGCAACCGGCTGCCTGAGTCCCGCGGCACAGCACGAAAACGAGAGAACCGGTGCCCATGACGAAACACAAACGGCGATCCAAAGATTGAAGACTGAGCAAAGAATAGTGCATGCTGAAGGCGGGGAGTCGCTACCGAGTAGTGAACCCCCGAATCCCGTACCTGCCCCCTGACCCCTGACCCTCTTGCGGAGCTAACTCGTTGAAAGTTGCTGAACTGCTGAACCTGAGGCGCAAGAACTGGCACGAATTGGAGGTGCTGTGCGCACGGCTGGCCAACCGTCGCATCAAGACACTGCGGGCGGAGGAGGTGTCGCGGTTTGCGGCGCTGTACCGGGCTGCGTGCGCGGATTTGGCCTTGGCCGATGCCTACCAACTGCCGCCCAATACCGTGCAGTATTTGCACCTGTTGGTCGGGCGGGCGCACAACCAGTTGTATCGCACGCGGCGTTTTGCGTTTGCGACTTGGAGCCGGATGTTGCTGGAAGAAGTGCCGCAGCGGATTTTCCAGGACCGGTGCGTGCAGGTAGCTTTCTGTCTGTTCTGGGGCGTGTTCTTGCTGTCGGCGTTTTTGGCGTACTCCAAGGAAGTCTGGCCGCAGTACGCCGAGGCGGTCTTGACCAGCGGCGCGATTGAGGAATTGGAGACGAATTTCCAGAATCCGATCGACGGACGCGATCCGGAGGCGGCCCTGGTCATGGCCGGTTTCTACATTCAGCACAACACGGGGATCGGTTTGAAGTGTTTCGCGGGCGGTTTGGCGGTGATTCCCGGCGTGGTGGTGACCTCGTTTAACGCGGCCTTCCTGGGGGCCGCGTTCGGGTACATGGCTCGGCCGGATGTCGCTCAAGGCCAGAACTTCTTTCATTTCGTCACGGCGCACGGTCCCTTCGAGTTGACGGCCATTGTGCTGTCGGCGGGGGCGGGGCTGAGGCTGGGCCTGGCCTGGCTGTTGCCGGGCCGCTGGAGCCGGCGGTCCTCGTTGCGCAAGACGGCCGTGGAAACCATGCCCTTGATGGGCGCCGCGATGGCGATGTTCTTCTTGGCCGCGTTGATCGAGGGGTTCCTGTCGCCGTCGGGCCTGCCTTACTGGTTCAAGGCGACGGTGGCGGTGTTGTCCAGCGGCCTGCTGTCGTTTTATTTTCTGCTTCGTCAGCAGAATTCGTGGGTGAACTTCGGCTCCGGTAGCTCTCCAAGGTT
>CAYPGE010000412.1:0-8383 GCA_964409865.1 uncultured Pirellulaceae bacterium
CACGGCCACGATGGCCTCGTTCACCATCATCCCGCGGCACGTGTTGGGCACCGCCGACACGCCCTCGGCCAACAACAAACTGAACGTCGCCACGGTGGGGCCCGGCGGGATGGGCTTCAACGACATCCGCAGCGTGCCGACCGAAAACGTGGTGGCCGCCTGTGACGTGGATGCCAACCGCGTGGCCGCTGTGTTGAAGCAGTTTCCGCAAGCCAAGGGATACCGCGACTTCCGCAAGATGCTGGAAACGGAGAAGAGCATCGACGCTGTGATGGTGGCCACGCCGGACCACAATCATGCCGTGGTCACGATGATGGCCTTGAAGATGGGCAAGCACGTATTCTGCCAAAAGCCGCTGACGCACAGCGTGCAGGAGGCGATCGAGATCGGCAAGGCGGCCAAGGCCGCGGGCGTGGCGACGCAGATGGGCAATCAGGGCCAGGCCAGCGAGGGAGCGCGGCTGGTGAGCGAATTCATCTGGGCCGGCGCGATCGGCAAGGTCCGCGAGATCCACGGCTGGTCGAACCGCCGGCCGGACATCTCGCCGCGCGGTATTCCGCGCCCGAAGGAAACGCCGCCCGTGCCGCCGGATCTGGACTGGGACCTGTGGCTGGGCCCCGCGCCGCAGCGGCCTTACCATCCCTGCTACCTGCCGTTCCGCTGGCGCGGCTGGTGGGACTTCGGCACGGGCGTCTTGGGCGACATCGGCTGCCACAATCTGTCGGCGGCCTTCAAGGCCCTGAAACTGGGCTGGCCGGAGAGCGTCGAGGCCTGTTCGACGCACTGGAACGCGCCGGACGAGATCAAGAACGAAACGGCCCCGCTGGCGTCGATCGTCACGTTCCGCTTCGCCGCCGAAGGCGAGCGGCCGGAACTCCTGATCCGCTGGTACGACGGCGGGATGATGCCGCCGATCCCGAAACAAGTCGAGGGAGGCAAGAACATCTTTGTGAACGACGGTACGTTGATCGTCGGCGATGACGGCATGCTGTTGGGCCATCGACTGCTGCCGGAATCGAGGATGCAGGAGGTCGGCAAGCCGCCGCAGGTCCTGCCGCGTTCGCCCGGCCATTACCAGGAATGGATCGATGCCTGCAAGGGCGGCAAGCCGGCCGGCAGCAACTTCGTGGACCACGCCGCGCATCTGGCGGCCGTGGTGCTGATGGGCAACATCGCCATCCGCACCCAGGAGAAGCTGTACTGGGACGCCGAGAAGCTGCAGTTCAAGAACTCCGAGGCGGCGAACCGGCTGCTCCATCCGCCCTATCGCGAGGGCTGGACGCTGTAACATCGTTCGAGAAATGAGTGAGCGGAATGGCGCTAGCCACCGGTTCCGGATCGGGCGCAATGAGCAGGTGCGCCGATGTAGATTAAGTTGAGCCCAGAGGAATTTGTAACAATGGCTGCTCTGGGATGGCTGGGGCCAAGAGCACCTTAATCTTTCACCTAATCTTTCACTTAATCTCCCTCGGGCTCCAAGGCGGTAGAGAAGATTAGGTGAAAGATTAGGTGAAAGATTAGGGTTTCAGGTTCCGGCGCAGCCAGTCAAGTTCGCGTTGGCCTCGTTTTGAGGCTCGTCGCTGCTTCTGTGCCGGTCGCAATCAATACCACGCCGGATCCAGCCGATGCTAGATAAGGACCCCGTCGCGTCCGGCTCCCGGACGGCGCGAAGGGATGAGGAGGAGGAAAGCTGTGATGAATATGCGCATGATGACGATCCGCAGCCTGTTTGCCGCCGCCTGCACGATCTCGGCTGCGATGCTGCCGGCGGCCGAACGCGGTCTGGTGATCAACCCGCTGCGCAATCCCGTCCGCAATCCTGCGGCCGAGGCCGCGAACCCCGGTCCGCATCCGGACTTGTGGCGCAACCCCGGTCAGCTCCGCCCTGCCGCTACGCTGCCTGATCCTGACGCTGAGCAGGCACCCCACGATACGGGACCTGCGGCAGCGCCGCCGGCAGCGGACGGCGGACAACCACCCGCAGAGCGGCCGCCGCGGACCCTGATCCAGCGAATCCGCGAGCGACGCCTGGCCCAACTCGAGAAGCAGGCCGAACGGCTCCGGCAATTGTCGGCGGCGGAAGACCGGCCAGCGCCGGCGGGCCGCGGAAGCACGAACCTCAACGGGCCGGAGAACCCGGATCTGCAAATCGACATTGGCGTCCCCGTGGACGCGCCAGCAGCGCCGGCGGCCAATCCGTCGCCGCCGGATGCGCCGGCGTCCTTGCTCGGTCCGTCTGCCGTCTGGCCGCCCGCGGTTCCGGCGCCGGCGGCTGTTTCACCACCCACGGAATTGAACCCGCCCGCCGCCCCTCCACGGGAAGTCAATATCGAACTGCCCAGCGACGTCGAACCTCCGCCGCCCAAACCGGCGCTGCAGGGCCGCCTCCGCAGCTGGTGGTCCAGCCCCGCGCTGAGATAGCACGGCTCGGTGAGCCATGCTACGACTCCAGCAACGCAAACGCGGCAATCACCAGCGCGTGGCACAGTTCGCCGCTGCGGATCATGGCCGGCACGTCGGATCGCGACCGCAGCAGCACGTCGATGTTCTCCAGCGGATCCAAGTCCGGCTCGGCGCTTCGGCAGCAGCCTTCGGCCAGCACCACGTGGCAGGAGGCGCTGTGAATCGCCGGGTTGGGCAGCATCGTTCCCAGACGCCGGACGGAGGCTGCGGAAAAGCCCGTTTCCTCCAGAAGTTCCCGCCGCGCGGTCTCTTCCGGCGTCTCGTCGCCGTCCATCACCCCGCCGGGCACTTCCAAAACGACCCGTCGCGCGCCGTGCCGGAACTGCCGCACGAACACCACTTGTCCGTCGGGCGTGACGGGGATGACCAACACCCAGTCCGCGCAATCGCAGACCACGAAGGGCGCCTCCAGCCCGGTTGGCTCAAAGCGATATTGGTCCTCTCGAATGCGGACGAATGCATAGTCGGCAATCGAACGGCTGCGCAGCAGTGTCCAGCTTTGCTCCAGCATAGTCTCCTCAGCGCTTTCGATTTCGGACTACAAAGATAAGGAATCCGGGGAAATGTCGCAACGCATTCCGCGAGCAGTGTGCAGCGATCTTGTCAAGGGTCCTCGGATACGTTCCAATAAGGCCAGCCTTCCAGGGATTGCAGCGAGAGCCGTCAAGATCGGCTTCTGTTTATCGGAGGACCTCACATGGCGACCACATGGCCGACTGGCAGCCGGCGGACGTTCTTGAAGACATCGCTGCTGGGTGGATTAGGGGCTGCAGGCGCGGCGTGTTGGGCCGTGCCGGGCGGGGCCGGCGATCAACCGCCGCTGCGACCCAAAACTCGGGTCGCTTTGACGGCCGGCGACGACCATATCGACCAGGTCTTTCGAGGCTTGAGGACTTTTCAAGACGAAATCGCCAGAGCGATCGGCGACCGCCGCGTGGTCATCAAGCCGAACAACGTCGCCATCGATGTCCCCCTTTCCGCCACGCACGCCGATTGCCTGGAGGGCATTCTGGAGTTCCTCAAGTCCATCGGCAAGCTGGACGGTGCGGTCATCGCCGAGTCGGCCGGCATGGGACCGACCCTGGAGGGCTTCGCCAACTACGGCTACCCGCGCGTGGCGGCGAAATACGGTGTCAAGCTGGTGGACCTCGACCAGGAGCCCCCTGACGTCGTCCACGTCTTCGACCAGCGGGACTTCCGGCCTCGTGCGGTGCGGATGTCGCGCCTGCTGCTGGACCGTAACAACTTCCTCATTTCGGCCGCGAAAGTGAAGACGCACGATCAAGTCGTGGCCACGTTGTCGCTGAAGAACATCATCTTCGGCGCGCCGATCAAGGACCTCGGGTTTGCGTCGCGCGGACGCGGCACAGCGGGGGCAAAGAGCGACAAGCCGATCGCGCATGGCGGCGGGATTCGGGGGATCAACTACAACCTGTTCGCTCTCGCCGAGCGTTTGCATCCCGACCTGGCGGTGATCGACGGCTATGAGGGCATGGAGGGATTCGGCCCCACGCGCGGCACTCCCGTCGAACATCGCATCTGCGTCGTCAGTCGCGACTGGCTGGCCGCCGATCGCGTGGCCGTCGAGTTGATGGGCATCGACTTTGCGAAGATCGGCTATCTGAACTACTGTGCCGAAGCGGGTCTGGGCGAAGGCGATCTGCAGAAAATCGAGATCGTCGGTGAACCGCTGGCCAGGCACGTCAAGACCTACCAGTTGGCTCCCAACATCGAGCACCAACTCACCTGGATGACGCCTCCGCAGCCAGCGTAGTCCCTGGCCGGGAATCCGGGATGATCGCCGGCGAAGCGGAGGAAGGAGACTGGAACATGACCGGACTCGACGCCTTGCAGGCCGTGCAATTTGTGACCGTCCAGGGTCGGCGATTGGCTGTCGTGAACGCCGGAGACTGGGAATCTCTGGTCGAATGGCTAGAGACGTTGGAGGACGTCAGCCTCGCCAAAGAGGCTCAGCGCACACTGCAGGCCGCCGGAGGCGACCGGGCCAAAGCAGGTTGGCTCCGCTGGGACGACGTCAAGAAGGAGCTGGAATGAGCCGGTACACGCTCTACGTGGTACCCGACGAATTCCGGTCGATCAAGCGACTGCCGGGCAATGTGCGTCAGCGCGTCCGGCACGCTATCGACGAATTGGCCGACAACCCACGGCCACCTCGCAGCAAGCAACTGGACGTTGCGGACAGGGAAGGTCCGGCCCCCGAAGTCCGACGATTGCGGATCGACAACTGGGTTCCTCGGCAAACGTCTATCCTTCACCCTCGTCCGCAGCGCCCACTGGGTCAGCGGGCGAGGCGGCGGCGCCCGTGCCGAGGACCTTTTCCCGGAGTTCGGCCGTGACTGGGGGGTTTTCGATCAAGAAGTTGCGCGCCTTCTCCTTGCCTTGTCCCAGGTAGGTCTCGCCGTACTTGAACCAGGCTCCGCTGCGGGCGACGAGTTTGGCGGCGACGGCCAGATCCAGCACATCGCCCTCGTAGCTGATGCCGTTGGTGGCCATCATGTCGAATTCCGCGACTCGGAACGGCGGCGCGACTTTGTTCTTGACGACTTTGGCCCGCACGCGCTGGCCCACGACTTCTTCGCCCTCCTTCAGTTGGCCGATGCGGCGGACGTCGATGCGGCAGGACGAGTAGAACTTCAACGCCCGGCCGCCCGGCGTCGTTTCGGGGTTGCCGAACATCACGCCGATTTTTTCGCGGATCTGGTTGATGAAGATCACGGCCGTCTTGCTCTTGGCGATCGCCCCGGTCAGCTTGCGCATGGATTGGCTCATCAGCCGCGCTTGGAGGCCGACGTGCGTGTCGCCGATTTCGCCCTCCAGTTCCTGCCTGGGCACCAGGGCGGCCACCGAATCGACGACGATCACGTCCACCGCGTTCGACTTGATCAGCATCTCGGCGATCTGCATCGCTTCTTCGCCGGAGGTGGGCTGGCTGACCAGCAGCGTATCCAGTTCGACGCCCAACTTCTTGGCCCAAATGGGATCGAAGGCGTGTTCGGCGTCGATGATGGCCGCGATGCCGCCGGTCTTCTGGGCCTGCGCGGCGACGTGCAGCGCGAGCGTCGTCTTGCCGCTGGATTCCGGGCCAAAGACCTCGATAATGCGTCCGCGAGGAATCCCCTGGCCACCCAGGGCGATGTCCAGCGACAGGCTGCCCGTGGGGATGCCGGGGATCGGCCCGCGCCGGTCGGCGCCCAGGGGCATGATGGCCCCCTCGCCGAACTGCTTCTCAATCTGCCGCAGCGCCGTCCGCAGATTGACGTTTTCCTCCAGGACCGACTTCATCTTGCCGACGGCCCCCGATTGTTCCACCGCTTCGTCGTTCTTGGTTGTTTTCTTGGACATGGCACGGTTCGCTTGAGTTTGAGTAACCATTCGGAATTCCTCCCTTTATCGAAAAGAGTCGGCCATCCTGCAAGTGGCGGCAACCCGCCTGGGGAAAGGATTTTTTCCGCCCCGGCTTCGATGCCAGAGTTATCGGCTGCCGCCGGACACGGTTGGTCACTGCTCTTCAAATCGTCAGACACCGGTCCCGCGCGGCTACGTCCCAGCGGTCGACAAGTCGGCCGCCGGACACGACGTAGACTTGCTTGTGCAGCGCGGTGGTGGGGCAGATGTGCCGGGGGATGGCGAGCAACTCGTCGCCGGGTTGGAACTGCTCCGCGCGGGCCGTCTTCAGGATCAGGTGCTCCTCATTCTGCAGCACCTGTTCGGCCTCCGGCAGTTCGGGAAAGACCAGCCGGCGACCGGCCGGAGGGTCCGCGGCGCAGGCCTTGGAACCCAGATCCACCGTCACCCGGTCGGGGCCCGGACGGCTGACGACGCGCGTCAACAGCACGGCGGCGGGCTGGAACGGGAGGTCCGGAAACGCGTCCGTGTACCCGGCGTCGTAGAACACGGTCGTGCCGGGGCTCAGCTCCAACGTCGGGTCGTCGATCGCGGCGTACACCGGAAAGGTCCCCGTCCCGCCGGCCACAATCCGCGGCACCGGCAACCCGGCGGCCCGCAGTTGGTCGCGGAACGGAACCACGCGCGCCCAGGCCGCGTGCACCGCCGCGGCCCGTTCGGCCAGGGCGCTTTGCTGGTGCTGGCCGTCGTACACGTGCAGCCCGCCCGGCTGCAGGCCCGGCGTGCCGGCAATCTGCCGGTACAGGGCCAGAGCCTGCGGGCCGACTTCGATCCCGGTGCGGTGCATGCCCGTGTCGATGTCCAGCAGGACGTCGATCGACAGCCCCGCCGCGCGCATCGCCTGGCCCAGTGCTGCCGCGGGCTGGGGATGGTCCGCCGTCACCGCCACACGCACGTTCGGGTAGGTTTGCAGCAGCCGCACGGCCCGCCCGAGATTGGGGCCGACCAGGTTGTAGGCCAGGAAGATGTCGCGCACGCCGGCCCGCGCCAGCATCTCGGCTTCGGCCAGCGTGGCGCACTTGTGCTTGACGATGCCCCGGGCCAATTCCAGCTGCGTGATCTCGGCAATCTTGTGCGTCTTGCAGTGCGGCCGCAGCCGATCGGGCCGCCCGGCGATGCGGATCATCGCGTCCAGGTTCTGCTCCAGCAGTTCGCGAAAGACGATCAGGGCCGGAGTGAAGATCTCCCCGGTGTCTTCGATTCGGTAGCGTGGGTCTTGCATGACGGAGTGTTCGGTGATCGGTAATCGGTGATCGGTGTTCGGTGTTCGGTGTTCGGTGTTCAGGGGTCCGGGTTCCGGATTCACGCTTCTCGCATCCCGTATCCCGTGTCCCGTGTCCCGCTGTGCGTCACTGCGACACTCGCCAGCGGACGTTGAACAGCCAGATCATGACCGACATCAGGGCCAGATTCAAGGCGGCCGTGAAAACGCCGAAGCCGGCCAGCAGCGGCAGGTCGCCCTGCACCGGCGCTCGCCCCGCGTCGGCCGAGATTTCCACGTCCAGCGGCAGGGCGAACGTGGCGGCGAACGGACTGGTCAGCCCGGCTCGCACCACGTAGGGCGTCGCTTCGTGGTCCGGGAAGAAACTCTCGGCAAAAAACCGGGCCGCCAGCGGCGCGCAGAACAGCACGATGATCGCCCCGTAGGCCGTCATCAGACTGATCGAGGTCTTGTGAAACAGCACGGAACAGAACAGGGCGATCACGGCCGTGGTCAAGCAGGACACCAGCACGATGCCCAGATAGCCGCCTACCGCCGGGATGTTCGTCCAGTAGCTGGAAACCATCAGGCAAGCCAGCAGCAGCGGCCACAGCAGAAACGTCGTCAACACGCTGGACACGCGCAGTCCCGCGAGCAGCTTGCCCCACAGGATCTGCCAGGGCGTGATCGGCGTCGTCAGCAGCAAGTCCAGCGTTTGCCGCTCGCGTTCGCTGGTCACCGTGCCCGCCGAGAACACGGGGCCGACCAGCATGTTGAACAAGAGCACGTAGCTCACGTACCAAGGGGCGTACCTGGGCCAAATGTACAGACACGCGGCCATCAACGGGATGGCCACCACCATGCTGACCTGGATCACGACGCGCAGCATGAGTGTGCCTTGGCTGAAGATCTCGCTGCGAATCTCCTTGTCGTACACCGGGTTGGCGCCGTCCGGCAGCAGGAAATCCCGGCGGGCCGGGGCGAACAGCCGGTCCGGGAACTGATCGCGCTGGATGACCAGGCCCACGGCTTCGCGAGCTTCTTCCTCCAGATCCACCACCTCCTTGCCTTCGCTGCCCACGTCCGGCGGGTACAGCAGCCGCGCGCAGGTGTTGGCAAACAGCGAAATACAGATCCCCGCGCCCAGTCCCGGCACAACGGTCAGCGTCAGCAACAGCCGAAACTCGCCCATCTCGGACAGCGCGCGCCACATCAGCACGGCGGTCATGGCCAACGGCAGGATCAACAGATAGGACACGACCAGCGCCGCGACCGTGCGGTACACGTTCGGCG
>CAYPGE010000413.1:0-8308 GCA_964409865.1 uncultured Pirellulaceae bacterium
TGATCGTGTACGTCCCCGTGAACGTCGTGCTGTCCACGGCCCCCACCGCCAGCGTCGCAATCGGATCGCCGCTGAGCATCACGCCGCCCACCGTGTCAGACAGCGTCACGTCCGTCAAGGTCTGGTTCCCCGTGTTGCTTACCGTGAACGCATAGCGGATCGTCTCGCCTTCGTCCGCATCGCCGTCGCCGTTCTCGTCCTGGAACGTCCCCACCTTGACCAAGGCAATCGACGGCGCCGCCGGCAACGGCGTATCGGCCGTCGCCGTGGCCGTGACGTCAGGACCGCCCGGAGACGTGGCCGTCACCAACGCCTCGTTGTGGAACGTCTCGGCGTCGATGTCCGCCTGCCTGATCGTGTACGTCCCCGTGAACGTCGTGCTGTCCACGGCCCCCACCGCCAGCGTCGCAATCGGATCGCCGCTGAGCATCACGCCGCCCACCGTGTCAGACAGCGTCACGTCCGTCAAGGTCTGGTTCCCCGTGTTGCTTACCGTGAACGCATAGCGGATCGTCTCGCCTTCGTCCGCATCGCCGTCGCCGTTCTCGTCCTGGAACGTCCCCACCTTGACCAAGGCGATCGACGGCGCCACCGGCAACGGCGTATCGGCCGTCGCCGTGGCCGTGACGTCGGGACCGCCCGGAGACGTGGCCGTCACCAACGCTTCGTTGTGGAACGTCTCGGCGTCGACGTCCGCCTGCGTGATCGTGTACGTCCCCGTGAACGTCGTGCTGTCCACGGCCCCCACCGCCAGCGTCGCGAGCGGATCGCCGCTGAGCATCACCCCGCCCACCGTGTCGGACAGCGTCACGTCCGTCAGCGTCTGGTTCCCCGTGTTGCTCACCGTGAACGCATAGCGGATCGTCTCGCCTTGGTCCGCATCGCCGTTGCCGTTCTCGTCCTGGAACGTCCCCACCTTGACCAAGGCGATCGACGGCGCGCCAAAGAACGAGATCACCACATCATTGTTGCCATCGCCAGCGACGTAGCTGATTTTGGCGGTCAATCCAGAGTCCAAGAAATTCGGGAACAGGGTTCCTTCCGGCAAGCCCGCAAACGTGCCGATGACGGGGTCGTCTCCGTCATTGTTGATAATCACGTATTCGTCGCTAAACTGCGGTACGTAGCCGTTGAACGAAGAAACGTTCAGAGTGGCATTTTCCAGGCGGACCGCGCCGGTCACGTCCATCTGGTCGTGATTGTTGCTGTCGTTCCCCTCCTGGTCGCCGCCGATTTCGATCTCCAGCGTCGAGCCCGCGTTCATCGTGTAATCGCCGACCTCGTACAGGATGCCCGGGCCGGGACCGGGAGTGACGGTCGACCCGCTCCCCGCAATCAGATTGCCTGTGACCGTGCCTTCGCCCATCAGGGTCTGCCCGTCGGCCAGGATCATTGTGCCGGTGACGGTGCCGTTGTCCAGGCCGGTCACGTCGAGGTATGTGGCGAACTGGACGTCGATCAGGTTCGCCTCGGCAAGGGTGTTGTTGGACGACGTATTGACGAGTGCCAGCGTGCCTTCGGTCACGATGGCCGGGCCCGTGAACGTATTGTTTGCAAGGAGGGTCAGGGTGTCTGCACCCTGTTTGACCAGCCCGCCGTCGCGAATCTGATCCAGGTCCGAGTCGTGCTGCAACGACTGGACGACGTCAGCGCTGGAATCGCTGCCGCCCGAGTCGATGTCGATCAGCGCGCCGCCGTCCTCGATCACCACCTTCAAATCCGCCGTCCCACCGGTGCCTTGGGGGGCATCAATCAAGTTGTGGTCGGCGCTGGCCGACAGCTTTCTCAGCGTGCCGCCGTCGAAACGCAATTCGAGCGTGTGCGTCGCACCCGTGACTGTGCGGTTGACATAAACGCGGTCCGTGACCAGCGTACCGCCCGCCTCCAGATTGATAATGAAGCTGTCGTTGGTCGCGAGGCTCGTCGCTTGGATGACTTGGTGAAGGACCTCTCCGGCAATGACGACTCCGCCCGTCAGGTTCACCTCGGAGCCGAGGCCAGAATTCTCGTGACGCAGGCTGCTGGTCGTGACTGTCCCGCCGCTGACGTTAAGCCAAGACTGACTATAGCGGCCGACGACCAGATTGCCGGCCACGTGCAGCGTCCCGTCGCTAACGTCGACCCTTTGCTTGCTGTCCCAGCCGATGATGAGATTGCCGTCCACTTGGGTCGTGCCACCGCGAATGGTAACCAGGGCGAAATCTTCTCCCGAGGTGCCCAATGTGGTCACCAGGTCCCCACGGGCGTGGAGCGTGCCGGAGCTGACGTCGAGCTTCCACGGCGAGGTCCCTGTAGAAAACGCCGAGGCTTTTCCTGCCAAGAGCGTGTCCGTGCTCAACGTCCCTCCGGCGATGCTCAGCGTGGCATCCTTCAGAAAAACGCTGGTTGGCAAGTCGCTGATGCCGGTAAGCCCTCCGCCGGAGGTGCTGCCCGTCGTGTTGATGGTCCCGCTGACGACGGCCAATTCACCGCCGATGACGTACAGCACGAATACGTTCGTCGTGTCGGGAGCCGCGTAGGTCAGTGTGCCGCTGCCGACTTTCGCCAGACGCCCGCTCAGATTCACCGCCGTCCCGAACGTCACGTCGTTCCCGTTCGTGTCGATACTGGCGGTCACCGCGGAGCTTCCCGTGCTGATCCGGCTGGACAAGTCGGTCGTAATTCCCGGCCCGTAGCGCAGAGTGCCGCTGCCATTGAAGCTGATCGTGCCGCTGAGGCCCAAGGCGCGGTCATGATTGATTTGGACAACGCCGGACGACGTATCCGCGAACAAAGTTGCGCCGCTGTAGGTGTTGTCGCCGCCGAGAACGAGTGTGCCCAAGCCTCGCTTGGTCAGGCTCTTGGAGCCAATTCCGTTGTCGGCGATGACGCCGTCGTAGGTCAACGTCGCGTCCGACGGGATGCGGAACGTGCCTGTGCCTGTTGCGCCGCCGAGCTGAATCCCGCGGGTGGCCGCCAGTGTCATGGTTGCCGAGACCGCCAACGTGCCGCCGTCGATGATCAGGTGGCCGGGGGTGGCAGCGGCAGGCGGCGTTCCCAGGCAGCCGTCATCGCTGATGGTCAGCGTGCCCCCGGAAATCGTCGTCGGCCCGGTAAACGTGCCCTCCACGTTGCTGAGCGTGACCGTTCCGGACGTGGTTTTGACGATCCCCACCGGCGCGGCAAATTCCGACTCGGCGAGTCTTGCACTGATGGTTCCGCGTTGGAGTTGGAAGTCGCTCAGGATGGTGAGGGCCGCGGCTGGACTGCCGCTGATGTTGCCGATCGTTGTTGCGCTGCCCAGGGTGACGCCGGCGACCGTGTCGCTGGAGTCTCCCAGGGCCAACGTGGCCGGCGACCCGGCCCCCAGGATGTACAGCCTCGAAGCGTCGTCCAGCAGGTTCGAAGCGCCCAGCGCAAACGTGCCGGATTCCAGTTGAATCGTGTTCGCCGCCGCGCTCAACGGCCCGGAGATCGTCAGCGAGTCGCTCTCGCGCAGGAACAGGTTGCCGTTCACGGTTCCTTGCAGCGTGTCGACGGCCAGGGCCAGCGGATTGTTGCCGGCTCCGACCGTGCCCCCCGCGTCCAGGACCACCGCGCCGGCGGTGATGTCCACGCCACTGGCCGCACTGGTGATGCGTCCGGTCTGGAGTGTCACCGTCTTGCCGGGCGGCAGCTCCAAGTACCTGGAAAAAGCCAGATCGCCTCCGCGCAGCGTGAGTGAATAATCTTCGGCCGACAGACTGACTGCCGCCGTACTCCCAATCGTAATCGCTCCCGTGCCGCCGCTGCGGCCGATGACGACCGTGCCGGTCGAGGACAGGTTGGCCAACTCCGCAACGGTCAGGTTGAATTCACCCGCAGCGTCGCTCAGCCCGATCGTCCGCGACGGCGTCCACGGTTGCAGCGTGATCCCGCCGTCCGCTGCAATCGTGCCTTCAATGTCCATGGAATCGGCAGTGAGCGTCACCGAGCCGCTACCGGCTGTCACGCCGGCGCCCGTGCTGACGACGATGTTGGCCGTCGTGGACGCCGACAGGTTGGACGCGCCAAAGGCGGAGGCACCATGGAACGTGATCTGTCCGGCCGGACTTGCGTCGAGCACCATGGTGAAGTCGTCCGAGTAGGCGTTGGTGCCGCTGTTGTTAAAGTCGACGGCACAGCCGCTGCTGGAGTCCGTGATCATGATCGTGTCGAAGACGGCCAAGCCGGCAGCGGTCACCGTGAGCGTGTTCCAGCCATTGCCCGTGACGTTGGCCGTGTCGATCCCGCTCCAGACGTTGGGGGCGTCGAGGGTCAGCGAGTAGCTGGTGCCGTTGGACACGATACCAACGCGCTCTGAGGCGGCGGTCAAGTCGATGTTCAGTGTGGAATCCGATTCGCTGAACGCAGCCAGCAACCGCCGGTCTTCGAGCCGTTCGAGCAACAGGCTTCGTTGCCGCCGGCTGCGGGCCCGGCGGGCCCGTGTGAGCTTGCGCTGCGCGGCGCGGTAATCGAATGAAAAGCCCAAAACCTTCATCGAGCCCTCCAGGAGGGAAAAGTCAACCTGCGGTCTTACAGTTAGACAGGCTTGTAGCGAAAAAACCGATCGTTCGCAAGAGACCCTCGGCCCGGCATATCGCGTGATGGAGCCACGCGACACGTTCCGGGGCATGACGTGCAGGGTCCGGGCGGGCAACGAAGATCCGCGTCGCGTGGGACGAGCCTCGAATTCCGCACGTGCGCGATGAACCAGCTTTGGCGGCTGCTTCCATTGTGCCCAAGGTGGCAGAATTCGGTGTTGCTTCGGTCGTGTCGAGGCGAGGCAAATCCGTGTTTGTTCTGCTACTGTACGGCCGATGTGTAGCGACGGGGAAATGGATTTCTCGGGCGCCCAGTCGGGACTGCCCTATCTGGCGAGCGATTCCAGCACGGAAGATCACATCGCTGATTGCGTGCGCAAGAACCGGCCCATCCGAAGCGCTGGTTGAGGGGAAGATTTCGCCGCCCAGGATGGCCAAACCAACTGTTTGTGCGGCAGGCCGTATTCTGTCTCGATGGGGAGTCTGTACCGATGAGAAGCAAGAATGTGATTGGAGGGATCTTGTTCGTGGTCATCGCCACGATCACCGTTCCGTTGGTCCGAGCATGGGACGCGGAACCAGCCGTGGAGGAGCCTGCGGAGCCGGGCAATCTGCTGCAGAACGATTGGTTCGCGGGGGACGGCAGCGGCGACAAGAGCGACAAGGACGCCTGCTGCTCGCCCTGCCCCACGTGCTACGGGTACGTGGAAGCCTTGTTCCTGGAGCGGACCAATTCCAGCAACGATCAACCGATGATCGTCAATCTGCGCGGCCCGGAGGACGCGGTTCTGCCCATCGATCAGGCGCCCACCGTCTTGTCCACCAACGATTTGGACTTCGATTTCGAGCCGGGAGTGCGCGTCTTGATCGGCCATCGCCTGCACAACGGCTGGGCGATCGAAGGCTCGTACCTCGGCTTGTTTGATGCCGACACATCGTTGTGTCTTTCCGCACCCAGTGAATCCACGATCTACACTTTTCCCGGCGGGCTGGGTGCGGCGAACGTATTTGGTGACGTCGATCGGATCTGGACGGATTACTCGTCGTCGCTGCACAGTGCCGAGGCGAATCTCGTTCACTGCTGCGGTTGCTGCGACTCCTGCGGGGACGGCAAGGGCGATGGCAAATCCAAGGGCCATTGCGGCGGCTGCAATCTGCACTGCCGGACCTTCGAATGGATGGTGGGCTTTCGCTACCTCAACCTGCACGAACATCTCAGCATCTACGGCGAACGCGATCAGATGACGGAGAGCGGAATGACGGCAGTCGAAAGCGGCGTTTACGACATTCGCAGCAGCAGCAATCTGTACGGGGCTCAGGTCGGCGCCCGCGCTCGGCACTGGGGGAGGAAATGGGGCTGGGAAGCGACCGGCAAGGCCGGCATCTTCGGCAGCGACGTCCAACAGGAACAGTACGTCATCGATTACGATCAGTTCGAGGTCCGGCCCTTCACCAGCGCCTCGGACACCGACCTGGCCTTTGTGGGCGAGTTGAACTTGACGGCCATCTATCGCTTGAACGAGGTTTGGAACTTGAGGGCCGGTTACAATCTGATCTGGATCACCGGGGTCGCCCTGGCCCCCGATCAACTCGATTTCAGCGGCGAACTTCCCGCGGGCAATCAGATCGACAGCGACGGCTGTGTGTTCCTGCACGGCGTCAGCTGCGGCGTGGAAGCCAGATGGTAGACAGGTAGAGATGTCACCGCCGCGTCCGGCCAACCCTTTGCCGGCGCGGCCAATTGCCGCAAATAAAGAAGCCCGGCTTTTTCGGGAAAGCCGGGCTTTCGAGTTCCACAACCTGGCCAGGATTCAGGCGAAGAGGGGGAACCTGCTACATCGCTCAAGGTCCGACTCGCTTGGCACTAATGTCCGGCGCGATCTGCTCCAAGAGGGATTCCAGATCGAACGGATCGGAACCGTCGAACGGCGACTCGGAGCTGTACCGAACCAGCGGCGACTTCACTTCCGCGGCCGGCCAAGGCCACTCGGCAGCCGGAATGACCGCCGTGCCCAGGCCAGCGAGAACTTCATCCCGATCATCCTCCGGCGTCGACGAGGTCCCGGAGGGCATGGCCAGGGCAATGAGGGCTGGCAAGGGATTGGCCAGCATCACCATTTCGCCCAGCGGTTCGCTCGTCTCTCCCTCGCCCGAAATCTCGTCCGAACTGTTCAGGTAGTTCGTGACCAGCAGCACATCGATGGCCGTGACCACTCCGTCCACACTGGTGTCGAGGAAGAGCGGCGGATCGAACTGCTCGTCCGGCAGGGCGATTTCCCCGGGGCGAGTGTTGATGAAGTTGATGGTTACCAACGCATCCAAAGGCGAAATCGACCCTTCCGCGGTCACGTCCAGGGGATTGGCCGGATTGGTCCAGTGATGGTTGGGAGTCGGCTCGCCGGGCTCCGATGGCGGCTCGGCCAGGCCCGACGGCAGGCTTTTTTCCGTGGCGACGAACCAGGGGCCAGGGAAACCGGTTAGCGCCGGCGCTGGCTGGTAGGCAAAAGGCGCGGTGCTGGTAATGTCAAAGCGATGGACTTCCCCCGTCGTGCCGACGGGGCCCTGCACCGCAAGAATGGCGTCCCCAATGCCGTCGCCATTCCTATCCATGGCCGCCACATTCACCGGCGCGTTGTTGCTCGGTCCCGTGAACGCGTCGGGAATGGCTCCCAGCATTTCGAGACTAGCCGTGGATGTCTTCCAGGCCCACACCTCAATCCTGGACGTACCGTTGGTTCCCATCCCCGCAATGATGTCCGGAATGGCATCCGCATTGATTCGCGCCACGTCCAGCGAAACCCCTCCCTGGAAATTGGAGTTGACCGCCGTGAACGGGAAGAACGTCTGCACGCGCGAGGGCGTTGCGCCCGAGACGTCAAACACCGACACGGTGGCCTTGGTGCCGCCGCCGGTCGCGACCACAATCTCCGCTTTGCCGTCCGGGACGTTGACGAACGAGCCGCCGACCCACTGGCCCATGTCAGCACCCGCAACCACCGCACCGCCAATCGCGACCGTGGTGAAGGCCCGAAACGAGATGTCCGGAGTTGCTTGAAACCGGGGATTCAATGGGTACTGGTTCAGGAAAACTCGCACGTCCGCAGCCCCGTAGCTCGGCACCGTGACGATGTCCAGTTTGCCATCGCCGTTGACATCCGCCGCCACCAATTGGACGCCGCCGGTAAACGACGCGCCATACGCCAAAAAACTCGGAAATCCCGGCACCGAGTTGCCGTCCAGGCTGAATACCTTGACCTCAGGCGCGCGGTTGCGTCCGGGCGCGGTAATGATCTCCGCGATACCATCGCCATCGAGGTCCCCCACAGCCACTCGTGTGCCGCCCGTGTAGGTGTCTTCATAGGCTACGAACTGCGCCGTCACTGCGGGAGGTGGGCCGAGGTCCACAACCTTGACATGCTGCGGCGCGCCGGGGTTCTTGTCCGGCCCAAGGACGATGATCGGGGTTCTATCTAATCCAAAATAATTGCTCGGGTCCGTGTCGCGGACCTGCCGGTTGAATACATCGGTGGCCGTCGCCGTGCCGGTGTTGGTGTACTGGCCGGCCACCGCCGTCCCGCCGGCCGTGTACGTCCAGGTCTCGGTCGGGTCCAATTTGCCGTTGCCGTTCGCGTCGCCCAACGGACCCGTCGGGACCACGCCCTGGTCGTCGATGACCGCCACGTTCGCCAGCGGCGTGTTACCCAAGTTCGTCACCGTGTAGGTCCACGTCACCGGCGATCCCACCGCAACCAGCGGACCCGGCGCAA
>CAYPGE010000414.1:0-8298 GCA_964409865.1 uncultured Pirellulaceae bacterium
TCCAATGCGTCTCGCACCCAGAGCCTTAAGTCCGTGGCAACTTGATCGTTACGGCTGCGGCCCGTGTGCAGCTTGCGACCGACGTCGCCGAGCCGGCCGACCAGTTCCTTCTCGATGTGCATGTGGATGTCTTCCAACTCCACATGGTACTCGAATCGCCCCTCTTCGATCTCCAAACGAATGGCCTGCAAAGTCGCTTCGATCAGCCGAGCCTCGGTTTCCGAAATCAGGCCCACCGCCGCCAGCATTTGGGCATGGGCAATCGAAGCGGCAATATCCTGCGCGTACAGCCGCTGATCAAAGCTGATGCTTTCGGTAAAGCGTTCGACGCGGCGATCCGTCGCCTGCTGAAACACTCCGCTTCGGCTGGGGCTGGTCAAAGGTCGTCCTCGTGTATCGATCACCGGGGTGACAACAACCCTTTCATGCTATGTAGCTTACGAACAGCTGTCAACGAACGAGCAACGCTCGTGCCTAAATTTTGGGCACCCCGCGCGAAACGGATTCTTGACTTGATCGGCAAATCCGACGCAAGTTGCGTGGTCCCTCCAGACGATAAAGCCAACATCGTCGATACAGATTAGCTGGAAGGTCTGCGCAAAAACTGACCTGCTGGAAAATGCCCTGCGTCAGGTGAGGATCACCATGTCAAGGACGTTCCTTATCGCTGCTTCACCCTGCCTCTTTGCGATTGCTTTGGTCGGCTGCACGACGACGCGCACGTCCGATACGGCACGTACCGGCATCGAGCAGCTGCTGATCTCCAATGCTGTCGATCAGGCCTTGGAGAAGTACGATTTCCGAACCCTCCAGGGACGGAAGGTGTTCATCGACGAGAAGTATCTGGACAGCGTGGACAAAGGCTATCTGCTATCATCAATACGCGAACGCATCCTCTACAACGGTGGACAGATTTGTTCGGAAGCCAAGGATGCCGAGGTGACTTTAGAGATTCGCAGTGGAGGCGTGGGAACCGACAACCTGGAGACGTTTGTCGGCATCCCCAACATGTCGATACCCGGTCTGCTACCCATCGAAATACCGGATGTTAAAGTCTGGAATCGCACCAGCCAAACGGGCACTGCCAAGCTGGGAATTCTCGCGTATGAGACCAAAACTGGCGCGGTTTATCAGCAGGGTGGCCAGTCGCTGGCTCGGTCTGACGACACGAAGTGGTTCCTGTTGGGGATCGGCCCTTTCCAATCGGGGACGGTCAAGACGGAGGTCCAATCCGCGTCGGCCAATCCAACTGCGATAGCTCGATCCATGCCCAGTCAGCCGTCAACCTACATCGCCAGTGGCGCCGAGCCATCCGGGCCGCCGCAGAGCCTGCCAGCGGCAGCGACGAATGGGCCGTCCGCTTATCCTGCGAGTTATCCTGCGAGTGCCTATTCCGACGTGTACCGGTAGGGCAACGGGCACAGAAGCCCGGCTTTTTTGACAAGTTGGGCTTCCGCGCCGTCCATCGGGGGATCACCGGACGAGACGGAGGATCAGCGAATCCCTTTTTAGCATTTCCCAGATCCGACTGCGCGGGTAAGATAACGGCTCCTGGATCGGCAAATCGGGCAAGCTGACGCGTGTCAGCTGTTTTTCGGAAGTGCGCTTGCCGATACCAGTTGCAATAGTGTCATGATCGGAAAATTCCCATCCTGGTAGCTGGCGGCCTGATCTGGCTTGCCGGTCTGCGAAAAAGCGCTTTTGTAAGGAGATCTCCAGTGCCCCGTTCTGCGTTTATGCTGATTGCCCTACTGACCTTGCCTCTGCTAGCGGGGACATCGCCCTGCCAGGCCGCTCGTCCCGGTGACTCGCTGATGCCTCCCACGACCAAGGGTTTTGTGTCGATTCCGGACGCAACCCGACTGCGTCAGGATTTTGAAAAGACGCAGCTGGGCCAGTTGGTAAACGACCCGGCGATGGAGCCGTTTATCGAGGACCTGATGCAACAGATGGAAAGCAAACTGGGCCGCACCGATTCGCGGCTGGGCATCAAGCCGGAGGACCTGAAAGGCGTTCACGGCGGCGAAGTGGCGATAGGCACGCTGCAACCCGGCGGCGACGCGAAGCAACACGCCCTGGCGTTGATCGTCGACGTCACGGGGCACACGGAGCAAGCCAACAAGTTGCTGGCGGACATCGCCAAGAAGATGAAAGGCAAAGGCGCCCAATCCTCGACGCGGACCGTCAGCGGCGTGTCGTTGACGACGTACGTGCTGCCGCGTCAGCGCGGCGAGACGGAGACGCAGAAGAACGTGTACTTCTTGCACGACCAGGTCCTGGTTGGGGTGGACCATGAAGTCGCTGCGCAAGAGATCCTGACGCGGTTGCTGGATCCGAAGCAGAAGTCCTTGAAAGATGATGGGGCCTACCAGGCGACCATGACTCGCGTGCGGGCAGCGGCGGGAGACGCGCAGCCGCACCTGCGCTGGTTTGTGGAACCGTTCGGCTACGTCGAGACGCTGCGCGCCTCGGCGGGCGGTCGCAAGAAGCGGGGGACGGACCTGCTGAAAGTGCTGGCCAACCAGGGTTTCTCTGCCATCCAGGGACTGGGCGGTTTCGTGGAGTTTGCGACGGCCGAGAACGAGTTGGTCCATCGCACCTTTATCTACGCCCCGCCGGTCAATAGCAGTGGAGAGAAATACAACTTGGCCGCCCGTATGCTGAAGTTCCCCAACAGCAAAGACGCGGTACCGCCGGCTTGGATGCCGCATCAGACGACCAACTACCTGACGCTGCACTGGAAGATGAAGGAGGCGTTCGAACACTCCAAGAGCCTTGTCGATGAAGTCGCGGGCGCTCCGGTGTTCGAAGACATCTTGGATAGCTTGAAGAACGATCCCAACGGTCCGCGCGTCGATCTCCGCCAGGGCTTGGTGCGGCACTTGGGCGAACGGGCCAGCTTCTTTGCCGACTATCGCCTGCCGATCACCACCAGCAGCGAGCGCTGGCTGGTGGCGTTAGAGGTCAAAGATCCAGCCGCCGTGCAAGCCACGATCGACAAGGCGATGAAAGCCGACCCGGATGCCAAAAAGCACGTCATCGGCACGCACACCGTTTGGGAAATCATCGAACAACAGGAGCCTGCGGATGTGGAAGAATTGAACATCGCCAGCCCCGGCTTCGGCGAGTTCGGGGAGGCCGAGGAAGAGGAAGAAGAGGATCGCGGCCCGTTGCTGTCGCACGCGGCTTTCACGGTCGGTTTCGGGCAGCTGCTGGTTGCTTCCCACCTGGACTATCTCGAAGAGGTCCTCAACCGCGGCGCGGGTCAGCAGACGTTGGACAAGACGAAGGACTTCGTCATGATCGACCACGCCCTGACGAAGATCGGGGCCGGCCAAGACGCGGTCCGTTACTTCTCGCGGATGGACAAAGAGTTCCACACGACCTACGAGTTGATCCGCCAAGGCAAGATGCCCGAATCCGAAACGCTCCTGGGCGACGCCCTCAACCGCCTGTTCGCTCCGGAAGAAAAGGGCGCGTTGCGCGAGCAGCAGATCCGCGGCAACAAGATGCCGGACTATGACAAGGTCCGCGTCTATCTGGGGCCTGCCGGGCTGTACGTCCAGTCGGAAGACAATGGCTGGTTCGTGGCTGGCTGCGTGCTGAAGAAGCCCGCCGACGGCATGGAAGCCGCTGGCCCCATGGTCTCGCGCCGCGGCAACGAGCGCCGCTGAACGCGGCCCCGCCCAGCGCCGTGTCTGGAGTCGCAAGACAGCCGTTTTGTGGATTCGTCGAGAAGCCCGGCTTTTTCAAAAGGCCGGGCTTCTTTGTTGCGTTAGCCGCCCGTGCCGGTGAGCCCGTCAAGTGCGGAGCGCAGCGAGGCACGCAGGCTGTAAGCGGCCGTCTCCCCGATCAGGTCTTCCTTGTTGGCCTTGATGAGGCCCGCCACCAGCGTCCGATGTTCGTTCCAGTCCGGGGGTCCGAACTGGCGTATGTCCACATACGCATCCTCAAACGTCGACGTGACCTTGGGAACGACGTGCAAGCCGTCCTGAGCGCGAAGGAAGTGGTACTTGAGCGATCCGAAAACCAGGGCCGCTCCAACAGCGACGCCGAACAAAAAACTTCCCAAACGCCCCATCTTGCCGCTCCTATAGTGAACGAAAGCCGCCGCGTGCGGCACAACTTTACCCAAAAAAGAAGGAGGGAGGCAAGCTGGATTTCTTGGGCGTCTGCCTGCGATTCGATTTTCTCGTCGCGAATTGGATCACCCTGTCACAGGTCGCCCGCGCCGGACAAGCCGACGGCGGCGAGGTGGTCAATTTGGTTATAGGCGGTCAATTCCCATCGTCCGTGACTGTCGCAGCGGACCGTGGTGATCGAGGCGTTTTCCAGCGTGGGCGCGGCGGGACCGGCGGGGATGGGGACCAACGCCGCCAGCGCGACGACCAACAGGCGGCCATGGGCGATGACCGCTGCCCGTTGGTGCCCGGCCGCGGCGATGTCGCGCAGGACGGCACAGCCGCGTTGCTGCAACATCCGCCGCGATTCGCCGCCGGGAACCACAAAGTCCGGTTCGCCCGAGATCCAGCGGGCAAACGCTTCCGGATACAACTGGGCGACTTCGGTTCGCAGCCGGTTCTGGAAGATACCCACGTTGATTTCCTTCAAGCGGTCGTCGGTGCGGATGGGCAGGTTCAGCCGGTGGGAGACAATCTCGGCCGTCTCCAGCGCTCGCCGCAGTGGACTGGCATAGATCGCATCCACCCGTTGCGCGGCCAACGCTGCGGCGATCGCTTCGCCTTGCCGGCGTCCCAAGTCGGACAGCGGCACATCCAAATGGCCCTGGATGCGGCCCTCGGCATTGTACACGCTCTCGCCGTGACGCACACAATAGAAGTACATGGGGATCCCTTGCGGCCCTTCCGGGCCATAGCCCGTCAGCAAATGGTCGATGTTGCGCAGCGACTAGCGGCACTCAAGAGGAGAGACTCACCACGGATGGCATGGCGATACCACGGATGAGAAAGAACTGTCGATCTCCATCCGTGGTATTGCCATGCCATTTGTGGGAAGACTGTCGGTCTTTATCCGTGGTATTGCCATGCCATCCCTGGGGAATTTCGATGCCCCGACCGCCCAATCCCCTTGGTATCATCGCGCCCGTTGTCTTTCTACCACTCGTACGCCTCAAAGATTCACAGCCGCCGAATCCAGATGTTGCGGAAGCGGACGGGGCAGTGGTGGGCGCCGAAGGCCAGCGGGCCTTGGGCCGGCACGCCGTCGTAGCTGGCCAGACCGGCGTGCGGCGTGGAGCCGTAGATCTCCTGGTTGTGGTGTACCAGAACGCCGTTGTGGAACATGGTCAGCCGGGCAGGCGCGGCTAGCTTGCCGGCGCCGTCAAATCTCGGCGCGACGAACACGATCTCGTACGTCTGCCACTGGCCCGGTTTGCGGCAGGCGTTGACGAGGGGCGGCGTTTGCGCGTACACCGCAGCCGCTTGGCCGTCGGGATAGATCTTGACCGAGGACGAGTCGAAGACTTGCACCTCGATCACTCCCAGCAAAAACACGCCGTTATTGCCGCGGTTCCAGATGCTTTCGGCCGGTTCGGTGGGAACCATCCACTCCAGGTGCAGTTGGCAGTCGCCGAACTCCTCTTTGGTGCGCATCGGGCCTTCGGTCGCCACCAGGCAACCTTCCTCGACCTTCCACTTGTTCGGCTCCCACAGCGCCACGTCGCGGCCGTCGAACAGCACGATTGCGTCCGACGGGGCCGCGGCCTGCTCGGCTGCCGTCGGAGGCGGCACCGTCACCACCGGCGGCGCGGGCCGATCCGGGTCGTGAACGCGGAACCCCGACCAAGGCTGGACCGGCGTGTCCTTGTAGCCGAAAACACCGGAGCCGTCTTTCGCATAGACCAGTTCATGCGTTTGGGCTTGTGACTGATGCGTCGCAATCAACAGGACGGTCAGGCAAACCGCCACGAGACCAAGAGATCGGTGCGCCATTGCTGGGCTCTCCTTGTTTGTGCCTATTGAGTGTGTCCTCGCCAGTCTATCGCAGACGGCTCCCCATCTCAAGCGCCCGCGGGAAAGCAACCGCTCTTCGAGTTGCACAACTGCGTCCGTTACGGCCTGGCAAGCCGGAATCGTGACAATCGGCCCGATTTCCGCGCCCACCCGGAGGGCCGCGTGAGTTTCGTCGAGTCCGTGAATCCGGCGGCGGGGCAGCGTCTTCGCGCCGTGCTCGAACGAATCGCATGGCCCGTCGCTTGACGACACGATTGTCAAGCCTATCCATGGCATCGTAAAATGACGTGTGTCAATCCTCCCACCAAGGAGCCGACGTCATGGGAACCGCATGCATGGGCAAAGTCGTCGTTCCAGCCAAGATCGAGAACATCGAGGATCTCTACGCCGTCGATCGGGGCCAGCTCCGCCCCGATGAGGTTCGTCGTGTCGAGGTGTCCGACGCGCTGGTAGACACGGGAGCCATGATGCTCTCAATGCCCAAACGGTTCATCGCTGAATTAGGGCTTAAGCGATTTCGCACCAGGCACGCGCAAACCACGTCCGCCGTCTCGGAATTCGGGGTGTACGGCACAGTTCAATTGACCGTGCAGGGGCGCGACTGCCGAGTCGACGTGGCCAAGGTGCCCGACGACTGCCCCGTCCTCATCGGGCAGGTGCCCTTGGAACTGCTGGACTTCGTCGTTGATCCGCTCGGGCAAAAGCTGAAGGGGAACCCGGAACACGGCGGCGAGCACATGATCGATCTGTTTTAGTTCTTGTGTGCGACTTTGCTCCCACCGGCCCCGTGCCCGTCGGGCAACAACTGATAGCTGCTTGGCTGCCAACCGCCGCTCCCAATCGCCCCCCAACGAAGAGAGTATCGGTTGAACCCGTGACTGAAGGTTGTGTCTGGCACCACCCGATCCCGCCGGCCCCGCCGGGAGTCAGCCCCCTGGCAAACAAAATACGTATAGCACCTAATCATGTCCGGTTTAGTTATTTGGCTTAGTCAGGGAACAGGGCCGTTTGTTGACAACAAGCTGACGTCCACGTAAATTGGCGGAGAACCGGGGCAACAGTGCCGACCAGAAGGAAATCGCGACCCGTGGCCTTGGGCGCGGTTGGGAACGCCGGTACGATGGAGGGAATCGTCGGGAGTCCGCGGTTCACGAGTTGGAAACATCCGAAGATCGACTCGGAGCCCCCAGGATCCGCCGATCGCCCGGACTCTCGGCAGAAGACAATCGGCATCGGTGTGACTGCATCACTTCTCACTCGCGTGCGGTGGACGACGAAGGAGAGTGGAAGACCAGTCGCCTTCGAGATAGAACGTCAGTAAAGAACGACGATCCCATTGCACCTTGGACGATTTTGTCACAGGAAAGTTGAGTACGAATTATGGAAACGGGGCACAGCCGTACCGACCAAGAACTTTATGAACTACATCGACGACGCGTCCAAGAGGCTTACAGTGCGCTGGGCGACCGCGCTGCTTCTCTGCTCGGTAATCGCGGGCTCGAACTCATGAGCTGGCAGGAATTCAAGTCGCGACTCGGTACAATGAACAAGGTGCAGCGAGAGAAACTTGAATCGCAACTGGACGCGAACATCCCGACCTGTTCGCCCGATGAATGTCTCAGGATCTTTGCACAGATTCACGACGGACCAGCCCCCACAGACGCAACAAGTCGGTTTCGTGAGTACTCGGTGAGGGCTTCATCTCATCCGAGTGCCGGCTCCACTCGGTGAGTTCCGCGAGAGTTCGGCGCGGGCCTCGCGCCCCCGCCGAAACCGCCGACCGAAGGTCGCCCCCCCCGGCTTTCCGCTGGAAACTCAGTAGCCGGAAACGCCACTGGTCCCAGCCAGTGATCAAAGGCTGAGGTAGTGGCGGAACCTCGCTCCGATTGTGGTCTTAATAGTTTCGGTGCATGCTTTCGGCAAGTCCCGGTGGAGGTCTCCCTCGAAACAGCGATAATCGCCGACCAGATCATAGCCACCGTCGAAGAGCAAATAGGCGATGAACTCCGCCGTAATCTCAGAACATATGGATGCCCCCAAACCGGCGCCGTAAGCAGCGGGGAGCAAGAACTCGTATAAGCACACCGAAAGGCCTGCCAGTCTGCCCGCGAGACGCTGATCGAGACAAGTGCCTGGGAGGAAGATCGGCATTTCGCGACAGAGGAGCGTTAAGTAGTTGTAGAGCATCCCAGCTGATGAAGGGTCATCCGGCTTGAATGGCTTGTCTGCCGGCCACCGTTCCCGAATGACTACGTCAATCGCCTCGAACAAGTCCTTCGGCTCTTGGTAGTGGCGAATGAGGTTCAGGTGTGTTCGTTTAGACCCC
>CAYPGE010000415.1:0-2614 GCA_964409865.1 uncultured Pirellulaceae bacterium
CGGCGCTCGGCGCAGGTCTCCCGACCTCGCCGAAACCGCCGACCGCAGGTCTCCCAGGATCTGGAGACCTGTCGGTCCGCCCTGTGCGGGGTCGGGAGACCCGCGCCCAGTGCACTTACTTCCCGGCCTCCGGGTTCTGTTTCATTTTTTCCAGTCGCAATTGCTCCAATCGGCTCAGACGCTTCGGCGGTTCGGCCGCCGCGGGCTGCGGTGTTGGTTCAGGTTTCGCTTGTGCCGCAGGTTGCGGCGCGGCCGGTTTGGGCGGCAGCGGCTCGTCGACGCGGAGTTCGCCGTTGCCCAGGGTGTGCGTCACCGGCTCGCCATTGACCGTCACCACGGCCCGGCAGACCAGCGTCTTGTACACGCCGGCCCGCGCGGTCTGATCGATCTTGATCGGGAACACGAGTTCGGTCGAGTCCTTGGTGAACTTCAGCGGTTCCGGCTTGGTCGAAGTGTTGGCCGGCAGTCCCAGCAGTTCGGCCGTGGCTTCGCCCGCAAAGTCGATCTTCTTTTCGATCTTGATCGCCATCTGCGTCTCTTGGTTCAGCTCGCCCGCCGCCTTGTCGAAGGCGAAAGTGAAGTAGGAGTCGGCGACGGCCAGCTGCGCTATTTGGCTGGCGACTTCGACGCCTCCGTTGCCCACCGTCGCGGTTCCGACCACGATCAGCGGCCAAGTGCCGATCGCCGCATTGTTGTTGGCCGTGAGCGGGATCTCCCCCTCGTTCTTGTCGCCGGGGATGGTGATCGAGCCGGACGCCCCGATGCCGGGCGGCGTGTACAGCAGACGTAGGGCGATCGGTTGGGCAAACCCCTCCTGGCGTTTGGCGAGCACCTTCAGTTGCTTGGAGCCTTGCCGGGCGATCGGAGCCTGCGGTTGGACAATCTCGATCTCGAAGGGCGCGGCCTCGGTCACCGCCGCCGCCATCCGGTCGGCCGTATGGCCCCAGACGTCGATGTTGTTCTGACCGCGAACGAGCATGGTCCGCTGTTCCAGTTGACCGACGACGGATACGTTCGGGTCGACCGGCCGGCCGATCACCTGCGTGAGCGTGCCGTCCAGCGGCGCGTCGGCCGGGGCGGTGAACAGCACCGGAACCGTCGTCCGGTCGGCGGCCATCGGTACCGTCTGGAAGGACAGACCCTGCGGCAGCCCCTCCAAGGTAACATTCAAGTCGCCGCTCCAATTGCTGCGGGCGGCGTTGATCATCAAGGCCATGCGGTTGCCGCGCGGCACGCTCAACACGACGGGCACGTACTGCTGTACCTCGGGCAGCGACATCGTCAAGGCCGGCTTGACGGGCGCGATCTCCACGCGGTAGACGAAGCCCGGTCCGCCCGCCCGCAGATGATCGTAGACCTGGACGAAGTAGTCTTCGTTCGCCGGGGCGTTGAACCGCAGGTACGCATCGGGGCCGCCGCTGTCGTCGTTGCTGGCCATCGCGGCGCCGTTGGCCCGGTGGACGACCAGGACAGGGTCCAAGGGCGAGCGCAACGGCGTGCGGGCAAACACGCGGATGTCGTACTGCTGTCCCTGCGTGGCCGTGAATTTGAAGAAGTCCACGTCGCCCGGCTTCTCGATCACGCCGTTCAGTGCCCCAGGGGCGGGGCCCGCGGAAGCTTGCGCGGTCGTATCGTTCGGCTCCGTCTCGATGGCGTTCGGCAAATCCGTCACGCGGATCACATTCGGCGACGGACAGATGCCGTTGGCATCCTTGGCGAACAGGCCGTACGTGAGATCTTCCGTGCTCGGCAGCGTCACTTGTTCGGTCCACTCACCCGCCGGGTCTCCGAGCCAGCGGACCGCCAGGACTTCGCTCGGCCGCCCGCCTGCCGGCAGGACGGCGGTGGGACGGGGAAACTTGCCGACGTGCAGGCGGTACCGGCACGAACCGTTGCCGCCGTAGGCGCTTTCGCGCACTTGGACGATGTACTTCCCATCCGCCGGAGCGACAACCGCGCACAGGCAGTCCTGACGCAGCAGGGCGTCGTCGTCGCTCCGGGACAGTTCGAACCGTTCCGAGTTCAGAATTGCCAGGTACGGGTCGAAAAACGTGTATCCCAACCGGATGCCCTCCAGTTCGGCCGTGATCCGTTCACCCTTCTTGGCTTCGATCACGAAGTGATCGACATCTTCGTTTTGCACGACGCCGCTGACGGTACAGCCGAAGGGCACGGCCTGAGGCGCCGCAAAGTCGTTGTTCGGCTCCTGTTCCGGAACCTCCGGCAGGGGGCCCACGGTAAACGTCCGCAGGTTGCTGATCCCGGAGGCAGCACGCAGCCGTACGGCATGAATGCCCAGGCGGCACTGGGGGCTGATCTTGAGCTTGGCTTTCACCGTGGTGTCGTTTTCGGCCTTCAGTTCGGCGACCTCGATACCCGGCGAGTAGAACAACAACTCCTGAGCGTCGCCCAAGCGGGCTCCCGAGAACGTCGCTTCGACGTCGCTCCCCAGTTGGAATCCCGACGGGCTAATCACGCCCACGTCAGGCGAAACCGCCACAGCGGACGAAGCAAACGTGAGGACAAGCAGCGAGACGGCAAAGCGAGAGAAAGGACGCATGGCGACCTCATGGGGTAGGAATCGAGAGGGCGAGACTGTCTTGCTTCGGCGAAC
>CAYPGE010000415.1:2714-8178 GCA_964409865.1 uncultured Pirellulaceae bacterium
GGCCGGCGTCAGCCCGCCAGTTCTTGCGTCGGCGAGCGGCCGGCGTCAGCCCGCCAGTTCTTGCGTCGGCGAGCGGCCGGCGTCAGCCCGCCGGTTCTGTTGCTGCTGGCAGGCTGCGCCCTGGAAAAACCGGCGGGCTAACGCCCACCGTTCGCCAAGCGATAATTGTCCAGTGTTTATTGCTGATTATCCCACGGATTGTGATGGCTACTGCTACGAGGCGACAGTTATTTCTCGAACGACGCTAACCGATCAACGGCTTGATCAGCTGACCGCCGTCGACGATTTCGATGGGCCGATCGCCGGGAGCCATCAGCTCTTTGTCGGCGATGATGCCCAATTGATAGTACATCGTGGTCGCCAGGTCGCCCGGGCTGACCGGATCGGCTTCCGGCTCGGACGCCGTCGCGTCGGACATGCCGTAGACCATGCCACCCTTGATCCCGCCGCCGGCCAGCAGGACGCTGAATACCTTCGGCCAATGGTCGCGGCCGGCGGTCTGGTTGATCTTGGGCGTCCGGCCGAACTCGCTGGACACCATGACCAGTGTCCGCTTGAGCGAGCCACGCTCCTCCAAATCGAGCAGCAGCGTGGCCAGGGCCTGATCCAGCGCCGGCATCTGCGACCGCATGCCGGGCGTGATGCCGCTGTGCATGTCCCAACCGCCGTAGGTCAGCGTCACCATCCGGACGCCGGCTTCTACCAACCGCCGGGCCATCAACATCCGCTGACCGGCCTGGTTGCGACCGTAGCGGTCGCGCAGCTTCGGGTCTTCCTTCTCGAGGTCGAACGCTTCGCGGGCCTGCGGCGAACTGATCATGCTGTAGGCGCCCTCGTAGAACGTGTTCATCGCCGCCACGTTGTCCGACTTGTCCCGCTGAGCGAAGTAGTAGTTGACCGCCTCCAGGGCGCTGCGGCGGCGGGCAAACCGCTCGTCCGCGACGCCGCCGGGCAGGCTCAGGTCGCGGACCTTAAAGCCGCCGGAGGCCGGGTCCGCCCCCAGGCTGAAAGGCGCGAAAGACGAACTCAAGTACCCCGAACCGGCGTAAACGTTCGGCTGGTTGGGGATGCAGACGTACGGCGGCAGATTCTTGCGCGGTCCGTATTCGTGGCTGATCACGCTGCCGAAGCAGGGATACAGCAACGCCGGGCTGGGTTTGTAGCCCGTGAACATGTTGTGCGTGCCGCGCTCGTGGGCCGCCTCGCCGTGGGTCATCGAGCGGATGATCGCATAGCGGTCGGCGATCTTGGCCAACTGCGGTATCGTCTCGCTGACGACTTCGCCGGTGTTCGTCTTGATCGAACCAATCTCGCCGCGATATTCGATCGGCGAGTACGGCTTGGGATCGAACGATTCCTGATGGGCGATCCCACCCGGCAGAAAGACGTGAATCACGCTGTCCGCTTTGGCTTCGATAAAGTCGTAGTGTTTTTGATCGGCTTGAGCCTGCCGGAGTTCCAGGAAGTTGGCCAGCGTCAGCCCCAGTCCGCCCACCGCACCGACGGTCAGAAAATCACGACGGCTCAAAAGATTGCCTGGGCACCTCATGCGAAATCCTCTCCCTTTGGTTTGCACTCAAATCCATCAACGCTGAGTGATGTTATCGCTTGACACGGCCAACGTCAATCAACGGACGAAGAGAAGTGACAGATTCTCTCGAAAACAGCGAGTCCAACTCGTGGACGAATTCCGCGTCGTTTAACCCGAATATCCGCATGTCTGCCGGGGCGGTCGTCTTATTGAGCGGCGGTCTTGGATTCAGCGACCTGCGCGGCGATCGCCAAGGGCGAGGGTTTCGAGGCCTGCGGGATCAGCGTTCGGGATGCTCAGCGGCATGCGGTCGAACGGGATGCCGCCCGGCGGATTGCGGGGGCGCTGAGACGTGCGCGACACGCCGTCGTAGATCTGGATCCGGGGTGATTCAGCAGCTTGGCGCTGAGATCCCAGATCGACGTGCCGAAGAGGACCAGTGCAGAGGAGATTGGCGGCGAGATTCCCGTGACCTACGTCCTTTCCTAGTCCAAGGCGCAGATCATCCGTCGGGGCTTGGCGCTGGGCGTGGACTACGGAATGACGACTAGTTGCTACGATCCGTCGGCCGCCGGCGCCGCCGGCGGGTGCTGCGACGCCTGCCTGCTCCGTCGGCGCGGGTTCGCCGAGACTCATTTGGCGGATCCCGCGCCGTCGCGTTCCCTGACGACGTGTGGCGGCGTCGGCGCTTATGGCAGTCCGCCGTACAGCCCGTCAAAAACCACGCGATTGTCGTACGGATTGCGGGGGTCGCCCTCGTAGAAGGCCGCTTCCTGCTGATGTTCCGGAATATGGAACCAGTTGTAGGGGCGGAAGTAGTAGTACGTCCCCGAACATGGACACCAGGGAACATGCCCGCTCATGTTGCCCGGCGAGCACCAGGGGCTGGGCAGGCCTTTGATCTTCCAGTAGGACCAGACGAAGTGGCGGTGCCACCACGGAACATAGTTGGTTGTGCAGGGGGCACAGCCACCTTCATCGCACGTCTCATCCGCCACCGGGGGATCCATCATCTCCTGCATTCCATCCCCCATGACGGCCGTTCCGGCGCTCGCTTGGGGAGCGACGGCATTCGCAGACGGCATGCCGTAGGTCGCCGTTGGAGCCGCATAGTTTAGTGTGTGGGAGTTCGTTTGCGGGCCGGCCGTTGCGGCCGGCATCGTGGCCGGGGCGGCCGCTTGGTGCGAGACAACTCGATGCGATCGGGCGTTGGCGCCGGACGGCACGACCCCGCGCGTTTGGTATTGGCCGTAGCCCATCTGACAACAGGCGAGCGCCAATAGGGACATGAGTGCGGTTCTCAGAAACATGACATGGTCCTCGTTCTCGTCTAAAGGAACGCTCGAATTACAGTCGTTGTCTTTCTTCGACGCGAAGCGACGGGGCAGCCCAGAAAAATCCAAAAAATCGTTGCATCCGGGATTGGCCGCAGGTACGGAAGAAACGGTAATGGCGGTCTAGGTGGAAAAACCGTTAGGAATGGAATAGTTTCCCTAATACGGTGCCCTCGTTCGATCCGAAGAAACATGGCAACACGTTCTCTCGGTGTTGTCACATCGAATCTCAATTTCTGTTTCATGAGGGGGTGCCATGAGCAAGGTCTGCGCCACAGCACCAAAGTGGAGGTCGTCGGCGCTCCTAACCGCCTGTGTGCTAGCATGGTTTTCGGGGAGCGCGAACGGACAGATGGAGCCACCAGAACAGCTTCCCGCACCGGCGGCGGAAGGCAATGTCCCGCCGGCGATCGGGGTGATCGTTTCGGATCAGGTATCGGAGTCCGATTTGATCGACAATGTGGTCGAGGCGGATCTGGACTTCCGAATTGATCCGATTCGCTCCTTATTGGTCCGAACCAAACAAAAAGTCACGCGGATCTCGATCACGCATCCGGACGTCCTCGACGTGACCCAATATGGGCCGAACGAATTCGAGTTCTTCGGCAAGCGAAGCGGGGACACGTCGCTGACGATGTGGTTCGTCGACGAGAACGGGCAAGAGGAAGTGCTGCGTTACCTGGTCCACGTCGGCACGGACCAGGAGCAGCAGAACCGTGCGGAATTGGAGTACGGCGAGTTGCAGGACAGGCTGAACGAGCTGTTCCCCAACAGCCAGATCCAGTTAATCCCAATCGCCGACAAACTGATTGTGCGCGGACAGGCCCGAGACGCCGAGGAGGCCACGCGGATCATGTCGATCCTGCGAGCCAACGGCGGTGGGGGCGGCTGGGGCGGCGGCTGGGGCGGCGGCTGGGGCGGCGGCGGCATGGGCGACGGTGCGGTCGCCACGCTGCCCGACGCGTCCGACTTGCCGACCTCCACCGTGATCAATCTGTTGGAGGTTCCCGGCGAGCAGCAGGTGATGCTCAAGGTGCGGATCGCCGAGTTGACGCGATCGGCGTTGCGGGAACTGGGGGTGCGATTTTCCGTGGCTGACGATGGCGGGGAATGGGCGGTCAATAGCGTTTTGGCCGCCGGGGGCAATCTGTCGGCCATCCTGAAGGACAGCATCGATGCCAATTTGTACTTGCAGGCTTTCAGCTCGAACGGTTATGGCAAAATCCTGGCAGAGCCGACCCTGGTCACGATCAGCGGCCGGCCGGCGACTTTCCTGTCCGGCGGTGAATTCGCCGTTCCCACGGCGGTGGGACTGGGAGGGATCGGTGCGGCCACGACATCCTTCCGAGGCTTTGGCACCATGCTCTCTTTCACGCCCACGGTGCTCGACAAGGATCGCATCCGGTTGCAGGTGATGCCGTCGTTCAGCACGCTCAACGGCGACGACGTGGACGGCATTCCCATGCTGGACACGCGTGCCGTGGCCACGACGGTGGATTTGCGCGAAGGCCAATGGTTGGCCATCGCGGGCCTGATCCAGGACGAACAGGGTGGCTCCAAGGGACGAATTCCCTTTCTGGGAGACATTCCTTTCCTGGGCGCCCCTTTCATGAACGAGACGGTGCGCCGCGAGGAGACCGAGTTGGTCGTCCTGGTCAGCCCGGAACTGGTGCACCCGATGGACTGCCGGCAAGTGCCGCTGATCCTGCCGGGAATGGACGTGACGGAACCCGATGACAAGGCGTTCTTCTGTCTCCAGCAGATCGAGGGGCACCCTGCCGTTCAGCACCGCAGCACCGTCTGGCCCGCGTATCGCGACCGCCTGCGAGAGGCCGGCTTCCAGGCCGTCCATGCCAACCGGGGGATGCACGGCCTGTACTATCAGCAAAGCCGCTACTACATGTGCGGCCCCCAGGGGTTCTCGCAGTAGCGGGACGCCATGCGATTTCGGATTCCACTACGAACAAACGGTATGTGAACGTGAAGGAACCGTCCGATGATTCGATCCGCCATCAACTATGCGTTGTGCTCGGTGTCGGTCCTGTTGGCCGTGGCCGGTTGCACGACTCCCTCCATGTACTACGAGCCGCCTCCGCCGCCTGAGATGCTGGGCACGAAGACGGACCAGATCATGCAGACTCAGGTGGAGAATGCGGAAGCCTCGAAGTTTGTGATCTACCAGCACGAATTCGCACTCAACAAGCACCAAGACAACGTGATGACCGGCGGCATTCGGCTGAATGAGTATGGCGAAGACCACGTAAGGAAGATCGCTGAAAACCTGCGGAACGGCGCGCCGTTCCCCGTGGTTGTCGAACGCAGTCAGACCAGCCCGCGAGCCGGCACCAAGTACCAGTACCCGGTCCACTTCAATCCGGATCTCGACATGCAGCGGCGTCAAGTCGTCGTCCAAGCTCTGACCCGGATGGGCATCGCCGATGCGGATGCCCGCGTCGTCGTGGCCCCGGCGTTCGCCCAGGGGCTGACGGGTCAGGAAGCGGAATCCGCATATGCCACGGGCCTTTGGGGCGGCGGCTGGGGCGGCGGCTGGGGCGGCGGCGGCATGGGCGGCGGCGGGGGCGGCGGAGGCATGGGCGGC
>CAYPGE010000416.1:0-8135 GCA_964409865.1 uncultured Pirellulaceae bacterium
AATTGGGCCGCGAGGAGCGGATTAGCTTGGGCGAAGCCGTCCGGCACGCGTGGGCCAGATGGGGCGCTTACGTCGGTTCGCCGTTGTTTCCTATCTTTGGGGTCGTCCTGCTCGCTCTGCCCATCTATGGACTGGGCCTACTGGCACGATGGGACGGGGGCTTGTTGGCGACCGGCATCGTCTGGATCCTGGCCCTTTTCGGCGGACTGCTTGCTGCCGTGCTGCTGCTGGGGTTGCTGTTCGGCTGGCCGTTGATGTGGGGCACCATCAGTGCCGAGGAGCGGGGCGACGTGTTCGAGGCGTTCAGCCGCAGCTATTCGTACGCGTTCCAACGGCCACTGCACTACCTGTTCTACGCGGCCTTGGCGACCTTCTATGGGGCCCTGGCGTGGCTGCTGGTGTACCATTTCTCAGAATACACCATCCGCTTTGCCGAGTGGGCCGCTGCCCTGGGGGCCGGTGCGGACCGGTGGGCCGACATCGTGCGGCTTCGAGACGACCCCTCGCTGGGCTCGGGCCTGTCGCGTTACGGCGTGCTGCTGATGGATTTGGGGGCCGGCTTGGTTCGCAGCATCGCGGCCGGGTTCGGCTACAGTCTCTTCTGGTGCCTGGCCGCGGCCGCCTACCTGCTGCTGCGGCGGGATGTCGACCAGACGGAATTCGACGAGGTATTTGTCGAGAACGAAAGTCAGCGATATCAACTGCCGGCGACGGTCGGAGGTGAAAGAGAAGAAAAGTCGAAGAGGGAGAAGGACGAAGAGCCACCTTCGGCCCCGTGAGCCAGTTCGCACGCACGGTGGCGCAGCGGCTGGGAAAACCCCGCCGACGTGCCCGTCCCCGCTGTTCGTCCGCTGTTCGGCGTTTTGACTCTTTCACTTTTCGACTTTTTCACTTTTTCACTCTCTTCCGTCCCATGATTCACGTCCGGCAACTCACGAAACACTACGACGATCTGCGGCAAGGGCAGATTGAGGCCCTGGCTGGGATCTCGTTCGATGCGGTCCCCGGCCAGATCTTCGGCCTGCTGGGACCCAACGGCGCCGGCAAGACAACCACGTTGCGGATCCTCAGCACGATGTTGCGGCCCACCAGCGGCACGGCTTCCGTCAACGGTTGCGACGTCGTCGCGCAGCCCGATTTGGTGCGCCGGCAGACCGGTTACGTGTCGGCCAGTACCGGCGTGTACGACCGCATGTCGGCGTGGGAAATGGTCGAGCATTTCGGCCGCTTGTACGGCTTGACCACCCAGTCGCTGACGCCGCGCATCGAGGACCTTTTTGAGCGGCTCAAAATCAACGAGTTCCGCGACGTTCTGGGCGCGAAGATGTCGACGGGCATGCGGCAAAAGGTGTCCATCGCCCGGGCGCTAGTCCACGACCCGCCGGTGTTGATCTTCGACGAGCCCACGCTGGGACTGGACGTCCTGGTGGCCCGCTCGCTGCTGGACACGATCAAGCAACTTCGCGACCAGGGCAAGTGCGTCATCTTCTCGACGCACATCATGCGCGAGGCCGAGCGGCTCTGCGACCACATCGCCGTCATCTGCCGTGGCCGAATCCTGGACGCCGGCACGCTGCCCGAACTCCGCGCCCGCCACGGCGAACAAGACCTGGAAGAACTGTTCTTTCGGCTGATCGAAGGGCAGGGCGAAAAGTCGAAAAGTGGCTGAGTCGAAAAGTCGAAAAGTCGAAAAGTCGAAGAGTCGAAGAGTCGAAGAGTCGAAGAGTCGAAGAGTCGAAGAGTCGAAGAGTCGAAGAGTCGGGAGTGACAACGGCAAGGGACCAAGGTACGGTGGAGGCTTGTGCGGTAGAGTGTGTTTTGCTTTTGAAAGTACCTTTGGTGATTCGGGAGGTGACCATGTCGGGGGCGCGATCCTTCGAGGATTTGTGGATCTGGCAGACGGCCAGGGTCGTGGTGAAGGATGTGTATTCAGATTTCGGAGGCGACAGCGCTGCGGCCCGCGATTTTGCCTTCCAGGGGCAGATTCGCCGCGCGGCGATGTCGATCATGAATAACATCGCCGAGGGCTTCGAGCGCGGCTCGGATGCCGATTTCGCGAACTTCCTGCGCATCTCGAAAGGCTCCTGCGGCGAGGTGCGCAGCATGTTCTACACCGGCGAAGATTTGGGCTATGCCGCGACGGCCTTGGCTGTCGAACGACGAGAAAAGCTCAGACAGCTTGCCGCCGGCATCGAAGCCCTGCGAATGCACCTCAAGACGTAAGCCAAGACTTTTGGACTCTCGGACCTTTCGACTTTTCGACTTTTTCACTTTTCTTCCCCCCCCATGTCCTGGCCCAACGTTCACCTAATCTGGTTCCGAGAAGTCCGCGATCAGTTGCGGGACCGGCGGACGGTGTTCATGATCGCCGTGCTGCCGCTGCTGCTGTATCCGCTGTTGGGGATGCTGTTTCTGCAGATGACCCAGTTCATGCGTCAGCAGCCGACGCGGATCTGGGTCGTAGGGGCGGTGGAGTTGACCGTCGAACCGGCCCTGCTCGCGCAAGGCCGCTTTGCTGCCGAGTTTTGCCCGGAGGATGAGGCCCGGCTGCTGCAACTCACCGTCCACGAATCGCCCCTGGACCGAAATGGCAAGGAAGCGTTCCTGGAAACGGCCCGCCGGGAGATTCGCCGCGATGGCTGCGACGCCGTCGTCCTTGTTCCCGCGGATTTCTCGGCGCGGCTGGCGGAACTGTGGTCGGCGACCAGTGATTCGGCGACGCGCGTCCGCGACGCAGGGGCCGTCGATCTGCCACCCGTGCCCGACCCGGAAATCATTTTCGATCAGGCCGGCGATGCCTCCCGCATCGCGGCCGATCGCGTCGAGCGCGTGCTGAGACGGTGGCGCGAGGCGGTCGTGCGCCGCCTGCTGGAATCGCGGGGCGTGTCGCCTGCGGTCGTGAAGCCGTTCGAGACCGTGCGGACGGATGTGTCCGAGGAAATCGGGCGCCGCGCGGCCGTGTGGTCGCGCATCCTGCCGTTTGTGCTTGTCGTGTGGGCCTTGACCGGCGCTTTCTATCCGGCAATCGACTTGTGCGCCGGCGAGAAAGAGCGAGGAACGCTGGAGACGTTGCTGTGCAGTCCTGCCACGCGCAGCGAGATTGTGGGCGGCAAGTTGCTGACGGTGATGACCTTCAGCGTGGCCACCGCGTATTTGAATCTGTTCAGCCTGGGCGCGACCGGCGTGTTCATCATCCGCCAGCTCGGGACGGCAGCCGAAACGGGCATGCGACTGGACCTCGGCGCCCCGCCCGTGTCGGCTCTGATCTGGCTGTTGCTGGCGGCCTGGCCTGTGTCCGCGTTGTTCAGCGCCTTGGCCTTAGCCATCGCCGCGTTTGCGCACAGCGTCAAGGAAGGCCAGTACTACCTGATGCCGCTGATGTTGGTTTCCTTGCCGCTCGTCACGCTGCCCCTGTTGCCGTCGGCGCGGCTGGACTTGGGCACCAGCCTGGTTCCCGTCACCGGCTTGGTGCTGTGGCTGCGGCAGTTGATCGAAGGCCAGTACGGCGACGCGTTGCGGTACGCCGCCCCTGTGGTGGCCGTTACGGCCGGCTGCTGTTGGCTCGCCACGCGCTGGGCGGTGAGGCAGTTCCAGACCGAGTCGGTGCTGTTCCGCGAGGGCGAGCGAGTCGGCCTGCGGTTGTGGCTGCGGCACATGATTCGGGACCGTGGCGAGACGCCCTCGGTGGCCGAAGCCCTGCTGTGCGGGTTGCTAATCCTGCTGGTGACTTTTTTCGCCGGTCTCCGACCCGTGCGACTGGCGGTTTGGAACGATTTTGTCCGGATCGTGGCGACAACCCAGTTGGGACTGGTCGCCGGCCCCGCTCTGATCATGACGGTGTTCCTCGTTCGCAGTCCCCGGCAGACTCTGTTGCTGACCGTGCCGCGCGTCTGGACGATGCCCGTGGCGTTTCTGTTGGCCGTGGCCTTGCACCCGCTGGTGCTGCTGTTGGCGCAGGGGATTGCGGCCACTTATCCGCTGAGCGAGGACACGTTGCGACGTTTGGCGGACCTGACCCAGGTGGCACAGCGGGCGGAGATTTGGCAGCTGTTGCTGGTCGTCGCGTTGACCCCGGCGATTTGCGAAGAATTGGCGTTCCGCGGCTTCATTCTTTCCGGATTGCGGCACCTTGGCAGTCCCTGGGCGGCGGTGGCCATTTCCAGCCTGTTGTTCGGCGTTACGCACGGGTTACTCCAGCAATCGTTGTCTGCCGTGGCGGTGGGTTTGGTGATCGGCTACGTGGCGCTGCAGACCAACAGCCTCTTGCCGGGGGCCATCTTCCACTTCACCCATAACGGCCTGTCCCTTCTGGCGGGCCGCATCACGCCGGAATTGGTCGAGCAGCATCGCTGGCTGGATTGGGTGTTCTACACCACGGGCAGCCAAGTCGTCCCTTACGCCTACCACTGGCCGGTCCTGATCGCCGGCAGCATCGTAAGTTTGGGGCTGCTTTGGGGTCTGAGAAACGCCAACGAACAAGGCGACGGTTGAAGAAGCCCGGCTCCTTCGCAAAAACCGGGCTTCTGAAGATGCGTACGACGGAGCGATTCCGAGTCCCCGAATGTCCGCTGAAGCCGTCCAGTCGCAGGTAAATTTGGGTTAGAAGCGTTTGGATCGGCAAATCCGGACCTATTGATACGCTTTGACGCAGCCGAGGACGGTTTTGGCGACGAAAGGTGCCCAGAACCCCTATTTTCTCAGGTTAAGATCATTGAGCGGTATCATCCCTGCAATGTACGGAACTGACGGGCCGGATCGAGCGTCTGACGGTCTTGGACGGGTGCGCGCGGGCGGGATGATGGCATGCGCCGAGTGTGGAGTACAACTCGCGCACGGCTGCGTTTTAGTTACGGCTGGTTTGGATAGACAAGGTATTTCTACATCGTGTCTTAGACCCGGCTCGAAGTTCCATCAAATCGCCTGCATGCAAATTGGATGACAATTTCGTAGTAACGACTATACTAATGGTCTGAGTCGGCGCAGACCTCAACAGTTTGTTGGTTCCTCTGCAACGCAAGTACCGGTCGCAGTGCGACTTTCGCTGCGGCGGTACGATCATCCACGGATTTCATTCAGCACTCTGATTCCCTGTCACACGCTATGAAGGATCGGTTTATGGCCATCCGACGATCTGGCAAGTCCTTATCCAGGTCCAACAACAGCAATCCCAAGCGTCGTCGCGACTCCAGGCGAAAGACGGCTCGCAGCAAGGCGACGCGGCAACTCCTGCACGAGCCGCTTGAGTCGCGAATGCTGCTGCACGGCAACGCACCGAGCGCGATCTTCGCGCCTGGTACCCCGCAGGAGTACGTCGATTCGTTCAACGATTCGCTGTGGCCGGGCGATGACAGCTTGGTGCCAGAGGGGGCGGAGGCGTACCGGACGGGAGGACGCTGGACGACTCCGGCGAGCGGCCCCAGTCCGAATCAGGGCGACCCCGTCGTGCTGACGTGGGGCATCGTGCCGGATGGAACGCCCTTGGACGGCAACGCTCCCAGCGATCTGATCGCTTTCATGGACGGGATCTACGGAACGGCTCCCGGTCCCGTTGCCAACCGTCCCTGGTTCAGTCTGTTTCAGTCTACCTACGACCGCTGGAGCGAGGTCTCCGGGATTACGTTCGTTTACGAACCGAATGACGATCGAGCGGTGGTCCCTGACACGTCTGGGCAGTTGGGAGTGCGCCCCGATATGCGAGTCGGCGGTCACGCGATTGACGGCGACTACGGCATCCTGGGATACAACTGGTATCCTCAGTGGGGCGACATGGTGATCGACACGTCGGACGTCTTTTATCTCAATCTGCCTTCGCTGGGTCTGCGCAACGTAGTGGCTCACGAGACGGGGCATGGGTTGGGGCTTTCGCACACCGAGCCGGCGAACGGCACCAAGCTGATGGAGCCTTACCTGTCGATGGCCTTCGACGGCCCGCAGCACGACGACATCCTCGGGGTGCAGCGGCTGTACGGGGACAACCTGGAACCGAACGACACCCCGGCCACGGCGACTTATCTGGGCGCCTTTGCGACCGTCCGGGACGTCAGCATCGACGACGACACGGATATCGACGTGTACAGCTTTGGCATGGCGGACGAAGGGCTGGTGACGATTTCCGTCACCCCCTACGGTTTCGTGTACGACGAGGGTCCGCAGGGCGGTCCTTACACGACCATCGATACGCGCGCGTTCAGCAATTTGCGATTCGACCTGTTGGACAGCGACGGCGTGACCGTGCTGGCCGCGGTCAACGCGACGCCTGCCGGCTACGCTGAATCGTTGGCGAACTACCAGTTGAACTCGGCGGGGACCTATTATATCCGGGTCCGAGGCGCGGCCGATCAGATCCAAATGTACACCCTGGATCTGAAGGTCAGTTCGGTGCCGCTGGGGCCCCGGTTGTTTGCCGTGCGGCCGAACGACGGCGACCTGTTGGTCCGCGACGCAATCACGGTCCTGGACGTTTCGCCACGCGAGATGCGTTTCTTGTTCAAGGGCGGCTCGAACCTCGATCCTGCCACGCTGGACGGGATTCGCATCACCCGCGCGGGCGCTGACCAGGAGTTTGACGTGGCGTCCACTCGCTCCGGCTTGGGAACCAGCGGTCAGGTCGTCGTCGAATTCCGGGCAAACCAGTTGTGGGAACAGCAGAATGGCATCCAGGTGGTCCTGACTGAGAGCGATCACGGCGAAGGAAGCGGTCCTGCGCCCACGATTTCGGTGGTCGGCAACCGCATTTTTGTCGACCTGAACCGGCACGCCGGGGCCAAGACGACGGCCGGTGCGATCGTGGACGCGATCAACCATGACTCCGTGGCCGGCAAGATGATCACCGCTAGCATCGATCGCGACGGCAGCCTGTCCGCGACGCCGGAGTCCGTGCCCGTCACGGACTTCATTCTCGATCCGGCCAGCGTGACGACGGACTTCGATACGTCCGCCCGCGTCCGCTTTACGGCGCGGCAGTCCGGCAGCGAGGGCAACCTGATTTCGGTCGTCGTCACGCGCAGCGATCACGGGGACGCCAGCGGCCCCACGATCGCCGTCACGGGCAAGACCATTCGGATCGACCTGAACACGAACTTGGGGAACGAGACGACGGCTCAGCAACTGGTGGACGCCCTGAACGCCGACCTGTACGCCAGCCAGTTGGTGGTCGTCGACCTGTTGCCGTTGTTGGACGTCGACCTGACGGTCGGCGATCCGGCCAACTTCTCGCCCATCGCCTTGACCAACGGCGGAGACGTGGCGGCTAGTGTGACCTCGGACTTCGGCACGGCGGGGGCCGTTCTGGTCGAGTTCTTGGCGCTCACCGCCCCCAACGGGACGACGATCGAGGTGACACGGAGCGACCACGGCGACACCAGCGGCCCGACGGTGGACGTGCCCGCGGGCTTCGTCCCGCCGAAAATCACGATCGACTTGAACGCACGGTTGGGCGCCGAAACTACTGCGGAACAGCTGGTGGCAGCGGTCAACAGCCATGCCGATGCGGGCGTCTTGGTCCGTGCGCGTGTGGCGTCCCGCCGGTACACCGAGTTTACGGGCCTGACGAAGGCCGATCCGGCGACGTATTCGCCGCTGGTGCTGGCCGGCAGTTTGCGCAAAGCGACGGCGACTTCCGACTTCGATACCGGCGACGCGGTGCAACTGCGATTCACCGCCGACGCCGGGGGGACCGCCGGCAACGACATAAGGATCGTGGTGACGGCCAGCGATCATGGCGACGCCAGCGGGCCGACGGTCGCTTACGACGATCTCTCATCGCCGCCGTTGAAGTTGATCCTGGTCGACCTGAATACGAACTCGTTGAACCCCTCGACGGCGGGCCAGGTGGTCGCGGCCATCAACGCCCATGGGCAGGCCGGGGCGGTGGTGGATGCCGAGATCGTTTCGGCCGCCGAGACGCTGCTCACCGTGAGCGATCCCGCCAACTACTCCCCCTTGGGATTGACGGGTGGGGGCGGCGAGATCGACTTGGAGGAGCTGTCGGGGGCCAACACGGCGCAGACCAGTTCGGACTTCAACGCAGCGAACCCCTTGGAAGTGCGTTTCACGGCGGTCGCTGGCGGCGCGGCGGGCAACGGGATCGAAATGACGTTCCATGCTATGGACCTGGGAGCAAGTCACCCGCCCAT
>CAYPGE010000417.1:0-8092 GCA_964409865.1 uncultured Pirellulaceae bacterium
CAACCCCTGAAGCCTAAACCCCGCGCCAAGAACGGTTCTAATGGACGTTTACTTTCTTCCACGGCGACTGCCCCACCGGCCCCGTGCCGGTGGGGATCGCAAAAACGCGCAACTTCGAAGACTGACGTTCCACCCGGCTAGATGGTTTCGGGATGGTCCGTCAGCCGCTGCACGAACAGCTTGTCGGCCGCGACCTGCCCGCGGGCCACCTCGATCAGGTGCTCGTGGTGCGTGAAGAAAACGACTTGCGTGCGGTCCGACACGTCGGCGAGCACCTGCAAGGCGGCGGCGGCGCGGGCGTCGTCGAATTGGACCAGGATGTCGTCCACGATGAACGGCAGCGGCGGATTGGTGTCCAGGTGGTGTTCCAGGCTGGCGAGCCGCAGGGCGAGGTACAGTTGATCGCGCGTACCGTCGCTCAGAGCGGCGACGCCCAGCGTCGTGCGGCCGTCGGGGCGGACGCCGACCAGGACCGGTTTGCCGTGCTCGTCGTAGTCGGCCCGCAAGCCGGAGAAGGAGCCCAGCGTCAAGGCGGCGAACGTGCGACTGGCCCGCTGCAGCACGGGGCCCTGGTTCTGTTCGCGATACCGCTCGATGGCCCGCTTGAGCAGAACGGACGCCAACCGCAAGCGGATGTATTCTTCCGCGTCGCTGCGGATGCGGGCCAGCAGGCTCTGCATCTGCTCTTCGGCCTCGGCCGCACGATCGCCGCCGTCCATCTGCCGGAGGGCCGTCTGCTGGTTCGCGATCTGTCCCGTGAGGACTTCGCGCTCGCGCTCCAGGTCGCTTTCCTCCGCAGTTGTCTGGGCTAGCCGGGCCTCCAGTTCGGCCGCCTCGACCTGGGCTGCCTCGGCCAGCAGGTCCTCCCAGGGGGCGGGGGCCGCCAGATTCAGGAGGTGATCTTCCACCTCGCGCAGGTCCCGCTCGCCGTCCGCACGCCGCTTGGACTGCTGTTCGACCGCCGGCAGTTCCTGCGGGGCGGCGCCGCCGGCTTGTTGGCACAATTCGGCCAGGATGGCGTTCATGGCGTCGATCTGCGCGGCGGCGTCCTGGCGGCGCTGCTCCTCGCGGCGCCGCTGCTGGGACAGCTCCTGAAACCGCGTTTGTGCCTCCTGCGATTTCTCCAGCCGGGCAACCAGTTCCAGGACGGCTTGCTCCACCGACAGGGGCCCAGGATCGAGTTTCACGCGAGCACAGATCTGGTGGACGCGCTGCTCGAACGCGGCCGCCTCCGCGTCGATGCCTTCGATTCGTTCGCGGAACCGGGTGGCGTCTTTGTGTTTCTCCCGCAAGCTGTCCAGCGCGGTGATGGCGGCCTGCGCTTCGGCGGGCAGGGCGGTTGGCGGCAGTTCCAGGACGGCGATGGCGTCGGCCCATTCACGGCCCCACTCGGCCAGCTGCTGGCGGGCCGCCGCCGCCTCTTGCTCGGCGGTCGGACGTTGTCTGTCCACCCGTTCCAACTGACGGGCCGCCTGTCTGCGTTCCTCGCGGTCGGCGTCAATCCGGGCGGCGACGCGTTGGGCCCGGTCCAGCAGATCGGTCAGCGTCTCGTCCGCGGACGACGGTGCGCCGATTTGCTCCAGTTCCCGCTGGACCTCCCGCCGCTGCAGGTCGATCCGCGCCGCCAGTTGCGCCAGTTCGTCGCGGCGGTGGCGGATCTCCCCGGCCCGATCCGCCAGCAGCGCGTGCCGCTGGAGCCAGGCGCGCATCTCGCGCGGCGACAGCGGCTGGATTCCGGCCGCCCGCCAAGTGCCGTGCCAGTCGTCCAGTTGCCGTTGCCGCAGTTGCTGGCGTTCCGCCGATCGGGCGGCCAAGGCAGCCAACCGCTCGCCGGTCTTTCGCTGCTCGGCCACCAGCTGCGCCTTTTCGGCGACCCGCGCCGATTCGCGTCGCAGCCGGTCCGCGACGGTGTCGGCGCGCTCGACACTCCGAGCATAGGCTGCCGCCAGATCCTCGGCCGGCCGAAACTCGGCCAGGAAATCCTGTACGGCTGGGCCGCCCGCGTCGCCGGCCAGCCAGGCCTGTTTGACCAGCCGCCAGCCCGCTTCGCGCCGCCCGCGAGCCGTCGCCAAATCGTCCTCGGTCAACGCATCCTGGCTGAGCCGCAGTTTCTCGGTCTGCGTGTCCAGTTCCAACGCGCGGGCTTGCAGATCGGCCTGTTCCCGGTCCAACGCGCGGAGTTCCGCCTCCAATTCAGACAACTCCGCTTCGAAGCGGTCGACCGTTTCCGCGGCGGGCAAGGGCAGCGCCGGGAGCGATTCCAACGGACCGGACCAGAGTCCGAGTCGCGGGAGATCGACGTCGGCCTGGGCCTGCCAGCGGGCGAGTTCCAGCTCGATCTGTGCGCGGCGCTCTTCCGCTTCGCAGACGCGCTGCGCGCCCCTGATGGCGCGGCGGAGATCCTCCACGTCGGGCAGCGGCGGCATGTCGCGGAGCTGGGCCGCGCAGGCTTCCCGTTCGCTCGCCAAGTCGGCCAGACGCCGCTGGGCCACTTGGAGATTGGCCAGCAGCGGCTGGCGCCGCTCCATCAGTTCCGCGATGCGGGCCTTGTGGGGGCGGCTGAGTTGCAGCGCGGAGGCCTGCTCCAGGCGGACGTCGCGGCCCAGTTGTCGCAGGATCTCCCGAGTTTCTTCCTCCGCCTGGTCCCGTTGCCCGACCAGCCGCGGCCGGTCTCGGGCCGCCTTCTGGTAGGCGCCCAGGCCTTGATTCAACTGCTGAATCAGCGGAGCGCTGCCCAGGACCGCGTCCGAGACAACGAGACTGTGCAGATCCTCGTCAATCCGACTCAGCGCCGTCGTCGCTTCGCGCAGGCTCTGTTCGGCAGTCCGGAGCGTGTGTTGCGTCTGGACCCGCCGGTCCGAAAAATCGGGGGCCAGTTGCGGTGCACCGCTGACGGCGGCCAGTTCCGCCGCCAGTCGCAGGCGTTTGGCCGCCAGCGGCAGCGCTTGGCGGACTCGCTCCCAACGCTGACGTTGAGTTCGCACCTGGACCAGCCGCGCGTCGAGCGCCGCCTTCTGCTGCTGACGCTGCCGCAACTCGGCTGTCTGCCGTTCCCATTCGGCCGGTCGGAGTTGGGATTCCTTGCGGCGTTTGCGGGCGGCGTCCAGTTCAGCCAGCGTCTTGTTGATCCGTGGCAGCGAGCCGCGGGCCTGGAACAGTTTCTCGGCGTCTTCCGAAAGCCCGGCTTGCACGGCCCCCAGGTCGGACAGCCCGGCACCGGCGGCGAACAGGGCCGTGCCGAGTTCGCCGCCCCCATGCACCAGGGCGTCTCCGCCGCGCACCAATTCCTGGTGGTCGATGCCGAACCGCAGCCGGAACTGCGTGTCGTCGATGCCGGCCAGCAGCCGCGCCAGTTCCGCCGGATCGACGGCCGCCGTGTCATCCGCGCCGCGCAGGGTGTCTCTCAGGCCCTTGCGCCGGATCACGTGCAACGATTCGCCTTGTTCGTCCTGCAGCACGGCGCCGATCCGCAGTTGCTGGTACTTGTGGACGAAATCGTCCGGGGTCTGCGCCGGAATCCCGTACAACAAGCACCGCAAGGCGCGGAGGGCGGAACTCTTGCCGGCTTCGTTGGGGCCATAGATCAAGTGCAGGCCGAACCGGCCCTCGTCCAGCGGCAACGAGCGGCCCGTGAAGGGGCCGTAAGCCAGCAGATCCAGCCGCAGCAATCTCACGAGCCGCCCTCCTCGGCCAACAGCCGCGTTTGCAGCAGCGGCTCGACTTGCTCCAGCAACGACCGCCAGAACGCGGGGTCTTCCAGCCGCAATGGTTCTTGACTCTGCGCGTCGCTCAGCAATTCCGGCGGCAGCCTCCTCTTCAGCGCACTCAAGTCCTCCGCCAACTCCAACAGACGCCGGTCATCCCCGTTCAATTCCCGGATCAGCGCCGTCAACTCCCGCAGCGGGCCTTCGTCCGCGGCGCCGGCGGCGCTCGTTCCAGCCGCATCGGCCGTCTGGAATTTCACCTTCTCGACCCACACCTCGCCGGCGCCGGCGGCCAACGCTCGAACCTGGCTGGCCCAGGCTTCGGGAGCCGCCGCCAACGTGCGATGGGCCGGGCACCGCCCCGTGACGACGACGCGCACGGCCAGCGGCAGTTCGCCCTGTTCTCGCACCAAGCGGCGAAACGCTTGGCCGACCATCCCCGACACGTCGTCCGCCCGCTGGACGCCTTCGACCGCGACCGTCAATTCGTGCCAGCGGAAAACGTCCAGCGGCACGAACTCCAACGCCGCCCGGCCGCGGTCATCGACCGTCACCAGCTGACAGCCCTTGACGCCGGTTTCGCGGATGTGGCGGCCCTGGATGTTGCCCGGAAACACGATCGGCGGTTCCTCCTGTACCAGGCGGGCTTTGTGGATGTGCCCCAGCGCCCAGTAGTCGTAGTGACGCGAGATCAAGTCGGCGATCGAGCAGGGAGCGTAACGCGCGTGCTCGCCGCCCGCCATTTCCAGCGAGGTGTGCAGCAGCCCGATGTTGAAGACGCCCTGTCGTCCGAGCGGATACTGCTGGACGACGTTCTCGTCGACGCTGGCCGACCGAAAGCCCTGGCCGTGAAACACCACGTCGCAGCGTTCCAGGCCGAAGCCGATCGCCCGGCCGTCGACCGATTCCGGTTTCCGCGTCGAGAGGCTCCGCACGTTGTCCGGCAGTTCCAACGCGCGGGTCATCTTGTTCTCCGCGTCGTGGTTGCCGCTGATCATGACGACCGGAATGCCGGCTTCGCGCAGCCGGCCCATCTGGCGGACGAAGAACAGGCCGGTATTGAAATCCGGCCAATCGCCGTCGTACACGTCGCCCGCGATCACCACAAACGCCACCTGCTGCTCGAGGGCCGCGCGGACCAGGTTTTCCAGCGCCCGCCGCGTCGCCCCGCGAATCTCCTCCACCGGCGCGCCGTCATATCGGTCCAGCCCCCGCAGCGGGCTGTCCAAGTGAATATCGGCGGCGTGCAGGAACTTGAACATCAGAGCCGTCAGGACATGGTGTGAGCCCTCGTCAACCGTCCAGCAGATCCAGCAGGAACAGGGGATCGGAAAGCTTGGTGAAGAACTGGTCGCGAAACACCTCGCCGGCGGAAGTCAAGCTGATTTGCGGCGCGAGGCCGGGCATGACGGTTTCCAGGTCGAGATCGTCGAAGTTCGCCTGCAACTGGTCCGCCAGATCCAGCAGTTGGTCCACCGAGACGTGGTCCCGGATCGCGTCCAGCACCGGAGTGATCGCCGCCCTCCACGTCGTTGCATCCACGGGCGTCGAATTCCGCAGCAGGTCATCCAGGCGATCGGCATCCACGGTGACCAGGAGTTGGTGAACTAAATCCAATGTCCGCTCGGGCGTCAGCTGCAAAGTCTGCAACGGCTCCTGCCAACGTTCCTCGTGCAGCCAATCGTTCAACGTCTGCCAGTCGATCCATGAGGCCAGTGGCCGGGCAGGCAAACTGTCGTCGCGGGAGAGTTCGACCGCGGGCTCGACACCAGTATTGACGCAGTTGACAATGGCCACGACGTCGCTGGGCGTCAAGTAATCGTCGCCGTCCACATCGAAGAAGAAATGGTCCGTGGCGGCGACGGCGGCCCGCAATTGGGCGCGATCCAAGAACTGCCGGCCGTGAGCGTTGATGGCGTTGATACACTGCAAGGCGTCCTGCGGCGTGGTGCGGCCGTCGTCATTCACGTCGGTCGGCAGCTCCGAGTTGTTCCAGCCGCCGACGACCTCTACCTCAACCCCTTGCCATTGGACCAAGTCAGCGGGAACCACCAGGTTGGAACCATAGATGAGGACCTCATGCCCGACTTCGTCAGCGGGCGTCAAGACAAAGGAGGCCGTGCCCGCCCTGCGGGCGACAAACGAGATGCTGGACAGCAATCGTTCACCGTCTCCAGTCTGATCTATGTCGGCGAACGCGCCCAACTCGTCAATCAGTCCGGTCGCCTCGACCTCGCCCGACCGGCCATTGGCGTAGGGACTGCTGAACGTAATCCCTTCGTCGGAGATGCTGACAAGCCGGGCCGGATACAAGACATCGGCGTAGACCGCGAACACGCCGTCACCGTCGGGGCGGAGATCATCGGCGTACATGTTCAGCGTAAATGTCTCGCCTGCCTGGACCGTGGTGGCCGCCTGACCGCTCGCATCCACCACTTCCAAACGGACGCGGACCACGGGTTCCGACGGCAGCGGCGTCAGCGGATCCCGCCAGTCTTCGACAGTTTCCGCCAGGATGACCGTATCGCGGGTGTCGGTATGATACACATAGGTCGTCGCCGCGTGCCACAACGCGATGCGGAATCCGGGCGTGATGACCATCAGACAGGCCAGGTCCGGCGCGGGGACGCCCAAGCACGAATCGGGCCAAGCCACCGCCTCGGCGGACTGCACGCTGATCTCCTCGACCGGCACGGACAGCCGCTGGGCCAGATCATCCAGCGCCAACTCGGTCATCCGCCGCTGATCCTCCCAGGCATTGACGTCGACCGTGACGCGGGCTTGGTCGGTCGAACCGTCGGGACCGGTGATGGTGTAGACCAAGGAGTCGGTTCCCAGGAAGTTGGGGGCCGGGGTGTAAAGCAGGCCGCGTCCGTCGTCGCTGATCGTCACGGCGCCGCTGGCGGGCGAAGTGACGGCGGTCACCATCCAGACGCCGCCGGCGTCGCTGCCGATCCGGTCGTTGGCCAGCACGTCCAAGAAGTTGTCTTGGCTGTTGCGCCCCACCGGGAACCAATCGTCCATCGCTCGCGCCCCGAAGTACAGCTCGCCGAGCCGTACGCCCGGATCGAACAGGTCGTGGACCTGGATCGTGTCGGCGGAAATCGAGAACAGCTGAGTCCCGATCCGCAGGCTGCGAAGGATGGAGTTGTCGTGCTCGATCGTTCCCAGCACATGGATCCGCGCCGGCTCGCCCTCGGTCGTGTCGATCCGGAAGACCCACAATTGCGACTGCCAGCTGGGCAGCCGCAAGGACCTGCCGTCCTCCGCGCTGCTCAAAACGGGGTTGCCGGCCCAGTCGACGATCACGGGAGTCTGCATCCAGGTGTCCAGGGGAACGGCCAACACGCGCTGCTCCGGAAAATAGCTGATCGCGTGATGATTGAAAAACGCTTCGGACGAGGACGATGCATTGCCGAAGGACACGCGGTCCGCCAATTGCGGGTCGGCAAAGTCCGACACGTCGAACAACGACACCTGCGGCTCCAGTTGGCGGCCGTTGGTCTCGTCCGCATCGCGACCCAGGCCGAGCACAAACGGTCCGTCGAGCACCTGCAGATAATTGGAGAAGCCCGGAATCTCCAGTTCTCCCTCCAAACGCGGCTCGGCCGGATTCGACAAGTCGATCGTCAGCAGCGGATCAACCCACCAGCCGCCGTCGGGGCCGAACGTGACCACAAAGGCGCGCTCGCCCAGAAACCGAACGCTGTACAACTGCTCGGCCGGAGCCAGGTTCTCCAGTTGGCCGACAAGCGCCAGCGTCTCGCCCACCTGATCCAGCACGTACAAGGCACTCTCCGCGTCCGCTTGCCAGCCGCTTTGCGTGACGATTCTCAGCTGGCTGCCCTGCTCGTCCAACGAGAAAGAGTTCAGCACTTGTCCGGGAACTCGCCCCGCTGCGACGAGCGGAATCCGGCCGTCCTCCGCGTTCAGCGAAAACTTGTAGATTTGGCTCGTCAACGTCGCCGAGGACCAGTCGGCCGTCACCACGTACAGACTCTGCGGCGACACGTACACGGTGCTCGCCGAACCGATCGGCGCACTGGACGAGGCCACGACGGCCGGCACGTCGGCGCCCACGTCCAAGGCGGTGATCGACACGAGTTGGCCGTCTTGACCGCCCAGCGGCCGATAGGTCGCCTCGGCCGCACTCAACCAACCCGCACCGACCGCCTCGCCGGCGGCGTCCGTAAGGGCGTAGTGCGGCAACACCAAATCCAGCACTTGATCGCCGATCCGTTGCCAATACTGCTCGCGTGTCTCGTAGACCCAGCGCGAGCCGCCGGGGTCCGGTCCAGGCCACGGGAGGATGCTGATCGCCGCCTCGTTGGACCCCGCCGGCTCGCGCTGGGTCTACGAGACACGCGAGCAGTATTGGCAACGGATCG
>CAYPGE010000418.1:0-8086 GCA_964409865.1 uncultured Pirellulaceae bacterium
CTTCAGCCTCGCGCTGCTGGTGTTCGCCGTCGCGCTGTTCATCCTGCCCGATCAGGCGCCGCCCAGCCCGATGCGGACCGCGGCCGGTCAGCCGGCGGGTGACGTCGAGGCCGAACAGTCGCTGCTGGCCGACATCGACGCCGCGGGAGATCACATCGAGCCGGAGGAACTGGCGGACCGGCTGCTGCGAGGCGAGTCGGACCTGATGGTCGTCGATGTGCGTTCGCCGGCCGAATACGCCGCGTTCCACATCCGCGGAGCCGTACACGTTCCCTTGGCCGACCTGCCGGCCGCGCTGGCGCCGCACAAGAATGCCGGCTTGATCGTGCTGTACTCCAACGGCATGACGCATCCGGCCCAGGCCCGCGATTCGCTGGCCCGGTTGGGCTTTCAGAACGTCTGTTTCTTGACCGACGGCCTGCAGGGCTTTGTCGATCGCTGCCTGAAGCCGGTTTCCTTGCGCGACGAGCCGCTGGGTGCGGAAGACGCGGCGCGGGTGAATGCCTGGCGGGTGTTCTTCCTTGCTGCGGCGGAACCGACGCCACCGGCGGCGGGTCAGCCCGCGGCTGGGCCGGCGGGCCCGGTGGCGGAACGAATTCCGGGGCTCGTCGAGACCAACTGGCTCGCCGAGCGTCTCGGCAGGCCCGACCTGCGGATCATCGACGTACGCCCTCAGCCGGAGTACAACACGAGCCACATTCCGGGCTCCGTGTGCTTGAACCCGGAGAGTTTCCGCGGCGTGGTGGGCGGCCTGTCTTCGATGCTCTTGCCGTCCGACGTGTTGGCTCGCCTCGTGTCGTTGATGGGCGTCAAGCCGAGCGATACGGTCGTCGTGGTTCCCGGCGCGGCGGTGCGAGACGCGACCTTGGTGGGCATGGTGTTCGAGCGGTTGGGACACGCGAATTGGGCGGTCCTGAACGGCGGCTTCACCAAGTGGGCCGCGGAGAATCGTCCCGTGGATGCGGCGCTGCCGGCCATCCAAACTGCCGACTACCCGGCGCGGACCGGCCCGGACGCGTTCACGGTGGACTACCAGGCGGTGTTGAGGTGCGTGGGCGACAAACGCACAGTGATCGTGGACACACGTCCCGCCGACTATTTTCGCGGCGAGAAGTCGGACGAAGCCCGTGCGGGACACATCCCAGGGGCGGTCAACCGCCCGATCAAAGAGGACCTCGATGAGAACGGCCAGCTCAAGCCGGCCGCGGAATTGGCCGCCGCCTACGCGGCGCTGATCCCCAGCAAGGAAACGCCGGTCGTGGTCCACTGCCGCACGGGCCATCAGGCCAGCCAGACGTTTTTCATCCTGACCCGGCTGCTCGGCTACGAGGATGTCAAGTGGTACGATGCGAGTTGGACGGAATGGGCGGCGCGGCCGGAACTGCCGGTGGAGAAATAGCGAGAACGGACTAAAACGTGCCCTGAAACTGGGTTCGGAATAGAACGCCGTCGTCACCCGCCAGGATGTCGCTGGCGGTGTTTTGGAGCGGGCTGCCGTCGAGCGCCGTGACGTCAAACGACAAGTGCAGGTTCTTTCCCTGGCGGAAGTACCAGCGGAATCCGCCGGTGTACTCGTTGCGTGTCGCAAATTTGCCGCTGACGCGCGAGTAGTGGGCGTTCAACTCCAGGCGTTGCGGAATTACAAAGAATCCGGCTTCCACGTAACCGCCGTGTTGAAACAGATTCGCGCAGGGCACCTCGCGGTCGGCTCGGATGCGACCGATCCACTGCCAGAAGTACTCCGCATTCAGACTCCAACCTCGGTACTTCACGGCCAGATCTGCCGCATTGAGCAACACGTCATAACGCTCGACGGTGGCGCCGGGGGCGAGCGCGCCGGTCTGCGTCAGCCGCGTACCGTCGCTGAGCCGGACGAAGTCGGATTCGCCGAGCGGCCGGCCGGAGTCGTTCAGCCCCGAGTGGGAGGCATACACCCAGGAATGCCCGACACGGACCGCAGGGCCAGACGTCTGCTCGAAATCCACGACCCCGTTCCCGTAAGGTGCCCAGGGATCCCAGTACGCGGTCCCGGCAAAAGCGAATCGGTCGTTCAAGTTGGCGGGTGACAAGTTGACCGAGCGGTACGAGTCGCCCACCATCAACTCGCAGTGCAGCCGGTCTGTCGGCTGCCCCACCAGCCACAGCCCCACGGTCCGGTCCGGGCGAAAAAAGTCGGCCGCCAGGGGACGATCGACCAGTCGCGTGTCAAAGGCCGGCAGCAGCCAATTGCGGACTGCGGGCACTTTGCGCTTGCCGAACTGGATTTCCCACACTTCGCTCAATTCGTACCCCCACCAGTAGTCGAAGAACTCGACCGTGTGCCCGTCATCCGTGTCACCGTCCAGTTGCACGAAGTATTTGATTTCGGGCGCGAAGGCATGGCCGGAGAACACCAGTCGCGTGCGTTCGTTGTCAAAGTAGTCGCGGTTGCGGATTTCGTGCGTGACCCCGGCTTGGTCCGTCCACGATTGGTCATCGCGGCTGAACGCGACATATCGCCATTGAAACCGCGCGTTCATCTTCAGTTCGAAGGACTGGGACCGCGCGTTGGAGTATCGCAGGAACAGACCCCGATCGTAGCCGATTTCCGTCGTTTCTGAGGGCTCGACCGCCGGCGGTTCCGCGAACTCCGCCGAGTCGTGCTCGGAGGCAAGCGTCAACGCCGCATCGGCTTCGTTCTCCAGCAGCGATTCAGACAGCAACATCACATCTTCCGCCGGAGCGGGAACGACCGTGGCGACGAAGGCCGCCAGCCATGCCAGCGACGCCAGCACCGGCAGCAGCCGCACCGCGCGCAGCGTCGCGATCGGCGTGCTGGCAACTCGCCGCGACATCCGTGTCGGCACCCTGCAACGGCCGCTTGGTTTCATGGTTACGAAGAGAAGGTTGGGGCAAGAGGCAGCAACGCCCAGTCGCGGGAGCGCCGGGTCGCCCATCATCCTAATCGAATCGACGGTAGCGGATATGGCGGTTGAGCAAAACCTTCCGATTGCGGTGTTTTGGAAATTCGGTAAAGTGAAGATGGCCGAAGTGGCAATTCGCTACTTGGGCTCCGTCTGGCTCCGGGAGGTCCAGACACGGGTCCACCGGAACCTGCATTCGGCGCGATCAGCGTACCGGAAGCGAATGGAGTTGACTGCCGCTTTCTTGGAAAGCACGGCCCGCGCGCGTACTCTGGCTGACGTGATCCGCGGCGACGATTGGGGGAAGGTCGATTGCGGTGAACACGGACTCGAAAGCGCCGATCTTCGACGCCGCGCATTACGGAGCGGAGGTCGATGCGCTGGAACTGTTGCCACCCTTGGTGGAGGCAGTCAACGCAAGGAAAGGGTAGGGGCGGAGGAAGTGCATGGCTGTCCGCACTGCTCGTTCGCGATTTCTTGTTCGGCGAGCAAGACCGGAGGAACGAAATGAATGGCGAATACTGAATAGTGAATACTGAATGCGGAATGCCTCGTTGTCCGATCATTCTGACTTCCGTATTCCCTATTCCCTATTCAGTATTCACCATTCGTTCTCGTGGCAAAGCCGGGGCACGGATGATACGAGGAAAAGCGAGGGGGAAGCGCTGTGGAAGAATACGCTCGGCCCATCATGTGGAACGTCCCACGATGGGCGGAAATCACGCTGTACGCGATGATCCCGCTGGTGACGATCGCCTTTCTGGCGGGCGCAGTGTGGCGGGTGCGGAAGTGGTTTCTGGGACAGGCCGAGGCGGGAACGCCCACGGCGCGCCAGCAACTCTTGCAGGCCCTGCAACCGAAACGTCTGGCGGAACTCGTCAAGACGGCCCTCTTCCAATCACGGCTGGCGCCCGACGGCTTCTCGCTGATCATGCACCAGGCGATCTTCTGGGGCATGGTATTCCTGTTCATCGGTACGGCGTTGGCCACGATCGACCAGGACGTCACCAACCTGTTTCTGGATTGGCAGCTCCTCAGCGGCCGGTTTTACTTGCTGTTCGAGTTCGTACTGGACGTATTCGGCATCGTGTTGATCGTCGGCGTCGCCATGGCCGCGTATCGCCGTTACGTCTTGCGACCGGAACGGCTGCAGGCAAAGCGAAAACAGATCAGCCTCTGGGACGCGTTTCCCTTCCTGACGTTTCTGGTGCTGATTGCGGTCACGGGCTTTCTGGTCGAAGGGCTGCGGATCGCGGAGGGAATGCACATCGAGTCCCAGGTGCGAGCCGCAGCGGGCGCGACACTCAAGACCGGGGAAGTCGACCAACTTGGTCTGAGCGGGCATTTCCACATGGGTCGCGCGCGCCAGGACGCGGAACTGAAGCGGATCTACGGAGGCGGCCCGGTGTTCCCCGCCGCCGCCGCGGCTCCAGTCGGTTTTGGACTGGCAAAAGTCTTCGTCCCACTGCCGCTCGATTCGATCCGGCTGCTGCACCAGCTGTGCTGGTGGGCCCACGCATTTCTGGCCTTCGGTCTGATCGTCAGCATCCCGTTGACCAAAGCGTTTCATCTGATCTCGTCGCCGGCGAACATGCTGTTTCGCCATCCGGCGCCTGCGGGGCGGTTGCCGGTCCTGGTCGAATCCGGCGTGCGCACGGTCCGCGATTACACGTGGCGGCAACTGCTGCAAGTGGACGCCTGCACGTGGTGCGGCAAGTGCCAGGAAGTCTGTCCCGGCTACAACACCGGCTTTCCGCTTTCGCCCCGTGATTTCGTTCAGGGAGTCGGCTCGCAGTTGCTGCGCACCAAGCCGAAGGCGAACGGCGATACGCCCAGCCTGCACGGCGTGACCATCCCGGCGGAGGAACTGTGGTCGTGTTGCACCTGCCGCGCCTGCGAGGATATCTGTCCCGTGCAGGTCCAGCATCCGCGGCTGATTGTCGACATGCGCCGGCACCTGGTTGATCAAGGACAGGTGGACGAGGGGCTGCAAGACGCGCTGATGAATTTCCAGCGGTACGGGAACTCCTTCGGACAATCCGCAAAGAAACGCATCGACTGGACGAAAACGTTGGACTTCAAACTCAAGGACGTCCGCAAGGAAGAAGCCGAGTACCTCTGGTTCGTGGGCGACTACGCCTCGTACGACCAACGGGCTCAGGCAGTCACGCGGGCCGTCGCCAAGGTGCTGCAGCGGGCCGGGGTGGACCTGGGACTGCTGATGGACAAGGAGCAGAATTCCGGCAACGACGTCCGCCGCATCGGCGAGGAAGGGCTGTTCTCGATGCTCCGCGAGAAGAACGGCAAAGAACTGGCCAAGGCCAAGTTCCGCCGGGTGTTGACCAGCGATCCGCACACCTACAACACGCTGAAGAACGAATACCAAAGCGACGGGCAGGCGGGCGAAGCGGATCCGGCTGCAGCCGCGCTGGCGGGCAAGCCGGTGCTGCATTACACCGAGTTGTTGGACGAATTGATCCGTCAAGGAACGCTGCAGCGGGCGCGCACCTTGGACTGCACGGTGACCTATCACGATCCGTGTTACCTGGGCCGGTTCAACGGCGTGTACGATGCACCGCGGCGGGTCTTGCAGGCGTTGGGAGTGCGGCTGGTGGAAATGCCGCGAAACCGCTGCAACAGTTTTTGCTGCGGGGCGGGCGGCGGGCGGTTGTGGATGAAGGACACGCCGGGGATCGAAGAGCGGCCGGCGGAAAACCGGGTCAAGGAAGCGGCCAGCCTGCCCGGCGTGCAGTGCCTGGTCGTGGCCTGCCCCAAGGACTTGGTGATGTTCCAGGATGCCGTGAAGACCGTCGGCGTGGAGGATCGCTTGCGCGTGGCCGATCTGGGCGAACTCGTGAGTGAAGCGATGGAGTAACGGCCTCGTTCCCAGGCGGAGCCTGGGAACGAGAGAACCCGCGCTCGCCGCGGGACCGGACCGGCTGAAGCCGGCACTACGAGCGCGTGGCACGGCCTGCTTGTTGAGCGTGTCTGCGGTTTTCACCGGCTGGGTATCGAGTCTCGTAGCGCCCGTTCTGGCAAACTTCTTTGCCGACTGCCGGAGTTGGCACCCCATTTGCTCGTCAGGTGGCCCGGTCCCGGATGTGAGCGATCTCGATTCAGCGCTGTAGAAACCTCACAACCGACCGCGTCCAGGGCATGCACATTTTGCAGGGGCGGATTCGTTCTGTTCGTCTGCCCGACTCGTGGGCCCGTGCACCACGCGAGATTTCGCCTTACGCTGGAACGGGAACAGTTACCAACCATTTTTTGAGGAGAGCCGAATGAAGAAGGGGATTGGAATGGGAGTCTTTGTGGCCGTGCTGATGGCCCTGGGAGTTTTGGAGGCAAACGCTCAGCGACGGATCGTGCCGGTCGTCCAGCCAGCCACGCTGACGGCGGCGGAACGCGCGTACATCCTCCAACTGCGGGAAGAAGAGAAGCTGGCCCGCGATGTGTACCTGACGCTTGCCGCACGCTGGAGAGCGCCAATCTTTTCCAACATTGCCAAGTCGGAATCCAACCACATGGCAGCGGTGAAGAACCTGATTGTGCGATACGGCCTGCCCGATCCGGTGGTCACAGACACCGTGGGGGTCTTCACCAACCCGGCTTTCACGGACCTGTACAAACAACTCGTGGCCACCGGATCCGTCTCGATTGTGAATGCCTACCAAGTCGGCGTCGTCATCGAGGAATTGGATATCAAGGACCTGATCGAAGCCTTGTCAGTGGTACAGCGGGCCGACATTCGCACCGTGTTTACGAACCTGCTGAACGGCTCGAAGAGCCATTTGGCTGCGTTCGCGTCCCATCTGTAGACGAGATTCGGCGAACGGCGGGCGTCAGCCCACCAGTCTTTCGTCCTGCAGGCACCTGACCGTCCGGGGCGTAAAAATTTTGCGCGCCGATTCGTCCGCCGTCTCGTGGTGATGGTCGCAGGTCGCCGGTGGCACGCGAGGATTGTCTCTCAGAACTGCGCCCATGAGACGTTCGTAAGACAGTTTTCGCTGAGTCGTCGTCGTTGCTCATCTCGCGGCTTGGCACCGCTAGAGGAATAACTGTCACATTGTCGCCTTTCGCTCCGTTCGAGAAATAAGTGGCGTAAGCTTCCAGCTTGCGATCCCGCTATCTGCCGCAAGCAGGGAGCTTAGCACCGTTCGAGAAATAACTGAGGGGAATGGCGCTAGCCACCGGTTCCGAATCGGCGGCAATACCGGCGGCTAGCGCCTTGCCGCTCACTTGTCATCGGACAGGTATTTCTCGAATGGTGCTAATCTCCGCCCGCGCGAGTTGCCAGCGATTGGAAGACGGCCAGGTCGATCTGGTCGTTGATCATCTTCACCGAGCCGTCGCACAACACGAAATTCGCGCCGCCGGGGTGAAAGCTGCCGAAGTCCGCGAGGTCGCTGGGCACGTGGTTCGGAACCCGGCCGGCGCTGCTGACGACCCGCGCCATGTTGCGATGCGCGCCGGGAACGGCGCCCACCCAGGTGGAATGATCCAAGCGCGAGCCGTGTTCCCCGGCCAGCAGCGTGTTGCTCAGACCGTCGAGGACATCGCCGAAGCGCAGCGAGCTGTTCTGAAAAAAACACCCATCGCCGGCCCCCGGAGCCGTTTCGACGACGCCGGTGCCGAACACTCCGACGTAGTTGGCGCGGGCCACGGCGAGCAGCGGAGGACCGCCCGGTCCGCCGCCACCGGGACCGGCTTGATACAGCGTAAAGAGTTTCTCCGACGGGTCCGAAGGGCAGAGAAAGGCAGGAAGCGGAGACTCGCGCAACGTCTTGTTGCTGGCATGGTTGATCTGGAACTGAGGTGGGCCGCCGGGGCCGCCCGGGCCTGCCGGGCCGCCTGCTTGAGCCCCGACGCCCGAGCCGCTGAGCAAGTTCTGCTGCTCGGTGAACTGCAGCAGCATGGAAGCCCAACCCCAACCGGGCTCGCCGTTGGGCGGGTAGGCGTTCCAGCCGGGTGGGAGCCTGTGAAAGGCGTCGTGATGGGTTTGGAGAGCCAGTCCGATCTGGCGGACGTTATTGGTACACTGGACGCGCCGGGCGGCCTCGCGAGCGGCCTGGACGGCCGGCAGCAACAGGGCTGCCAGGACGGCCACGATCGCCAGGACAACCAGCAGTTCGACCAGCGTCAAACCCTTCGATGGTCGCGACGTCACCACGGCATACCTTGCA
>CAYPGE010000419.1:0-8044 GCA_964409865.1 uncultured Pirellulaceae bacterium
CGTGATCACTGCTTGGGAGCCGTCAAGACCGATGCGTCGATCTGACCGCAAATGTTTCTCGGATAGGCGGATTACGACGACGCTTTCAAGGACGGAGTTTCTTTGCGATGTTCGCCACATGCCGGCCCTGGTAGCGGGCCTGCGCGACTTCCTTGGCGCTGGGTTGGCGCGAGCCTTCGGCGCCGGCGATGGTCGCGGCGCCCCAGGGCGAACCGCCCTTGACCTCACTGATGTCGGCCAGTTCCGGGCAGGCGTGGGGCAGCAAAGGTGTACACCAGGAATTCTACAGCTCGCCGCTTCGGAAGCAATTACGGGCACGCCCCACGATTGCAGCCTGCTTACGATGGACAACTCTTCTGCGGCCTGTTGCCCACCTCGAAACGTTGCACGTTGCCATCGAGGGAGCGACCAACGACGGCACGCCGACGCCCTCGTGCGTCGGGTTTCGGAACGTGCCTGCGATAAGCCTTGCCGACCATGATTTTGAATCCTCTTACAGGGGGTTCATAACGCTTTCCATGAGCCATCCCATGCCTGAAATTCGCCCCAATCAACCCCAAGATTCGCCCCAACACTCGCCTCGCTCGAAATGCAAAAAAAGGGGGTAACTCTTTGCATGAAATGCGCAAGTCATTTCAAATCAAGGACTTGTGCATAGAGAGCGCAAAAAGAAAGCCTGCGTAAAGCAGGCTTGAAGCACCCCCTAGGGGAGTCGAACCCCTGCTGCCGGACTGAGAACCCGGAGTCCTAGGCCACTAGACGAAGGGGGCGTCATCAAGGATCATCGAAATCGGTCAAGATGACGCTTAGTTTTGAGTATGAGGACGTGTTTGTCAAGCCCCGTCGAGGCGTCAGAAACGGTTTAAGTCGGATATCGAGGTCCGAATTAGTTCTCCGCCTGCACACTGGCAAGGTGTCGATGCTGGAGGCCGGCTCACCCATCGTGACGACACGCGGTGGTCGATATCGGTTCGCTGGGAAATCACGTGGAACGACTGCCGATCGATCAGGTGCTGCCCGAATTGGTGGCTCAGTTTCGCGGCCATGCGTCCGTCGTCCTGCGCGCACCGACGGCAGCCGGTAAGACGACTCGCCTACCGCCCGCCTTGGCGCGGGGCGGAATCGCGGGCGACAAGCGAATCGTGGTGCTCCAGCCGCGGCGCGTGGCGGCGCGGGCGACGGCGGCGCGAATGGCGGCGGAGAACCAATGGACGCTGGGCGGCGAGGTTGGCTACCAGGTCCGGTTCGAGGACCGCATCAGCGACGAAACCCGGATCGCGGTCGTCACCGAAGGCGTCCTGCTGCGCCGACTGCACGACGATCCGTTCCTGCAAGATGTGGGTGTCGTCATCTTCGACGAATTCCACGAGCGCAATCTGAACAGCGATCTGGCCCTGGGCATGGTCCGGCAGATCCAACAGAGCGTGCGGCCGGACCTGAAGATCGTGGTGATGTCGGCGACCTTGGCTTTGGAATCCGTCGCCGGCTACCTGGACGATTGCCCGATGATCGAGTGCGCGGGGCGGACTCATCCGGTCGAAATCTCGTACCTTGCCCCGTACGGAAGAGAGCCGCCGGGGGATCTTGTGGCACGAGGCGTCCAGCAAGTGCTGGACCGCAGTGACGGAGATGTGCTCGTATTCCTGCCGGGGCTGCGCGAGATTCGACAGACCCGACGAGTGCTGGAAGCGGCAGCCGCGCGGGCGGGCTGCGCAATGCTGGAGTTGTACGGCGACTTGCCGCTGGAGCGTCAAGCTGCGGTCTTGGAGCCCGCAGCGCAACGGAAGATCGTGTTGTCCACCAACGTGGCCGAAACGTCGCTGACCATCCCCGGCGTCACGGCCGTGGTGGACAGCGGCTGGGCGCGGTCGCTGCGCTACGATCCCCGTCGCGGATTGGACCGGCTGGAACTGACGCCGATTTCGCAAGCCGCCGCCGAGCAGCGCGCGGGCCGAGCGGGACGCACTCAGCCGGGCGTCTGCCTGCGTCTGTGGGACGAACGCAGCCACCGGTCTCGGCCGCCGCTGGAGGAGCCCGAAGTCCGCCGCGTCGATTTAGCCGGTGCGGTCCTCCAGTTGCTGTGCTGGATCGAACCGGACGTCGACCGGTTTCCCTGGTTCGAGCGGCCCCGGCCAGAGGCCCTTCAGCGGGCTCGAACGCTGTTAACGCAACTGGAGGCCGCCGGCCAGCACGGCGTCACGAAGCTGGGCCGGCGGATCGTCAGGCTGCCCGTGCATCCGCGGTTGGGACGGTTGTTGGTCGAGGCCGAACGCCGCGGCTGTCTGGAGCGTGGGGCGTTGGCGGCGGCCTTGCTGTCGGAGCGGAGTCCGTTCGGCCGGGGCCCGGAAGACGGAATGCGGCGCCGCAATCCAGACTACCACTCGCGCAGCGACGTCTTGGACCAGGTCACGGCTTTGGAGGAGTTCGAGGCGACCGGCCGGCAGGATTCGACTTGGGGACTGATCCTGCGACCTGCTGCACGGACCTTGTTCCAAGTTCGCGACCAGTTGTCACGGCAGATGGGCAAGCGCCGGCGGCGGCAACCGGTGGGCGCCGGTGCGGACGAGGCGTTGCTGCGGTCGCTGCTGGTGGCGTTCCCGGATCGGCTGGCTAAACGCCGCGAGCCCGGCTCGCGCCGCGGCCTGATGGTCGGCGGGCGCGGGGTGCGGTTGGCCGACGAGAGCCGGGTGATCGACGGCGAGCTGTTTCTTTGTATCGACGTCGACGGGGCCGGCACTGACGCGCAGGTTCGCCAGGCGTCGTTGGTCGACCGGAGCTGGCTACCAAACAGCAGGCTGCGCGAGGCCAGGGAAGTCGAGTTCGATGCCGTCGGCGAGCGAGTTACGGCGCGGCGGAGGCGGTACTGGGAGGATCTATTGCTGGAGGAAACGACGGCGGGGACTCCGGATGCCGACGACGCAGCCCGACTGCTGGCCCAAGCCGCCCGCGAGCACTGGGATCGAGTGTTCCCGCACGAGGACGGGGCGGTGGCAGCTTTCGTGGCCCGGGCGCGGTGGCTGCGCGAGCAGTGGCCCGAGACGGACTTGCCGGCGCTGGACGACGCGGCCTTGCAGGATTTCTTGCCCGCGTTGTGCCAGGGCCGCCGGTCGTTCGCGGAACTGCGTACCGCGCCGTGGTTGGCGGCCGTGCGCGGACTGTTCCGGTTCGACCAACTGCAGACCCTCGACCGCGAAGCGCCGGAGCGGCTGACGGTTCCCAGCGGCCGCAGCGTGCCGCTGCGCTACGAACCCGGCCAGCCGCCGGTCTTGGCGGTGCGCATCCAGGAACTGTTTGGTTGGTCGGAGACTCCGCGCATCGCTCGGGGGCGCACGCCGGTGCTGTTGCATTTGTTGGCCCCCAACATGCGCCCGCAACAGGTCACCGACGATCTGCGGAGTTTCTGGAACAACGGCTACCCCGTCATCCGCAAAGAACTACGCCGGCGTTACCCCAAACACGCCTGGCCCGAAGATCCCTGGTCCGCCAAGGCGGAGCGGAGGCATTAGCCCCCCCTCGGAACGAGAGATCGACACCGTCTTCATGATTCTGCTCCTATGATTCTGCCATCCACCGTCGAGTTGCTACGTCCGTTGCGGTTCCAGCGGCGTTGCGAGTAAGATATCGGTATCGTGTGCCGTTGCTTGTTGGGGCCTGGGAAGACCCATGTTCGGTATCGACCTTGGATTCGTCCATCCCTGGTATTTGACGCTGCTGTTGCTGCTGCCCCTGTTGTGGGTCTTCAGCTTCCGCAGCCTGTCCGGCTTGGGCCGGTACCGGAGACTGTTTGCCCTGGCTTTTCGCACGCTCGTTTTCGTGCTGATCGTGCTGGCGTTGGCCGAAGTCCAGACGTTGTGGACCAGTGAAAAGGTGACGGTCACCTATCTGCTCGATCAGTCCGAGAGCATTCCCGTCGCACAGCGGCAGGCCATGCTGGACTTTGTTCGCCAGGGCGTAGCCCGGCACCGCAACGCCGATCGCCAGGACTGCGCCGGGGTGATCGTGTTCGGCCATGATGCCGTGGTCGAGGTCCCGCCCTTCGATGACGACATCCCGTTCCTGAATCTGGAAAGCACGCAGGGATTGCGGACTGACGCGACGAACCTGGCGGCGGCCCTGAAGATGGCCGGCGCGACGTTTCCCGAGGACAGTGCCAAGCGGATCGTGATCGTCAGCGACGGCAACGAAAACATCGGCGACTCGCGGGCGATCACCGGCCTGCTGGCCGATCAGGGGATCGGCATCGACGTGGTGCCGGTCAAGCTGGCCAGCCGCGGGGAGGTCCAGGTCGAAGAGGTGGTCCTGCCCAGCGACATCCGCCGCGGCCAGCCGATCGAAGCCCGCGTGGTGATCGACAACCTGACGGCTCCGACCGCCGAAAATGCCGGCGGCCTCGTCCGGGGAAAACTGAAATTGGTGCGCCAGTCGGGCAAGCAAGAGGACCTGCTGAACCCCGACAGCCAGGACGTCGAGCTGAAACCCGGCAAGAACGTGTTCTCGTTCCAGCACCGTATCGACGAAGTGGCGGTGTACACGTACCAGGCGTCCTTCACGCCGGACAATCCGCAGGACGACCGGGTGCTGGAGAACAATCAGGCGACGGCGTTCACCCACGTACGCGGCAAGGGCCGTGTACTGTTCATCGAGGATGCAGACCACAAAGGCGGCTTCGACTACCTGGTCGGGCGGCTGCGGGAAAACAACATCGAAGTGGCGCTGCAGAGCAGCGACAGCCTGTTCACCAGCCTGGCGGAACTGCAGGCCTACGATTGCGTCGTGCTGGCCAACGTGCCGCGGAGCAGCGGGGCGGACGCGAACACCGTGACCAGCTTCAGCGACGAACAGATCAAAATGCTGGTGCAGAACACGGAACAATTCGGCTGCGGCCTGGTCATGCTGGGCGGCGAGAACAGCTTCGGCGCCGGCGGCTGGGCGAACACGGGGCTGGAAAAGGCCATGCCGGTCGATTTCCACATCGAGAACGCCCGCATCCGCGCCGTCGGGGCGCTGGTCATGATCATGCACGCCTCGGAGATCGCCGAGGGCAATTACTGGCAGAAGGTCATCGCCCGCGAGGCGATCAAGCCGCTGGGGCCGATGGACTACTGCGGGTTGATCCATTGGGGCCCCGGCCGGGAAGAGTGGTTGTGGCGGGAAGGCAATCGGGGGCTGGTCCGCATCGGCCAGCGGCGCAACAAGCTGATCGCCGCCGTCGAACGCATGACGCCCGGCGACATGCCGGAATTCGACCCGGCGATGAAAATGGCCCTGGGCGATTTCAATCAAGTCAGCGCCTCGGTCAAGCACATGATCATCATCAGCGACGGCGACCCGTCGCCGCCGACCTTCACGACGGTCAACGGATTCGTGCGGCAGAAGATCAAGATCTCGACGGTGGCCGTCGGGGCTCATGGACCGGCCGGGCACCAGACACTGCAGGACATTGCCGCAGCGACGGGTGGGCAGTACTACGTTGTCAAGAGCGCCAAGGCCCTGCCGCGCATCTTCCAGATCGAGGCCCGCCGCGTCGCTCGGCCGTTGGTCAAGGACCTGCCGGACGTGCCGCCGCGCCTGGTGTACCCGCACGAGATGCTGCAAAGCATCCGCGAACCGCTGCCGCCGATTTCGGGCTTCGTCATGACCACGGTCAAGAAGAACCCGCTGGTCGAAGTCGCCCTCGTCTCGCCCGATCCGCCGGACACCCAGAACGCCACGATTCTGGCGAGCTGGACGTATGGCCTGGGCCGCAGCGTGGCCTGGACGACGGACGCCGGCCACCGCTGGGCCAACGCCTGGACTCGTTGGGAAAACTACGACAAGTTCTTCTCGCAGATGATCCGCTGGGCGATGCGGCCCGTCAACGAAGAAGGCAAATTCTCGGTCGCCACGGATGTCAAGGACGGCAAGGTGCGGGTCGTGGTCACGGCCCTGGACAAGGACGACCAGTTCCTGAACTTCTTGAACATGTCGGGCGTTGCCGTGGACCCGGACCTGGAGAACTTCGAGGTGCGGATCGAGCAGGTCGCGCCCGGCCGCTACGTGGGGGAATTCGCGGCGGACAAGGCCGGCAGTTATTTCGTGAACGTCGTGCCGGGCGCCGGCAGGTCGCCGATCCTGGCCGGCGTGACCGTTCCGTACTCGTCCGAATTCCGCGACCGCGAGACCAACGTCGAATTGCTGCGAACGCTCTCGGCGCACACGCCCAAGGGCGGCGAGGCGGGGAAGTTGATCGAGGGCGACTTGGAGCGGGGCAGATTGGACCCGCTGCTGGAACTTGACACCTTTCGGCACAATCTGGCCAAAGCGATCAGCCGGCAAGACGTCTGGCCGCTGGTCCTGCTGGCCACCGCGTGCATCTTTTTCTGCGACGTTTTGGTCCGCCGCGTGACGATTCATTTCTATTGGATCGCCCCGGCGTTGGCTTGGCTGTGGGCACGGGTCCTGCGGCGTCCCCAGGACCCGACCCCGGACGAGCGCATCGAGCGGTTGCGGAGCCGCAAGGCAGAAGTCAGCGAGCAATTGGAGGAGCGGCGCGCGGCGGCTCGCTTCGAACCGCAGGTGGAAGAGCCGGGCGGCCGTCCGTTGGCATCGTTGGAAGAGGTCTTGGAGGAAGCAGGCGGCGGGCCAGCCGCGCCGCCGCGCGCTGCCGCTCAACCGGGGCAACGGCCTGCGGCGGAGCAGGAAAAATCGTATACCGAACGCCTGCTTGAGGCGAAGAAGAAGGCTTGGAAAGACAAGGAGAACGCATGAGTATCGGCGAGTCGATGCAGCAGCGGGCGGAGGAATTCCGGCGGCGGTACACGGCGGTGCGCGAGCAGATCGGCCGGGTGATCGTCGGCCACGACGAGGTCGTACACGGCGTGTTGACGTGCCTGTTCGTCGGCGGGCATTGCCTGTTGGAAGGCGTGCCGGGCCTGGGCAAGACGCTCCTGGTCCGGACGCTGGCCCTGGCGCTGGATCTGCATTTCTCGCGGATCCAATTCACGCCGGACTTGATGCCCGCTGACATCCTGGGCACGAACATGGTGCTGGAGACCACGGATGGCAAACGGACGTTCGAGTTTCAGCGCGGGCCGATCTTTACCCAGATCTGCCTGGCGGATGAAATCAACCGCGCCACGCCCAAGACGCAATCGGCCCTGCTGGAGACGATGCAAGAGGGCACCATCACGGCGGCCGGCACCCGCTACGAGCTGAAAAAACCGTTCTTCGTCATGGCGACGCAAAATCCGATCGAACAGGAAGGCACCTATCCGCTGCCCGAAGCCCAGCTGGACCGGTTCTTCTTCAAACTGCTGGTCGGCTACTCCAGCCGTGAAGAACTGGCGACGATCGTCCAACGTACGACGCGGGGGATCACGATCGAGCCGGAAAAGGTGATGGATGGCAACGAGATCCTGAAATGGCAGCAACTGGTCCGCGAAGTGATCCTGGCTGCGCACGTAGAGGACTACATCGTCCGTTTGGTGCTGGCCACGCATCCGGCCGGCGCTTTCGCCTTGCCGATCACGAATCAGTACTTGCGCTGGGGCGCCAGTCCGCGAGCCGCCCAGACGCTGGCCTTGGCCGCCAAGGTCCGTGCGCTGCTCGAAGGACGCTACAACGTCAGCTTCGAGGACGTGCGCCGCGTCTACCTGCCGGCCCTGCGGCACCGCGTGATCCTGAACTTCGAGGCCCAGGCCGAGGGTATCGACACCGACCACGTGCTGTTAGACATTTTGGAAAAGCTGCCGGAAAAGGCCGATGAGCGAGTCGTCACGGCCACGCTGGCGACGGCGAAGGAAGTGAAAGAGAGGAAGAGTGAAAAAGTGAAAGAGTGAAAGAGTGGAAGCGTGGAAGAGTCGTAGAGTTGAGGGCTGCACGCGGGTCTGCTGAGCCCGCCGCAAGCAACGACCGCAGGTCTCCCCCGGCGATCTTCGGCCTCCGGTCGCCCCCGTGGCTCGGTCGGAGCCCAGCCGCAGCCAGCGCATAACCGATTATCGATCACCGACGACCGATCACCGATCACCGATCACCGATCACCGATCACCGATCACCGATCACCGAT
>CAYPGE010000420.1:0-8042 GCA_964409865.1 uncultured Pirellulaceae bacterium
AGGCAACTTTCCGAATGTCCCGTCCGACTTCGATCCCGCCGCATTTTTTGCCGGCCAGCTGAAGATCCCCAACGGCTACAATACCGCCACCCAGTTCCACATCGACCTCAAGTTTGCCGACGGTAAATCGATCCACGTCCAGCACGGCCCCGACAACGGCATCTGGTTCGAGGGGGAAAACGGCCGCCTCTTTGTCAATCGCGGGCGAATTAGCGGGGAGCCGGTCGAGTCGCTGACGCCGACCCAGAAGGAAGCCTTGGACGAAGAAATCCAACGCCTGTACAAGGGCAAGCAGCGCCGGGGACACATGCAGAACTTCTTCGATTGCGTCCGGGACCGCGGAGAACCCGTTTCGGACGTCTTCTCGCACCATCGAGAACTCAGTTCCTGCCACCTGTGCAACATCGCGATGCTGTTGAAACGGAAATTGCAGTGGGACCCGGAAAAGGAGGACTTTGTCGGCGACCAGCAAGCCAGCGACCTGGTCAGCCGCCCCCAACGCGAACCGTACGTGATCCAAGCTTAGCACCGTTGGAGAAACAACTGTCCGATTTGTGCGTGGCGTGAGCTTCCAGCTTGCGGCAGATAGCGGGATCGCAAGCTGGAAGCTTACGCCACTTATTTCTCGAACGGTGCTTAGCGGGATGCGGGGTGCGGGATGTCGGATACCCTATCTTCGCACTGTGTTTTCGCTGGCAGCCAGTTCGCAGAGAAGCTGATGGCACGTCAAGAGCTTTGCCCGCATCCCGCATCCCATATCCCGCATCCCGTATCCCGTGCCCCAGATTTTGTATAGCTCTGTAGAGGGGGTCGGGGGATTGACCTTCTGGACGACCGGGGGAGAATGACGAAAGGTTGGTAGGGCTGCGCAATTTCGCTATCAAACACGGAGTCGCGGCCGAAAGGGAGGCCGGCCTGTTGCCTCGGGAGGACGGGCGCGATCAGAGTCACATGAGGATGCTCTTGCCATTTGGTCGCTCTATGGCCAAGGAACCAATACGAATTCTGATCGTTGATGACTCCCCGTCAGATCGGAGGTTGCTTAAGCTTCTGATCGAGGAGGGGAGGTGGGCGAGAAGCCAGCAGGCGGTTGTCTTTGAAGCCGACACCGGCCAGTTGGGACACGAAGTTTGTCTGCGCGACAAGCCGCATTGCGTTCTCCTGGATTATCTGCTGCCGGACGTCGATGGACTTCAAGTCCTCGCGAAGCTTCGCAATGGCCCTACGAGCAACCCGGATTTTCCTGCCGTCGTCATGGTGACGGGATCAGGAAATGAGGGTGTGGCGGCAGCGGCGATGCGCAATGGAGCACAGGATTTCTTGGTCAAGGACCATCTGACAGCCGACACCCTGGATGCCTGTATCCGTCGGGCCGTGGCCCTCGTCCGTCGCCGCGAGCGAGGGCTGGCCCGCTCCGCGAAATTGGACCGGGCCAAGTCGCAGTTGCAGGCCGCCGGAGAACTCCAGAGGCGGATGCTGCCGACCGCATCGCCAGACGTGCCGGGCTTTGACATCGCCGGCGTCTGCCACCCGGCAGCCGAGACTGGCGGCGACTTCTTCGACTACATCACCGTCTCCGATTGCGTGGTGGGTGTCGTTCTTGGCGACGTGAGTGGACACGGTTTGGGGCCGGCCATCTTGGCGGCCGACGCCCGCGCGTACCTGCGGGCGTTTTCGCGGGCGGCGACCTCGCCGGGGCAGATCCTGATCCACAGCAATCAACTGTTGTGCGAGGACACCAAGGGGGCGAGCTTCGTGACCCTGTTCCTGGCTCACCTCACCCCCGGATCGCTGGTCGTGCGCTATGCGACTGCGGGTCACCAGGGCTTTGTGGTCAGGGCTTCCGGAACGGTTTCCACGATCCATACCCAACAGCCGCCACTGGGACTGGCAGTAGAGATGATTGCCGGGTTCGAAGATGAAATCGCTCTGGAACCCGGCGACTTGTTGCTCTTGATGACGGACGGGATTTCGGAAGCCGCCTCGACGCACGGCCGGCCCCGGAGCGCCGCCACGATGTTCGGCGTCGCCCGCGCACTGGACGTCGTCCGCGAGCATCGCCACCGTCCGGCCGCCGAGATCATCGAGCAGTTGCTCGCGTGCGTCCGCCAATTCACCGCACATCGCCTGCAGGACGACGATATGACCGTGGTCGTTGTCAAGGCGGAGCCGGTCTAGCTCGACTGCCTCGCTTTGGCGAGCGGTGGGCGTTAGCCCACCGGTTTTTATGCTCGCAGACCGGCCCTAAGGAAACCGGTGGGCTGACGCCCACCGTTCGCCGGGGAAAGCCCGGCTTCTTGCCTCGTCAGTCGAAATCCTTCTGTCCCGGCGGTTCGCCGTTCTCGGCCCGGCGGAAGATCAAGGACCAGCCGTGCAACACGCCGGGCCGATCGCTGTTGGCTTCGACCAACAGCGCCCAGGTGCCCGCCATGCTCAGGTCGTAGAACTGCTTCAGTCCCTTGCCGCCTCGGCTCAGCTCTTCCGTCTGGTATCGGTCCGGGAAGGGCGGCGCCGCTCGCAGAATCGACCGGGGCGACTCCTCGTCCAAAATTGTCTTGTCGAAGTGGTCGTCCTGGCCGCCGATGCCAGTGAAAAGTTCGACGCGTTGCCCTTCCGGTCCAATCAAGAACACGTTCAGGTGACTGACGTGGGTGTGCGTAATCGACAGTTGCACGTCGAGGTCGGCGATCGTTTCTCTTTCTTCGACGTCGATTTCGGAACGAATCGTGCCCTTCGCCGGAATCATCTGAAAACGATGATTCGCGTATTCCTCGTTCATCCGATTCAGGGCCTGCAAGCATTCCTCCGGCACGATCACGCCGTCGCGGTTCAGATCCAAGCGGGCGAATTCGTCCAATCGCTCGTCGGTCCACTCTTTAGCGAACTCGGACATTTGCACTTGACCGTCGGAATTGACGTCTTTCTCTACAAACCACGAGGGCAGTTCAGGGGGAACGGCTCGCCCTTGAGCCGCTTGCTGCTCGGCCAACCACGCGGCTAATTCGGGCCGGTTGATGCGCTGGTCGCGGTCGGTGTCCGCCGACATGGCGGAGAGGCCCATGCGACGGCACTCGGCGGCATCCAGCAGCCCATCGCGATTCGTGTCGTGGCGGCTCATCAGGGTCTCGGTCAGGTGCCAGCTTTCGCGCGTTCCCCGGAACGAGTCGCGTCTGCGAGCCGCTTCTTCCGCCGCCCGACGTTCTCGCTCGCGCCGCTGCTGCTCCTCCCAAGAAGGATTGGATCCCGGCGTGGACGGAGTCCCCCGCAACGGCGGCGTTCCCTGGACACCCGGCGTCTCCGCCACGCGCCGCAACGCATAGCGGCGAGCCAATTCCACACGGCTCAAGCGGCCGTCGCGGTCGATGTCGAACTGGAAAGGCTCCTCCCGCCATGGGCCGTTGCTCGCTTCGCTGCGGTCGATGTAACCGTCGCGATTGCTGTCATGCCGCTGCAGTCGTTCGTCAGCCCTGGCAAGATCCTCCGGAGTGATCGTCAGTCCCGTCGCGGTGGCAGCGGGGCCAAAGCCGGGAACCGCCCGCTCGCCCTGCAGCGGACCGAAGCCCGGCACCCGTGGCGCTCCGTCCGCAGGACCAGCCGCGCCGGGCCGATAAGGTCCCTGGGCCAGACTGGATGCCGAGCAAAACGCGAGCAGTGCGCAGCAAAGGCAGGGGCGGCCTGCGCCAAGCGAGCACGGCCATCGCAGCACGCGGCAAACCAACCGCACCCAATTTGCCTCAATTCGGTTCATGCCTTGTCGGATGCCACGCAACGATCTTTCGGGCATAACCGTGTCCTCATAAAGGTAGGCGATTAAGGCATGAGGCGAGCGTCCGAAACGGACACCTGGAGGTAGTCAGTTTCGAGCCAACGAAAGCCTACCGCGGCCTTGGACCAACAGCCAAGATGCCACCAGGTTCTGCCGGCGGGGCAACTGAATTCCCTACTTCAAGGTCCAGTATACGTCGGCTGGGAGGCGATGACAACTCGCGAAACGCAATCATGACGCCTCTTCGGATACGACGGTTCAATCGGGGCCTCGATCCGAAGTGAGAGCGATGCGCCGCGGGCGCCCTACCCTAAGAGCAGTAACGAGGCAATTGCCCACGATGGCCCGATTATGCAAATTTTGCCGCCGCCGCCGGGGCAAAACCCCATACACTCCCTTCGTTTGGGTGAATCGGCGTTCTTTTTCGAGCCGATGCTGCCGGCGCTTTGGCAGTCGGTTGATTGCTGATTGACCCGTTGGCGGCTAGAATTACCTGGAGCTTCGCTCGATCCGGACGGTCCGAGTCGCTACCGCGCGCCGAGTTTGCCCCGGTTCTATTGCGCCGAGCATGCCTGTTTTAGAGGATTGGTAAATGGTCACCAACGCAAGACGCGGCCCACGTTCTCGGCGGTTTCTCGCTTCCCGGCCGGCGGGCTCCACTCTGCTCATCGTCCTAATCGCCCTGATCGTGGTGGCTGGCGTCGGCAGCGTCGCGTACTTCTACTTCCGCAAGGGGGACGAGCAGCGCGTCGAGAACATCATCACGCAGTCGGTGATTCGGGGGCCGTTCGAGCACGTGGTCTTGGAGCAGGGATTGATCGAGAGTTCGGGCAGTGTGGAGATTCGTTGCGAGGTCAAAGCGGCGACGTCGACGGGCATCAAAGTCTTGTGGGTGGAGGAGGAAGGGAAACAAGTCCGGAAGGGCGATCGGCTGATTCAGTTGGATTCCTCGACTTTTGAACAGGATTTGATCCAACAACAAATCGTCTGTAACACGAGTCAGGCGGCGGTAATCCAGGCGGAGAACACGCTGGCGGCGGCGGAAATCGCGCGGCTGGAGTACTTGGAGGGGTCCTTCCGGCAGGAGGAGCAGACGATCCTCAGCGAGATCTTTGTGGCCGAAGAGAACCTCCGGCGCGCCCAGCTGGCGTACCAGTCCACCGAACGGCTGGCGGCCAAGGGGATCGTGACGGCGCTGCAGTTGGAAGGCGATCAGTTCGCGGTCGAGAAGGCAAAAAACGAACTGGATACCGGAAAGACGAAGCTGGACGTGCTCCGCAAGTACACCAAGGCGAAAATGCTCAAGCAGTTCGACAGCGACATCGCCTCGGCCGAGGCCAAGTGGAAGTCGGAGGAGGAGAGCAACAAGCTCGAAATGTCCAAGCTCGAGGACATCAAGCAACGGATCGCCGCCTGCAATATCACCTCGCCCCAAGACGGCCAGGTCGTTTATGCCAATATCTACAGCCACCGGGGCGGCAGCGCGGAGTTTGTCCTGGAAGCCGGAGCGACGGTCCGCGAGAACCAGACGCTCATCCGTCTCCCGGATCCCAACAAGATGCAGGTCAAAGCCACCGTGAACGAATCGCGCATTTCCTTGATCCAAGTCGGTATGCCGGTGGAAATCACGGTGGGCGCCGCTCGCGATCGCAAACTGAGCGGCACGGTCACCAAGGTGAATCAATATGCGGAGCCCGGCAGTTGGTCCAGCGGCAACATCCAGAAATACGCGACCTTCATCGACATCCACGATCCGCCCAAGGAAATCCGCACCGGCATGAACGCGGAGGTCCGGATTTTCGTCGAGCGTCTGCCTGAGGCATTGCAGGTTCCCGTACAGGCGCTGTGCGAGTCCAAGGGGCGCTACTTCTGTCTGCTCAAGACCGGGGATGAGTTCGAGACACGGGAGGTCCAGGTCGGTTCGAGCAACGACAGTTTCATGACCGTCAAGTCGGGCCTGCAGGAAGGCGAGGTCGTGATCATGAACCCGCGCAGCTTGCCCCACCGGCTGACCCTGCCCGACCTGCCGGATGTCAAGCCCGTCGTGGCGGCGGTCAAGCCGCCAAGCGAAAAGCCTCCGCCCGATCGACCCGACGGCAAGACGCCCGCACCGGGCACTGAAATCGCAGCGGACCGCTCCCCGCAGGACACGTCGGCCGAAGCGGCTCGCGTGGGAACCGCCGAGCGAGGCGCCGCCACATCGCCGCGTACCGCCGGAGGTGCGCTGTGAGATTGGCTTGCCGTCTGCACGAATTGAGGAAGGACTATGTCCTCAAAGGTGAAACGGTTCACGCCTTGCGCGGGGTCAGCCTGGAGGTCCCCGAAGGTGACTACGTCGCCATCATGGGGCCTTCGGGTTCGGGCAAGAGCACCCTGCTGAATCTGCTGGGCTGCCTGGACAAGCCGAGCGCGGGATCCTACTTCCTGGGCGACGACGACGTGGCCCAAATGAACGACCGGGAACTGTCGCGGATTCGCGCCAGCCGCATCGGCTTCGTCTTCCAGTCGTACAACCTGATCCCTCAGCTGACGGTCGTCGAGAACATCGAGGTCCCTCTGTACTACCAGGGCCGCGTCAACCGGGAAACCCGGCAGCGCTGTCACGAACTGGCCGAAATGGTCGGCTTGGGAGAAAGGCTGCGGCACCGGCCGACGCAACTGTCGGGCGGCCAGCAGCAGCGCGTCGCCATCGCCCGCAGCCTGGTGAACGATCCCTATTTCATTCTGGCGGACGAGGCCACGGGCAACCTGGATACGAAGACGGCCCTGGAAATCTTGCAGCTGTTCTCCAAACTGAACGCGGAGGGCCGCACCATCATCATGGTCACGCACGAAGACGACGTGGCCGAGCACGCCAAACGCATCGTCCGCCTTCGCGACGGCATGGTTCAATCGGACGAACGCCACACGCCCGTGCTCGCTCGTTGAACCGACCCGGCCCAAGAGCATCTGCAGGCGGGCAGTCAAGCGGCGGAGATCACCCAACAACTGCTGGCTGCAGCGAACGGCGGCCCCGGCGTGATTCCCAAGGCGGCCGCTCCGCGCCCCCTTCAACCTGCCCCGCGATTCCCGTTTCGGTACACCGCCCAATGCCATCCGGACAGCCCGGCGTACGGGAAGACGGCCTGCAGGTGATACGCATTGCCCAATTCGTCGGCCAGCGTTTCTCGGGGCGTGAACTGGGGCTCCTGACTGTGAATCAGGAACCATTCCGGTCCGCCCTGGGGCCAATTTCCTTGGGAGTAATACACCAATCGGCGGTTTCCGCGGCAGCGAGGAAAATAGTACCGCAACACGAGACTGTTGCGGAAATCGTGGTCGCTGCCCACGGTCAGATCGCGGTCCGACGAGTGCTCCAACATGAACTGCAAGGCGGCTTGATACCCGCCGCGCCCGTAGGCCAAAAATCGCGACGTAGACACGGCGTTACCCGTCAAGATGGCCAGCAAGAACACCGCATACAGAATCTTGCCGTGCCGGCTGCCGTGAAACACACGGACCAGCCACCAGCTGATCAGCAACTGTAAAAACAGCATGCTCACCAGGAAGTACCGCGGATAGACCACGGCCGGCCTGGTCGCCAGCAGCGAGAGAGCGGGCAACACGAAGATGCACGCCCCCAGCGGCAGCCACAGATCGGAGCCGGCGCGATGGACTTGATAGAATGCCAGTCCGGCCGCAACCAGCACGAATATCGCGACGATGCCGGCCCACGGCTCTGCCTGCGGCCCGCCGACGGCAAGAGAAAGAGCTTGCCGGATGACCGTTCCCCAAGGCTGCTCGTCACCGCCGCCCACCACCAGGTAACGCAGGTTCACAAAATACAGCCAAGCCAGCACGATTCCTGGGACGAGAATCTGCCAAACCAACACGGCCCAATGCCGTGACGACCAGATGCCGTGACGGCGAAACAGTCGCCACAGCGACCATCCCACGAGAGCCACGTAGGCGTAAACGAACGTAATGTGCGCAAGTAGCCCCAACACTGCGCAGCAGGCAAACATGGCATCCAGCCAGTTGCGCGGCCGATCCAACGATTCCTGGAGAATCTCGAAGGCAGCGACGGCAAAAAACAGAGCGTAGGCGTAGCCGCGCGCTTCGGACGAGTACTGGATCAGCGGGAAGGAAGCTCCGGTGATCAACGTGGCCGTCAGCACCGCCAGGCGGCCCCAGCGCCGCGCGGTCCATCCGCACATCGCGACCGTGGCGATCCCGGCGGCGACGGCGGGCAGCCGGTAAAAAAACCAGTGGCAATCGGCCCCCAGGCCATGCATGA
>CAYPGE010000421.1:0-8039 GCA_964409865.1 uncultured Pirellulaceae bacterium
GCTTGCTGCGCGAGGTCAGCAAGGCGGCCGATCAGATCGCCGAGGATGAGATCAGGGTGTCGGTGCTGTCCCGGATGTCCTACGTCTACGGCAAGTACCTTGGCAGCCAGGATGTCGCCACGGCCTACCTGAAGAACTGCGAACAGACCGCGGCCGCCATTCAACGGCCGGAAGGCAAGATCGACGCCCTGCTGGAGGTCGCTCTGACATATCACGAATTGGCGTTGGCAGACCAAGCAGAGGCTCTGTTGAATCAGTCGCTCCAGTCGGCCCGGGCGCTGGAAGACCCGCGAAAACGTGCCGACTCCGTGGCCAATGCCGCCGCCACCCTGAGCCAAATGGCCAAGAGCGACGAGGCGAACGCTGCCTTTCAGGAGGCCGAGAAACTGGCCGGCGAGATCCCGGATCCGATCAGCCGCGCGTATGCCTTCGTGCATCGGAGCGACAAGTTGAAAGCCTGCGGCCGGCGGGCCGACGCGCAAAAAGCCCTGAAGCAGGCCGAAGCGGCGGCGGATCAAGTCACGGATTCCAGCATGCGCATCCCGCTGCTGGAGACCATCGACCGATCGCGACGGTAGAGGTCCAGGCCTTGATCGGAACGTCGCGCAGCGCGCGACGCTAGCTCATTGAAACGGCACGCAGGCTGGTGGTTACCTGCGAGGATGTCCGAGCGCATCGGTTTTTGAAGCCGTCTTTCTCCGGAACAGGTCAAGGACTGCGGCGATGACGGCCGATAACGGCGATTGCATCATTCTGCCAATGTGAAAGTCGCTACAGGGGGGCAATGCCGGCGAGCAAGACCTGTGGCGCACAGCGCAAATCGCGATCGCTCTCTGATTCCGTTCCACGCCAGGCCCGTGGCCAGCGGCGTTGGTTCGCTGCCAGCTTGGTGCTTGCGCTGCTGGCCTTCCATCTCGTCACCTCTGCTAGCGGGCGGTCTCGCGGACGATGATGCGGGCAACCTTCCGCGCTTCCCACGGCGCCCGTCCGGTTCGCATCTTCGGTTTGCCCTGTTGGCGCTGATCTGCCTGACGCTCTCGGCTTGTGGCTTCTTGATGCCGGACGGGCGGCGTTTGGATGCCTATTTGGGGCCCGGCTGGCCGCAGCCGAACAAGGCCTTTCGGGAAATGTGTCTACCGCCGCTGCGCGCGGAATTGCCGGTCATCGAAGGAGCGGAATACATCGACGCGGACGAGGAGTGCGGCAACTGCCACGGATCGCTCGTCAAGACGTTCGAGCAAAACGTCCATCACGGCATCCGCAAGGGCGAGTCCTGCGAAGCCTGCCACGGGCCGTGCAGCGAGCACGTGGACTCCGGCGGCGAGAAACCGGGATTGGTGTGGAGCTTCAAATCGCTCAGCGCCGGCCAACGCTCGGAAATCTGCGCCCGCTGCCACGAAGACGATGCCTGCGGCGCGGGGGCCAAATGGCGGACCTCGGTACACGCCCATCGCGGACTGTCCTGCCTCGATTGCCACACGGCCCACTATGAACGGCAGGACAAGAAACCCAAGCAGGCGGACAAGTCGGAGAAGAAGCCGCCGGCCGACGCACCACAGGGGGTTCCGGCAAGGCTGGTCAGCGACCAGAAACCGCGCCAGTCCAAGCCGGAGGCGCCGGCGGTCCCGTCCAACAACCTGGGCGCGGTCGCGCCCGACACCTGTTACCGCTGCCACGCCGACATGGCCGATCTGCAGCGCATTGCCGGGCCGCACCAGATCTGCGGGCCCAACGGGTTCAATTGCACTACCTGCCACGATGCCCACGGCAAGATCGTCGAAGCGTCGCGGCAGGAAATGTGCCTGACCTGCCATCAGGACCACTCACCGACGATGGCCTGGCATTCCTCCACGCACGGCCTTGCCGGGGTGGCCTGCACCGACTGCCACAACCCTCATCCCCGCTCGAACGTGCCCCTGCGGGCCGAGATCGAACACGCTTCAGTCCGACGCCCGCAACGGCGGGCCATGTCGGTCCAAGAACCGGAGGCGTGTTACAAGTGCCATCCGCAAATCTACGCCTTGGGCAATCTGCCCTCACACCATCCGGTGCAGGAAGGCAAGGTGCGGTGCTCGGACTGCCACGACGCGCACGGCGAGGCCGACAAGGGATTGCGGGAACCGACGGTGAACATGTTGTGCTATCGGTGCCACGCAGAGAAGCAGGGGCCGTTCGCCTACGAGCATTCGCCCGTCACCGAAGACTGCGGGATCTGCCACGAACCGCACGGAACGGTCAGCAACCACCTGCTGCGCCAACCGGCGACGTTCCTCTGCCTGCGCTGCCATTCGGGCCACCGCTCCGACCACCGCCAACTGGATGACCCCGCCAACACGACGATGCGGCAAGCGTTGTACACCGATTGCACGCAATGCCATTCGCAAGTTCACGGCAGCGATCTGATCGGCGAATCGTTGCTGGGGAGTGGGCTTACGCGATGATCGTATTCCTTGCCACCGTCCTGTTGCTGGCCGCGCTGCCGTGTGTCGTCACGGCGGGTGAGTCGGCCGGCGCTGCGGACGGCCAGCAGACGAAAAAGGAGCCCGCTTCGTCATTTCCCCGCTGGGTATCCGATTCCTGCAGGACAGCCTTTCCAGGCTGTCCAGACGGCCTGGAAGGTCCGCCCTACGGGAGCCTCGACGACCAGACCGTGCTGCGGGGCGGCTGGTGGACCACGGACGTCCACGGCTCGCCGGCTATGATCGGCGAGTACCAGGACCTCGCTTCGTCGCCTTTCTGGGAACTGGATCACCTGAGCACCGACGGCGTCAGTTCCCACGACGTTTTCATCACCGGGACCGACAACGAGACAACCCAGGCCGGCTGGGATTACGCAGGACCAGGACTCCGGGCCGACGTCGAGTACGACCGATTCATCCACGCATTGAGCCCCGATCCGCTGGCCAATTTTCCACAGCCCGTCGCCGATCCGGCCAATCCCGGCAGCTACCTGCCCGTGTCCGGGGACTTTGTCGCCGAGGACCTGAACGCGGGCGAAGACTACGCGATCCGCGTGCAGCAGTTGAAGGCCAAATTCCAGGGGAAGCTGACGGACAAGATCCGCTGGCGTCTGAACGTGTGGGGCTTGCGCAAACAGGGCGAGCGGCAGGTCGCCGCGGTGGCCGACTGCTTCAACCACCCGCAGATCGCGGGCGACACGCGGCAGTGCCACGTCCTCAGCCGCCGGCAGCGGATCGACTGGCTGACGACGGAACTGGAACCCGGCCTGGAAGGCAAATGGGGCGCGGTCAGCGTTTCTTACTCGCGGCCGATACGGTCGTTCAATCAAAACGATCAATCGCTGACGCGGCTGTACAACTCGTATCCTCCGATCTACAACGGCGAAAGCATGCCGCCTCAGCTGGGCAGCGAAGCCTATCCCGACGGGGCCTTCTACCCCTACGCCGTCGTGCCGGAGAATCTGACGCAGATCGACAAGCTAAAGATCGGCGTCGACATCACGGACAAGACACGTCTGTACGGCTTGCTGTATTACGGCAGCACCGAGAACCGGCATCGCAACTTCGAACGCGATTTCGGCGGATTCGACGTGCGCCTCACGGACCGCACGATCGACAGCCTGAAGTGGACCGGCTACGCCAAGCTGAACTATGAAACGAACCAATTGCCGACGGTGCTCATCTCGGGCGAGCAACTCACGTTCGACCGTTACGACGAGACCGAGATCGAGTGTACCTGGTCGGACAGCCGGCAGTATGGCGGCTGCGGCTGCGCCCCGGTGGTGGTCCCCTGCGTCGTCGGCGAGGACGGCGTGCCCGACTTCTTTGCCAGCGACGCGCTGGTGCCGCTGATCGACTACACCCGGACCACGGCGGGCGTGAACGGGCGCTGGACGCCGTTCCGCGACGAGCCCACCTGGCGGCGGGGACTGGCCGTATACGGCCGCTACGAGTACCGCCTGCTGCACCGGGAGAACGCGGTCTTTCCCGGCACGTTGGAGCCTGCCGTGGTGGTGGACTTTGACCAGGCCAACACCGGCAGCCACATCTTCCACGCGGGCGTGTCCCAGCGGTGGTCGCGGGCCTATGACACGTTTGTGCGTTTCACCACCCGTTACGATTCCCAACCGTTGTACGCCGTGCGCGGCTCGAACGGCACTACCAACAGCAGCTTGCCCGTCCACACGGACCTCGTGGAGCTTGGCGGCACCTGGTCCCCGGCCGCCAATTTCTTCGCCAACGTGACCTTCGGCATCCAGAACCGGTTTCAGCACTCGGCCGTGGCGGACTTTGACGAGGACAGCTATCCGTTGACCGTCTCGGCCTGGTACGCGCCGACGTGCGCGCTGACTTTCTCCGCGGGCTATGCCTACCTGACGAATTGGATCCAGCAAGCGATCACCCTGGGGGACGACTTCGACAACGGAGCCCCGTACGCGCCGGTCACCCGGTACTGGGATTACGGCGGCCGGAGCGAAGTCTGGTCGCTGGGCAGCACGTATGCCTGGACGCGGCGGTTGACGTTGCGGGGCAATCTGCAATACGTGCGGGGCCGCAACGAGATCGCCTCGACCGTCTTCGAGGAGCCCTACGTTTGGCCGGAGATCGCGGAGTTGGCGCGGGACGGGATGGACTCGATCCGCCTCTCGGCAGGCTTCGATTATCGCCTGCCCCCCTGCGCGACGAGCTACTTTCGCTACAGCTACCTGGACTACGACGACAGTGTCCAGCCTGCGCGCGACGGCACCGCCCATCTGTTCCTGGCCGGGCTGAGCGGACGGTACTGAGACGCTCCGCGACGACGGTCCCAATTCACCATGCGGACCGTCCAATGCATCACGACCTTGTCTTGCCTCCCGCGCCACGTTCCGGCTCGCAGCCGCATTCGGGGACGACGGGAGAACTCGGGTTCATGCCGGAATTGGGGATCAGGCAGAGGAACTTCAGCGGTTTGTTGCCCGTATTGCGAAATTGGTGGACTTCGTTGGGTTTCACGTACACCACGTCGCCTGGTTTCAGGCGGTGCTCGGCGTCTATTTCGCTGACCACGCCGTCGCCTTCCAGGATGAAGACCTCGTGTTCATAGGGATGACTGTGCCGCGGCGTGTGACCGCCGGACGCGACCTCGAACTGCCGCATGGCGAAGTTCGGCGCGCCGTCGGCCGCGCCGATCAACCAGCGAACTCGGCAGCCGACCGCACCGTCCATCCGGACCGCTTCGCAGGGCACCCGTTCGTAAGGACTCACCTTCATCTGCTTGCTCCTCCTGAGGCCAAGGCAAAACCACGTGTCGAAATCGAGATCAGTATAAACGCCAACCCCGCCGGAACCAACAGGACGAACGTCGATCGCGGTCGATCGGCCCGAAAGGCGCCCATGATACTTCCGAGAGCGGCCGACGCCAGGAGTGGCAAGGCGGCCACGGCCGTTGTGCCACTCCTGGTCTTCTTGTTTCACCCGTCTCTCTTGGATAGACTCAGCCCTGGTGAAAGAAATCATGTCTCCTCGCGGGGGTGTTCTAATGCGAAGCTTGCTGCCACTTTTCTCCATCGTCATCCTGATGCTGACTGTTCCTGCCGACGGCCGCGGAGCCGATTGGGCGTGCGACCGGGCCGATGCGGCGCGAAGCGGGTATACGGCTGAGCAACTGCCGGCGACGCTGTCGCTGCGTTGGACGGCAATCGAGCCGCATCCGCCGGCGCCGGCGTGGCCGAGCCTCAAGCGGATGCCGTACGACCGGGCATACCATGTCGTGGCCGCCGGGGGGCGATTGTACTACGGCACGTCCGCCGACGATAAAGTGGTCGCCCGCGACGCGGCGACGGGCAAGATCCTGTGGACGAGATTCACCGATGGCCCGGTGCGGTTCGCCCCCGCCGTCTGGCAGAACCGGGTGTTCGTCGCCAGCGACGACGGCTTGCTGTACGGTCTGGACGCGGCCGACGGTCGCGTGCAGTGGACCTTTCGCGGCGGGCCGCGCAGCGAGCGGGTGCTGGGCAACGAGCGGGTGATCTCGCGCTGGCCGGCGCGGGGCGGTCCGGCCGTCGCCGACGGCGTGGTGTACTTCGGGGCCGGGATCTGGCCTTCCGAGGGCATTTACCTGTACGCCCTCGACGCGGCTACGGGCAAACCCGTGTGGTGCAACGACTCGTCGGGCGGCATGGAGATGGATCAGCCGCATGGAGGCGCCCGTGCCGTGAGCGGGGCGTCGGCGCAAGGAAACATGGTGGTCGCGGGCGACGCCCTGATCGTGCCCACGGGACGGGCCGTGCCCGCGGTGTTCAAGCGGGCCGACGGGACGTTCCGCTATTTCCACCTGCAGGCCAATCGCGGAGCCGGCGGTTCCGAGACGACGGCCTTCGATCGGTTCTTCGTCAACGGCGGCACGCTGTTCGCCACGGCCGACGGGACGTTGCAGCAGGTGCTGGGGTCGCAGTCGCGGGGACCGAGTCCTCGCATCACGCACAGCTATACGGCAGGCGTGCAAATCGCTACTCATCCGAAGTGGGTCGTGTGTGCGAAAGACAGTACCCTGTTTGCGCTGGACCGGCAGCGGCTGGTGGTCGACACCGAAGTCGTCGATCGCAAAGGGGCGAAGAAGACGACCGAGGTTTTGGCGAAGCCAGCCTGGAGCGTGGAGTTGCCCGGCGGATCGGCGGCGTCCTTGATCGTGGCGGGCGAGTGGGCCATCGCGGGCGGCCCGGACGTGGTGACGGCGTGGGAGATCTCGACCGGCGAGGCCCGTTGGCAGGCGAGCGTGTCGGGGACGGTCTACTCGCTGGCGGTTGCGGACGGCCGTTTGCTGGCCAGCACGGATCGCGGGCGCATCGACTGCTTCGGCAGCGGCGAGACGCCGCCTGTGGAACTCGCGGCCGCCCCGGCTGCCGCGGCGGGCGGCGCAGCGGTGTTTGCCAAGGCGGCCGAGGAGATCGTGCAGCGGACCGGCGTGACGCAGGGATACTGCCTGGACCTGGCCTGCGGCGATGGCCGGCTGGCCTTGGAACTCGCGCGGCGGACCAAGCTGCGGATCTGCGCTTTCGATGCGGACCCGGCTCAGGTCGCCGCCGCACGACAAATGCTGGACGCCGCCGGACTGTACGGCGTGCAGGTCACGGTACACCAAGCCGCTCCGGCCGATCTGCCGTACCCGCAGGGGGTCGCCGATCTGGTCGTGTCCGGCCGCAGCGTGCTCGATGGCGTCGAGTCGCTGCCGGAACAATCGCTGGCAAACCTCCCGCGTCCCCACGGCGGAGTCGTGTGCCTCGGACGCCCCGGCGCTCTGCGGCAGTCCGCGCGCGGGCCGCTGGCCGGCGCCGGCAGTTGGACGCATCTGTACGCCGGACCAGCCAATACCGTCTGCTCCGGCGACGCGTGCCTGAAAGGCCCGTTGCAGATGCGCTGGTTCCGCGATACGGACCTGCTGATGCCCAGCCGGCACGGCCGCGGTCCGGCGCCGCTGGTGGCCGATGGCCGGATGTTCGTCGCGGGCCTCGACGCACTCCGCGCCGTGAACATCTACAACGGGGCCGTCCTCTGGCAAGTCCCGCTGCCGAACATGCTGGCGGCGTATCACCAGGACCATTTGACCGGCGTGGCTGCCACCGGCAGCAATCTGTGCCTGGGCGGCGACCGTTTGTTCGTACACACGGGCGACCGGTGCTTGAGCCTGGACGTGAAGACGGGCAGCCAGGTGGCGGAATTCGCGGCCCCGGCCACACCTGACGGCAAAGCGGGCCGCTGGGGATACATCGCCTGGCAGGACGGCCTCCTGTTCGGCTCCGTGGCGGACCAGCGGCACGTGGTCACGGAGTCCTGGAGCGCGTATCGCGGCAAGCTGGACATGACCAGCCTGCTGAGCGAATCGCGGCTGTTGTTTGCCCTCGATCCCCGCACAGGCCGGCAGCGGTGGAGCTTCAAGCCTCAGCATTCCATCCGCCACAACGCCATCGCCCTGGCACTGGGGCGCGTGTACCTGATCGACCGGCCGGTGGCCGAAGGCGACCGGCCGGTAAGCGATTCGGCCAAGGCGAGCACCGCGCACCCCACGGGCCGGCTGGTCTGCCTGGACGCCCCGACCGG
>CAYPGE010000422.1:0-8016 GCA_964409865.1 uncultured Pirellulaceae bacterium
TCGAGGACGAGGCCGACACGATCGTAGCCACGGTCGCCTTCGGCATGGGCATCGACAAGCCGAACGTCCGCTACGTGATCCACGCCGGCATGCCCAAATCGCTGGAACATTACCAACAGGAAAGCGGCCGCGCCGGGCGCGACGGCCTGGAGGCCGAGTGCTGCCTGTTCTTCTCCGGCGGGGACTACGGCGTATGGAAGAGCATCATCGAGGAGTCGGAGCCGGCGGCGCGCGAAGGAGCCATGAAGTCGCTGTCCGCCATGCTGAACTTCTGCAGCGGCGTGCAATGCCGGCACCGAGCCATCGTCGAGTACTTCGGCCAGCAACTTCAGGCGGCCACGTGCGGCGCCTGCGACGTGTGCCTCGGCCAACTGGACCTGGTCGACGATCCGCTCACGCTGGGCCAGAAGATCCTCTCCTGCGTGATGCGGCTGCAGCAACGGTTCGGCGCCGACTACACCGCCAAGGTGCTCAGCGGCTCGAAGGACCAGCGCATTGTGCAGTTCGGCCACGAGCGGCTCAGCACCTGGGGCCTGCTGGCCGACGAGAACCTGCGCACCATTCGCGACTGGATCGAACAGCTGGTGAGCCAGGAATACCTGATCAAAGTCGGCGAGTACAACCAACTGCAGGTCACGCCGGCCGGTTGGCGGGTGTTGAGGGGCGAAGTCACGCCGCGATTGCTGCGGCCGGCGCGGCCGGCCAAAGCGGCCAAGACCGCGGCGGTCGAGGATTCCTGGGAGGGCGTCGATCGGGGCCTGTTCGACGAACTGCGGCGGCTGCGGCACGAGTTGGCGGCCGCTCAGAACATGCCGGCCTACATCGTGTTTGGCGACGCCTCGCTCTGTGACATGGCCCGCCGCCGGCCGTCGACGCTGGACGGCTTCCGCCAGATCAAAGGCGTGGGCGAGAAGAAATTGGCCGATTACGGCGAGGCGTTCATCGAGCGCATCGTGGCTTACTGCCAGGCGAACCAGGTGCCGATGGACGTGCCGCCGCCGGCCGGCGCGTTGACGCCAATCGCGGCTGCCAAGATACCGCCCACCCCCGGCGCCACGGCGCAAACTGCTTTTCCGTTGTTCCGCCAAGGCTTGAGCGTCGAACAGATCGCTCAGCGGTTGGGCCGCGCGCCGTCGACCGTGCGCGGCTACCTGGGCCTGTTCATCCAGCAAGAGCACGTCACCGATCCCTCGCCCTGGGTCGATCCGGCGACCGCCGAGCGCATCGTGCAGGCTGCCGGCCAAGTGGGTACCGAACGTCTCAAGCCCATCTTCGATCTGCTCGGCGGCCAGATCAGCTACGAACAGATCCGCATCGTCGTGCTGTGCCTGGAAAACGCCGAGACCTTCTAGCTTTTTGGAAAACCCGGTCTTCTTTTCTGCGGGGCATAAGCTAAGTAACCCAAGAGGAGTAACGATCCGTTGTCTTTGTGCTGAGAGGCCCCGATGTTCCTTCCGATTGGCGACAACATCGACCGGCGCACGCTGCCGCTGGTGCCGGTTTTGCTGGTTTTCGCGAATCTGTTCGTTTTTCTGATCGAAGGGCGGATGTTCGCGGCGGATCCTTCAGGCGGCACGGTATTGGAGGCCTTCGTGCTGGAGTGGGGCCTGGTGCCCGAGGCTCTGGTCCAAGGGCATGTGCTGGGCCTGGTCACGCACATGTTCTTGCACGGGGACTTGCTGCACATCGCCGGAAACCTGATCGTCCTGTGGGCGTTTGCTTGCTCGCTGGAAATCGGCCTGGGACGCTGGTCGCTGTTGGGATTCTATCTGTTCTTCGGCATCGTCGGCGGACTGGCCCACGCGTTGACCGACCTGACGAGCACCATCCCCTTGATCGGCGCCAGCGGCGCGATCGCGGGTCTGATCGGCGCTTACACGGTGATCTACGGCCCGCTGGCTCGAATCCGCACGCTGGTGTTCTTGTTCGTCCATACCATCGAATGCCAGATTCCCGCTTCGGCGTTCGGGATCATCTGGGTTGGTCTGCAGATCAGTTCGGCGGCGGACGATGTGAACGGAGCTTCCGGAGTGGCCTGGTACGCCCACCTCGGCGGTTTTGCCGCCGGCGTGGTCGTCGGTTTCCTGTGCCGCCGCGATACCAAGTGTGCATTGACCCAGGACCGTGAAGGGAACTTGGTGTTCCAGGACGCTCCGGCCGAACAGGCAACATCGGACAGCGACGCACCCATCCCGGACGTTTGGCCCCTGCCGCCCGTGTGCCCGCATTGCCGGCATGCCCTGACCGAGCAGTCGCGGCTCACTCCCAACCTGGCTCGCTGCAGCCATCCGCCCTGCAGGCGTCTGGTCTATCTGGAACAGCAGACTCGCACGCCGCAAGTTGGATTCAGTTGACATTCGCTGAACAAGAGGCGGTCCAGCACGGATGGCAAATCGTGAGGAATCGGGGCTTCGAATTCCTCGACATGATATTGCCAATCGTGATCTTGTCTTCTCCCTCTCGCTCGCCCCCTCCGCATCGTTCGAGAAACAAGTGAGCGGAATGGCGCTAGCCACCGGTTCCGGATCGGCCGCAGCACCGGCGGCCAGCGCCTTGCCGCTCACGTGTAGTCCGACAGCTGTTTCTCGAACGATGCTCAGGGTGCCGCAGGCGATTTGGAGTGCGATTCCAGTTCGGCCAGCCTCTTTTCAACAAAGGCCGTGACGTGCGGCCAGCAGGCGGCGCCGCAGCGGCCGTGATCGGCGCCCTCGATCACGATCTGTTTGACTGCCTTGTGGCCGACCAACTTCATCATGGAAACGAAGTACAGGTTCTCTTCGGCGCGCATCAGCATATCGACCTCCCAGCCGCCGGTGATGCACAGCGTGGGCGGCGCGTCCTGGCGCACGTGGTACAAGGGGGCGTACTTGTCGATCGTAGGCCGGAACTTGCTCGGCTCGATGCCCTGCTCCTTGCGCACGGTCTGGTGGGTGATCATTTGGCCCGTCACCGGGATCAGCCCGGCGATGCGATTGGCATCCAGGCCGTGTTTGGCCAGGTACGCCTTGTCGAGCCCGACCATCGCGGTCAGATAGCCTCCGGCAGAGATCCCGGTGACGAAGATCTTGTCCGGGTCGCCGCCAAACGACTCGATGTTCTTGAACGTCCACGCCAAGGCGGCCGCGGCGTCTTCGATGTAGACGGGGTGCCGGACCTGGGGGTGTAGCCGATAACCGACCCCGACCACCGCCCAGCCGCGGTTGGTCAGTTCCGCAGGAACGGATCGCTTGCCGGCCGTCAGTCCGCCTCCGTGGTAGAAAACGACCGTGGGGAACCCTTTGATCGCTTCGGGACGATACAGATCCAGGCGGCACATTTCGTCGGCATAGGCCGATGCCGAAGGGTCATCCTGGGGAAGGTAAGCGATACCCTTGTCGATTGCGTAGTTCGTTTCTTTTGGCTCCGCTTCGGCAGCCACGCCTGGCGTCGCCGACACGAAGCCGACCAGCGCCACGCCCAGATGGGCCCAGACCAGCAAGAGTGAAGTTCGGGCGGCCGAACAACGCGTCAAGTGAGCTTTCATGAGTCTTCCTTTCTTGATGGCGATGTCTCCACGAATCTAAGTGCCTGCGGATTGCGCGTCAACGGTCCCTGCCTCCCGCATCGGTCCCGCCACCCGCTGCCTGTGAGCCCCACCCCCGCGACACCGCAGGGAACGGGCGCGCTGATTGCCCGCCTTCTTTCGCACTGTTAGAATGCCTCGCGGAGAGACTTTTCGAGTCTTGATCCGTAGGACGTGCGCGCATCATCGTAGGCCGCTCGCTCCGCGAGCGGCCTACGATGGGTTGCGGCCAACTGCCGCCCCAAGCCCTTCGTGGCGAAAGACGGACGGCAAATCGTCGATGTTGTCAGACGAAGGGCAAAGGAATGGAGGGCAGAGGAATGAGATGATTGACGATTCCTTTGCCCAACATTCCCTTGCCCATTGAAAAACAACGCCGCGCAGGTGGACGACTCTGTTTTGAACATTTGGATTTCGAGTTTTGAATTTGTTTCGGATTTCGGATTTCGAGATTCGGATTTGGCTGCGGCCGTCAGGCCGCGTTAGGAGACGCGCCATGAGCGTTGTGCGACGGTTCGTTTGCGTTGGAATTTGGCTGTCGTTTCTTTTTCCGCAGTGGGCTTCAGCCGAGGTCGTGCGCGTCGAGATTCGCGAGTGCGGGCCGTTTGCGGACGGGTGCGTCTTCGGCCGCTCCGGGCCGTACGAGAGGATTGTCGGCCGGCTGCATTTCGAGGTGAACCCGGCAGAGACGCTGAACGCGGGCATTACGGATCTCCAGCGGGCTCCGCGCAACGCCGCGGGCCGCGTCGAGTTCTGGAGCGATTTCTTTCTGCTCAAGCCGGTCGATCCCGCGCGGGGCAATCGGCGGCTGCTGTACGACGTGAACAACCGCGGAAACAAGCTGGCCCTGTGGACGTTCAACGAAGCGCGCGGCAATAACCCCTCGACAGCGGCCGACGCCGGCAACGGGTTCTTGATGCGCGAGGGGTGGTCGGTCCTGTGGTGCGGCTGGAGCGGCGACGTCATGCCGGGCGACGATCGGCTATTGGCCGGATTCCCCGTGGCGAAGGAGAACGGACAACCGATTACCGGCAAGATCCACGCCGAGATCTGCCGCGACGAGCCCGTGGGCAGCTCGCCACTATATTGGACGCCGTGGGCGCTGTCAAACGTTTACCCGCCGGTGAGTCTCGACACGCGGCAGGCCAAACTCACCATGCGTCCCAAACGTTCCGAGCCCGCCGTCGAGATCCCGCCGGACCAGTGGGCGTTCGCCCGGCTGGAAGGCGACAAGCCGGTGGCGGATGCCGGCAGCGTCTGGGTGAAAGGCGGGTTGCGGCCGGGATGGCTGTACGAGTTAGTGTACGAGGGCCAAGAGCCGCGCGTGTCGGGGCTGGGATTTGCCGCCGTCCGCGACGGTGCGTCGTTCTTCCGTTACGAGAAAGCCGACCGTCACGAAACCGCCAATCCGCTGGCCGGAGCGATCGAACGAGCCCACATCTTCGGCATCTCGCAGTCCGGCCGGTTTGTGAACCACTTTGTGTATGACGGCTTCAACACGGACGAGCGGCAGCGCATCGTTTTCGACGGGGCATTATCGCACGTTTCCGGGTCTGGCCGAGGCCTATTCAACCACCGCTTCGGCATGTCCACACTGTGTGCCGGCCATCACGAAAACCTGCTCACCCCGTCCGAGTCGTTTCCTTTCACGACGCTGCCCCAAAGCGACCCCGTGACCGTCCGCTCCGGCGACCTCCTGGCCCGCGCCCGGGCGCAGGGCCACGTGCCCAAGATCATGTTCACGCAAACCTCGACAGAGTACTGGACGCGAGGCGCGTCGCTGCTGCACACGGACGTCGCGGGGACGAAGGACGTCGAGTTGGACCCCAACGCGCGGCTGTACGTGGTCGCCGGGGCCCAGCATCTGGGCGGCACGCCGACCGATCGCGGCCTGTACCAGAACCCGCGCAACCCGCTGAACGACCGCCCGTATGTGTTGCGGGCGCTGCTGGTCGCTTTGGATCAGTGGGCCAGCGCCGACAAACCGCCGCCGGAGAGCCGCTATCCGCGCATCGCCGACGGGACGCTGGTGGACCTCGAAACGTTTCGCAAGCAGTTCCCGCAGATTCCGGGCGTCCAGCTGCCGGCGGGCTACTACATGCCGCTGCGGCTCGACTTCGGCCCGCGCTGGTTGACGGAAGGGATTGCCGACTGCGTCCCGCCCAACGTCGGTCCGGCGTACCGCACCCTGGTGCCTGCGGTGGACGCCGACGGCAACGAGGTGGCGGGCATTCGCTTGCCCGACGTCGCGGTGCCCCTGGCCACCTACACCGGCTGGAACCTTCGATCCGCCGAGGCCGGGGCCGAGGGGATGCTGGCGCCGTACAACGGCTCCTATCTGGTGTTCCCAGCGACTCGCGAACAGCGTCTGCAAACAGGCGATCCCCGGCCGTCGGTCGCAGAACGCTATCCGACCCGCGAAGCGTATCTGGCCCGCGTGACGGAGGCAATCCTGCAACTGCGGGAACAACGCTTGCTGCTGCCCGAAGATGCCGTTGCCCTCCTGAAGGCAGCGGCAGAGCACCAACGGCAACTCGCGACGGGTTCAACTCTCCCACACAAAACGTTGAAGTTCAAGTCCTGACCGCCAGCATCTTACCTTCGCCGCGATTTCGACTTTGCCGGCTTGGGCGCAGGATGCTTCGCCAGTTCATCCATCTGCTTGTCCAATTGGTCGAGCAGAGCCTGGTTCTCCGGCTTGACAGCCAGGTTCTCGTTTTCGGCCGGATCGAGTTGGTGGTCGTACAGTTCCACGGCGGCGACCTGGCCCTGCTTGTCCAACCAGCGGACGTAGCGGTAGCGGTCGGTGCGCATCGCGGTGCCTTGGTAGCCGCCCTTGGGGTACTCGCTGAACGCGGCCGCTTTCCAGGGTCGGTTCGGGTCGGTCAGCAACGGGGCAAAGCTCTTGCCTTCCAGTCCAGCGGCATCCGGCGGCGGGAGCAGGCCGCACAGTTCGACCAGCGACGGGTAGATGTCCACAAACTCGACGAGCGCGGGGCTGTGCTGGCCAGCCGTCTTCTGGCCGGGCACGGCGATCATCAGCGGCGCACGGGTGGCGCCTTCGTAGTTGTTGTGCTTCGCACCCCACCAGTTGTGCTCGCCCATGTAGTAGCCGTGATCGCCCCAGAAGACGACGATCGTGTTTTCGTTCAGCTTCAGGCGGTCCAGTTCGTCCAGCAAGCGGCCCACGCCTGCGTCCACGTAGCTGATCGCGGCCAGGTATCCCTGCAGGCACTGGCGCCCGAATTCGGGCGTGATCTTGCGGTCCTTGGGCACGTTGCCGTACCAGAAAAAGTCCGCGCCGCTGGTGGCGGCAAAGGCCGGCGCGTTGCGCGGCGGATAGCGGTTGTCGGGCAAGGGGAGATCCTCCACGCGGTACAAGTCGAAGTATTTCTTCGGCGCGACCCAGGGCACGTGCGGGTTCGCGAAGCCCACGGCCAGGAAGAACGGCTGATCGGGTTTGGCCGCCAGCTCGCGCATCGCAACCAAGGCTTCTCGCACCGTGTCGCCGTCCAGCAGATCGTCGTCCGCCACGTCCGGCGCTTCAAAAGCCGGTCCAGCATAAAACACCGCGCCTTCGCCCTTCTGCGGAATCGGCTCCCCGGCAGACAGGAACGCCTGCCGCCGCTTTGCGACCGCCTCGCTGCCGGCCGGCCCGTAACGCGGTTTCTTCGAGTGCCACGGCGGCACGGTCCAGGAAGCCGGATCGTCGATGCCCACGTGATAGATCTTGCCCAGGCTGCGGGTGAAGTACCCCTGATTCTTGAAGTGCTGCGGCAGCGTCACCACGTCGGGCATGGTCTCGCGCAGGAACGGCCCGATCTGGTAGATCCGCGTGGTCCACGGATGCCGCCCGCTCAGCAGCGAGATCCGCGACGGCGAACACAAAGCCTGCTGGCAAAACGCCCGGTCGAACACCAGCCCGCGAGCCGCCAACCGGTCCAAGTTCGGCGACTTGACCAGCTTGTCCCCGTAGCACCCCAACTGCGGCCGCATGTCGTCCGAGGCAAGGAACAAGACATTCGGCCGGGACTCGGCGGCACGAACCGCCAGCGGCAGCCCGGCGGAGACCGCCACCAAGTGAATGCCGCAAAGCAGAGCGGCCGAGGTACAATCGATTCGGTGCATCGTCTCTTTCCCTCGCGACATGTGTTTTCCGCGACCTAATCTCTGTAGCCACGTTCTCCCGGCCTAGTGAATCAGGCTCGCAGGGCCACTAGGCAGGGTTTCCTCCGCTGCTCGCAGAAATAGAGAGCTTTGAAGCGTTCCATCTGCTTGATCTTGTCGATCAATGCACGTTCCTGGTCCGAACTGGAAACGTTCCGGACGAGCGATTTGGCGTCGGCCTCCGTGACGCGAAGCACAAGGTAGTTCGCGATCGCGGAGAACAAGGAGACGTGGAAGTCCCTGGCTTCCTGGGACGCGAGGACCAACGAGACCCCGTACTTGCGACA
>CAYPGE010000423.1:0-7961 GCA_964409865.1 uncultured Pirellulaceae bacterium
ACCAGCGCCGCGACCGTGCGGTGGAAATAGCTGCTGCAGGCGACGCTGATCATGCCGAAGGCAATCACCGACACGATCAGCCCCAGGTAGGCCGCCAGGACTTCGTAGAACGACACGCCGCCCAGCGGCAGGCAGAGCATGACAATGGGCAGGGAAGAAAAAATCAGCACGGCCAGGTGCGTCAGCGAAGCGATCAACTTGCCCGCCACGATCGCGCCCGGACGCAAGGGACTGGCCAACAGCAGTTCGTAAGTCTTGCGCTCCTTCTCCCCCGTAATCGCGCCCGCCGCAAAGCTGGGAGTCATCAGCGAGGCGAGCACGTACTGGCCGATGAAGAACAAATCCACCAGGGTCCGCGCCGCCGTGGGGTTCGACGTCAAGTCCAGCCGCGTGTCTTGCGGCCAGGCGAAATAGACCAGCGCGGCCAGCAACGCCTGATAGAAGAACAACAGGACAAACGCCCGCAGCGTGCGGAGATTCACCAGCAATTCACGCTGCAAGACGGGGTTTTCCAGCAGGTACATTGTTCATCAGCCGTCGGTCAGCTTGCTGCGGATCGCTGCCAAAATCACATCCGGATCGGCCATCCGGCCCGCGCCGCGGGCGCGGCAGCTGAGCCAGCCCTCTTCCGGGTCGATGAGGTGAGCGCCGTCGGCGCGCAACTGCTGGACGTTGCGCTGCACGCTGGGCTTGTTCCACATCGCCGTGTTCATCGCCGGGGCCACGAGCACCGGTCCGGCGAAGGACAGGTACAAGGTGCTCAGCAGGTCGTCCGCGATGCCGTGAGCGGCTTTGGCCAGGAAGTTGGCGGTCGCCGGAGCCACGCACAACAGGTCAGCCTTCTCGGCCAACTGGATGTGCGCGCCCAGCGGCACCTCCGGCTGGTCGAACACGCTGGTCCCCACAGGCCGGCCGGTCAGCGCCTGAAAAGTCGTGGGGCCGACGAAGCGGGTGGCCGCCTCCGTCATCACCACGCTCACCCCGGCGCCGGCCTGCACCAGGCGGCTGACCAAAGCGGCCGTCTTGTAGGCGGCGATGCCGCCGGTCACGCCGATAATCAGTTCACGGCCGTTCATAAGTCGCCCAGGTTCAGTTCCGGCTCCTCACGGATGTCCGGCATGTCGCCGGTGATCCGCACCTGGTTCGAGCTGTCCAGGTAGATCTTGTCCAGGGCTATTTCCTGGAGCACGATCTTCATGCGGTCAGCGGTTTTCATGTTGACCAGCGGCCGGCTGCCCTGATTCAACTGGACCAGCCGCTTCTGAATCAGCGTGGACAGCTTGAACCTGCCGCCCACCTTGTTGACAATCACTTCTTCTTTCAGTTCGTCGAGCATACGTTAGCCTCTTTCGTGACAACATCCGGCCTGGGACCTCAAAATCTCACAGATTTCCCGGACCGCCCGGTCCTTCGAATCGTTAATGACTTCATACCGGTAACGGTCCTTGCACGCCAGTTCGCGGCGCGCGACCGTCAACCGCCGCTGGATCGACTCCTCCGAGTCCGTCCCCCGGCCGCGGAGACGGCGCTCCAATTCTTCCATCGATCCGGGGTGGACAAAAACAGTGATCGCCTCCGGATGCTGTTGCAGGACCGCCAGTGCGCCTTCCACGTCGATCTCTAGGATGATCCATTTCCCGGCGGCCAGACCCGCGGTCGTCTCGCTCCGCAGGGTGCCGTACAGGTGGCCGCGTCCGAAGACCTCTTTCCACTCCAAAAACTCTCCCGCCGCCCGGCGGCAGCAGAACTCGTCGTGCGACACGAAGTGGTACTCCACTCCGTCCCGCTCGCCCGGCCGCGGCGAACGCGTCGTGGCCGAGACGCTCAACTGCAACGGCAGCGGGCAGGTGTCCAGCAACTGCCGCACCACGGTCGATTTCCCCGCCCCGGAAGGGCCGGAGATGATCACCAGTCTGCCCGCAGAGGAACCGCTCATTCGATGTTCTGAATCATTTCTCGCATGCGTTCGACGGCCGTCTTGACCTCGACGACGTGGCGGGCAATCTCCGCGTCGTTGGCCTTGGAGCCGATCGTGTTGGTCTCCCGCAGCATCTCCTGGATCACAAATTCGAGCTTCCGCCCGCTGCTTTGTTCCGTCCGGGCGATCGCCTCGAATTGCTGCAAGTGGCTGCGCAGACGCACGATCTCTTCGGAGATGTCGCTGCGGTCCGTGAACAGCCCGACTTCGCGAACCACATCCGCCGGCTGGACCTCCAGGCCGAATTCCTCCAGCAGTTTGTTCAGCCGCTCCAGCAGCCGTTGCCGATAGGCCTCGACGACCAGCGGCGCGCGCTGTTCGATCTGGTCCAGGTCCGCGGCAATGGCCCGGCAGTTGGCGTGCAGGTCCCGGCCCATCGCCGCGCCTTCCTCGGCACGCATCTGCGACAAGTTCTGCAGCGCTTCGGTCAACGTGCGTTCGACCAGCGGCCAGACGGCATCGACGTCCAGGCGGTGCCCCGCGTTCTCTGCGACCACGCCGGGCAGGGCCAAAATCGAGTCGATCCGCACGTCGCCGGCCCAACCGGCACGCTGAGCCAACTCCTGCAGTTGGCGGTAGTAGCTGGCCAGCACGACTTCGTTCAGCCGAAAATCGTCCGGCGACGACTCGCGGTCCACGCGCACGTTGACCGTCACCGTACCTCGCCGCAACTGATCGCGGATCACGGCGTCGATCTGCGGCTCCAGACCGCCGTAGCCCTCGGAAACCCTCAACGACAGCTTGAGAAACCGGTTGTTGACCGTGCGCACCTCGACCGCCACCCGCACGTCTGCTTCGTGGCGCTGGGCCTCGCCGTGACCGGTCATGCTCAATAACGGGCTAACCATATCGCACACACTGGGAACCGGACGCACCGGCTTGGTAGCATGGCTCTCCGAGCCGTGCCGTTCAGCTCGAACCGCCCACGGAAACCGCACGGCTTGCAGAGCCATGCGACGGCGGGCGCCAGCCTGCAGGGGTTATTCTTTCGCTTTGGGAGCCGCCGGAGCTGGCGAGGTGTCTGGCGACGCTTCGGAACCGCCGCCGGGCGCGGCCGGGGTTTCGCCCGCATCACTGGTCCCCGTACTCGGACCGGCGCCGCCGCCGCCGGAGGCCGGGGCCACGGTGCCCGCCGGCTCCTCTCGTTCAGGAAAGGTCGCGGGCGCCGACGTCCCCCCGGCCGGCCGCGTCCGGCTCGACGTCCCCCAGGTGTCTTGGGACCCCAGGAACCAAATGGACAGCATGCACAACACGATCCAGACCCCGGCGGTCGCCATGGTCACCCGCGTGAACATGTCGCCCGCCTTGGTGCCAAAGGCGCTCTGGCCGCCCATGCCGCCCAGGGCGCCGGTCAAGCCGCCGCCGCGTCCCCGCTGGACCAGCACGAGCAGAATCAAGAACACCCCAACAACGAACATCAAGATTCCGAACACGTAGTGCAAAAGCGTGCCGGCCGCAAACAGTACAGACGTCATGGAACAGGTAACTCCGTGGTAAGTTTTCGCTCCGCAGGCAGTCGCGTTTTCGTATCGAAGGGATCCTACCCGCGCGCCGCCTCGATGATCGGCACGAAATCGCTGGCTTTCAGCGACGCGCCGCCGACTAACGCTCCGTCAATGTTCTCCTTGGCCAGCAGTTCCTTCGCGTTGCTCGGTTTCACACTGCCGCCGTACTGGATCCGCATCTCGGCCGCCAACGCAGCGCCCAACCTGGCCTCCAACGCATTTCGCAGGTCGGCATGTACCTCCTCCGCCTGCTCCGGCGTCGCGTTGACGCCCGTGCCGATCGCCCAAACGGGCTCGTAAGCAATCACCAGGCTCTTGGCCTGCTCCACCTTCAGGCCGGCCAACGAGCCGTAGACTTGCTCGCGCACGATGTCAAACGTCTTGCCCGCTTCTCGTTCCTGCAGCGTCTCGCCCACGCAGACAATCGGGACCAATCCGGCCGCAATTGCGGCATGCACCTTGCGGCACACCGCCTCGTTCGATTCGCCTAAAATGCGTCGTCGCTCGCTGTGCCCCAGAATCACATACTTGCAACCCACGTCCAGCAGCATGGCCGCGCTGATTTCGCCCGTGAAAGCGCCGTCCTTTTCATGATACATGTTCTGGGCGCCGAGACCCACGCTGGTACCTTTCACAACGCTGCCGACCGTATCCAAATAGGCACTCGGCGGACAGACCGCGATCTCGACCGTGGTCACATTCCTGACTCGCTCGACCAAGTCACGTGCCAGCCCCGTCGCGCTGGCACGGTTCAGGTTCATTTTCCAGTTTCCGGCGATGAAGGGACGTCTCACGGGCAGGCTTCCTTAGATAACTGAAGTTATTTATCTGTTGTTACTTTAACCGCAGCAAACGAGTTTCTCGCAAGGCTCGCGGAGCGCATCTGGTCGCTGCGGCTGAGAACCCAGTAAAATACCACACGCACCCAAGGCTCGTCGAGGGGAAATCACGACCTGCGCCAAGTTCGATAAGAAGCCCCGCTTTTCCGAAAAAGCCGGGCTTCTGGCGCTCTCACTCTTGGACCATCTCTGCGCCGGCCTTGGTGAGCAGCGCGTTAAACGTCTGGGGAGGCACCGTGTCGGCGATGAAACGGACGGATCCGTCGCACAAGGCTGCGTTCAGGCCGCCCGGATGATAGCTGGCGGGCGTGCTGCCGCCCCGCGTGCCCAGCGGATAGGTCAACGTGCTGGCGTCCAAGTCCTTCGGCTCGCCCCAGTTCACGCCCGTGCCGGCGACCTCAACCACCATGATCGTGTTCGACGTACCGTCGAGGATTTCCGAAAATCGACACGCTTTGGCCCCGTCGAAGACCGTGTTGGGACCGGTAATGACCATGTAACTCGTCTCCCGGATCGCAGGACCGCCCGGCGAAGACGGACACGAGTAGGCGGGGACGTGTTGATTCGTCACCGCCAGATTGTTCGGGCTGTTCCAGGGTTCGTCGAATTTGTACTGGTTATAGATGTGTTGACATTCCAGGAACGGCAGAATCAGCACGCGCCAGCTGTGCATCGGCTGGCCGTCTTCGTCCGGGATGTACGCCGGCGGAAACGACCCGTACACATCGTGGTAATTGTGAAAGGCCAGGGCGATCTGCTTGAGGTTATTGGTGCATTGCGCGCGGCGAGCCGCCTCGCGGGCTGACTGCACGGCGGGCAACAGCAGGGCGACCAGGACGCCACCGCAGATGAGCAGGCCGAAGAGACACGCAATCACAATCACCACGATCGCCACGCCACCTCCGCCGGAACTCTTGGCCGGCGGGGCGTAACTCGGCTGCAGCGCCGCGGACGGGCTTGGCCCCGGAATCGTGATCGTCTGCCCGCAACCGGCGCAGGGCCCGGACTGCCCGGCATATTGGTCGGCAACGTTGGTCTGTCTGCCGCAGTGAGGACAAGTGAATGTGATGGGCATGATGAGGAGCCTTTCTGGTCAGAAGTGAGCGACGAAGTGAGAAACCCGTTCCCCAGGCGGCGGTGATCTTGGCTGGCTTCGCCGGAACCTGAAATCCTAATCTTTCACCTGATCTTTCACCTAATCTTCCTCTGGCTCGAAGGCAGTGGGAAACAGATTAGGTGAAAGATTAGGTGAAAGATTAGGGCGATTCTGGGCCAGCCATCCCAGAGTCGCCACGATAACAAATTCCTATTGGTTCAAACTATCGCTTTGGCCGCCCAGCGCCGCCCGGCCCAGCGGCTCGTAGGTCGGCCCTGTGCTGGACAAATAACTGGCAAACACCACGACCTCGCGGACGGTGGAAGTTCCCGCGGCAAAATCGGCCTGCGCTTCGATCCGCTGTCCCAACTCCGCCGTCGCCGGGCCGCCTTCACGCACGCGGCCGATCGTCAAATGGGGATGAAAGGCCCGGTGCTCCTTGGGAAAACCGCGTTTGGCAAGGACCCGCTCGATGGCCGTCTGCAAGCGGACCAGTTCCTTCTCGCCCTGCGTAACGCCGATCCACAGCGTCCGCGGGCGTCGGGCGTTCGGGAACGCTCCGGCGCCGCCCAAAGTAATCTCAAACGGTTCAAATTCCGCCGCCGCCTTCGTCACGACGCGGCACACGTCCGCGGTGTCCTCCTCGCGCACATCGCCGAGGAACTTGAGCGTCAGGTGCATGTTCTGCGACTCGACCCACTTGCAGTCGGCTCCGGCCGGCCGCAGCAGTTCCACCAGGCTGACCGCCTGGGCCACGACGGCCGGAGACAACTCGACGGCGACGAAGGTGCGGATTTTCTTGGTCATTAGTCATTCGTCACTGGTCATTGGTTCTTGGACGCGACGCCCGTGTGGCACGGCCTACTTGTTGGCCGTGCCAGCAGCGTGACCACCGCTTGCGAGCGAGCAGTGCCACACTGAGCCCGCCGCGTGTCGCCGTTACGGCAACTTCTTGACGCGGATGTTCTTGTAGTGCACCTCGCTCTTGGGGTCGTGGGCCTGCAGGGCGAACGTGCCTTCGCTGATCACTCGCACAAACCCGCCCTTGGGCGGCTCTTGGCCCGCCGGTTCGGTGTAGTCCACCACCGTCTTGCCGTCGACCTTGACCGTCACGTGCTTGCCCTCGACCGTGATGTGCATCTCGAACCACTTCCCGTCCTTGGCCGGAGCCTCGAACACGTCGGACACCCCGTACAGGCCGCCGGTCTTCTTGGGGTCCGTGTGGGTGTTGTTGACTTGGACTTCGTACCCATACTTCGGCCACCCTTCGGGCTGGAAGCGGGTGGAGAAGTAAATGCCCGAGTTGCTGCCGGGCGTCGTCATCACCTCGGCCTTGAACTCAAAATCCTTGAACGGCTTCAAATCCCCGTCGTAGAACAAATGGCTGCGCGGCCCGTGGCACACCAACTGGCCGTCGATGATCTTCCACGAGTCCTTGTTTTCACTGGCCTTCCAGCCGGCAAAGGATTTGCCGTCGAACAGGCTGACCCACCCCTCCTCGGCGCAAATCGGAACGGTCATAATGGACAGCAACGCGAGCGTTACGACAGACAGAACGACTTTTTTCACGGTGTGCATGCTCCTGTTGGTATGTGAAAGGGCGGACGGAAACACGATTCCATTTACCTTAGCGTCCCTTGCCCCATCCTTCAATCTCCCTTAACTTCCGTGTCAGGGAAGATTTAGGCATGGCTCAGAAAACCGCACGAACCGCCGGATGCCGCTGCGAACTGCTCCAGGCGGCGCGGATTGTGGGCGGCGACGCCTTGACCCCGACCGCGATGAAGAATACCTTTGTATTGCTGAATCTAATGAAACATTCTGCTAGTATTTGTTTTTCTAATTTACTGAGCGTCTTCCGTGGCACGGAGGTTGGGACTGCTCAGGCTGGCCGAGACCGGGAATGAGTATGCGACCGATGTGGGGATATCCTGAAAGGCACGGCCTGTACGATCCCGCCTGCGAGAAAGATGCTTGCGGCGTGGGGATTGTGGCGCACATCAAGGGCCGGCGGAGCCATCAACTGGTGCTGGACGCCGACCACGTGCTGCGGCGGATGGCCCATCGGGGCGCTTGTGGCTGTGAAGCGACGACGGGCGACGGGGCGGGGATGTTGACGGCCCTGCCGCACGAATTCCTGGCCAAGGTGGCGAGGGTCGACTTGCGGGCGGAGTTGCCCGAACCCGGCCAGTACGGCGCGGGGGTGGTGTTCTTGCCGACGATCGAGGCGGAACGCGAAAAGTGCAAAGGCGTCGTGGAGCGGATCGTCGCGGAGCAAGGCCAGCGGCTGGTGGGCTGGCGGCGCGTGCCCGTGCAGGGTGTCGAAGCGGACCTGGGCCCGTCGGCCTCCGCGGCCCAGCCGGCGATCGAGCAGTTGTTTGTCGCCGCGGAGGGCGGTTTGGAGGGCGACGCCTTCGAGCGGCAGTTGTACGTGATCCGCAAGCGGGCCAGCCACGAACTCCGCGGCGACCGGCGGCTGAAGCAAGCGACGATGTTCTACGTCTGCAGCCTGTCGACCAAGGTCATCATCTACAAAGGCATGC
>CAYPGE010000424.1:0-7951 GCA_964409865.1 uncultured Pirellulaceae bacterium
GACTGTGGCTCCAGAACGTCGTCGACCGTTACCACCAGCAGGACAAGGAGCCCACGCTGTCCGTGGAAGTCCACGCCCTGCGGATCGGCGACATCGCGATCGTTACCAACCCCTTTGAACTGTTCCTGGACTACGGCGTTCAGATGCAGGGGCGGAGCAAGGCCGTGCAGACGTTCGTGCTCCAGCTGACCAACGGCTCGAGCGGATACTTGCCGACGGAACGGGCCGTCCGGGGCGGCAGCTACAGCGCGATCGTCGCCAGCAACCGCGTCGGCCCCGAAGGCGGACAGGTGCTGGTGGAACGGTCCGTCGAGTTGATCAACAGCATGTGGTAACTCATTCCTTCCACGAGTCGTCGCGCTGCGCGCCCCAGAGATCGGTCTGGGGCAGGAGCAATTCGGGCAGGTTGCCCCGCGCGAGGGCTTCAGGCAGGGGCTGATGCCGGGCGGGCACGCCGCAGGCCAGCGTGCCGGGCGGCACATCCTTCGTCACCACCGCGCCGGCGCCGATGAAGGCGTTGCGTCCGATCGTGACGCCCGGACAGATCGTCACGCCGCCGCCGATCGTCACGTGGTCTTCGATCCGCGCTCCCTCAACAGGCGCAGCGCGGCGCATGGGGTACTTGTCGTTCAAGAACGTCGTGCCCGGCCCGATGAACACCATGCTGCCGATCACCGTGGTGCTGGGGAGGTAGACGTGCGCCATGATCTTGACGCCGTCGCCAATCCGGATTCGCCCTTCCAAGGTGCACTGGTGATGCACCACGCACCGGTCGCCGATGGTCACCTCGGCGCGGATCACCACGTGGTGGCCGCACTGGAAGCGATGCCCGATCGTGGTATTCGCGTAGATCACCGTCCCGGACCGGATGATGGCGTAATCGCCGATGCGCAGCGGTTGCGAGTCGCCGGGGTAGCGATAGCCGAGCACGACGCCGGGGTCGATCTGGGCGTGCCGTCCGAGTTCGCAGTAGGGTAGGTCAGGGATGGCGGGACTCCTGGGCAAAACGGCGGAGGATTTCGACGGCCCGCTGTGCGAGCACGTCGCCGGCCGGCTTGGCCAGCGGCGGCCGGTACTTGGTATAGCGGTAGAACGCGCTCATGTATTCCCGGTCGCCCGTATTGGGACCGTCGGTGATGTAGCCGTGCGACACGTTGGCATAGCCGCAGGGAATGCTGATCGGCAAGGGCGAATCGCGGCGGATCTGACGTCCGATGCCCTGAAACGGCTCGCAAGGCAGTCCCACGATGCCCACATCGCCGACGCGAATCACGGCGATCTCCAGCTCCAGATGCTGCGCCACGGAATCGGCTTTCCCCGTGTCGTGCAAGCCCAGCGCCCACAGGACCCAGTCGCGGGGCGGCTCGACCAATCGCCCCCGGTACTTGGGCGTGAGCGCGGTGGGGAAGTTGAGGCCCACGCACGACAGCGTGTCCTGGTCGCCGGCCTCGGCCCGGCGGAGGAAGGCATCCATTTCCTCCAGTTCGGCGGCCAGCACCTCGCGCGGCGGCAGCGGAGCCAACGGCACGCGGACCGTCTCCGCGGCCACGTCCAAACCGTCGCGGCCTGATGGCTGCAACCCGGCGAGCGCCGCGACATAGCTCTCGCCCAACATCCGGCCGAACTCGGTCGCTCGCTTGACGCCGCCCGTGAACATTTCCTTGGAGTTCACGTCGCCGGCACAGCCCTGCAGAAACCCAATCGGCACGGCGCCGGCACGGACCAGATGCTGGGCCAGCGCGTCCGCCGCGACCTGCGGCCAGTCGCCGAACACCACCGGCCGTTCCGGATGGTAGCTGGTAACCGGGTGCCCCGTGAATTGGCACAGCCCGGCCACGCACCGGCCTGCGGCGTTCTTGAACAGGACGACCGGAGCCTGCGTGTCGACGTCGCCGCGGTAGTCCTGGCCGACCAGTGCCCGATCTTCCTCGCGCATGAAGTAGGTGCTGCCGTCCGCCCGCCGGCCCTTGCGGTTGTAGGTGATGCGGTTTTCCTGTCCCAGAGCCCACCACACCGTCACCGCTTGCAGTTGGTCCGGCAAGCGTTCGGCGCTGTTCAGCAGTTCGTCCAGAAACTGCCGGCCGATGGGCAGCAATTCGGCCGGTGGATTGCCCTTGGTGGGCACATCGTAGATCGCCACCGGATTGTCGGCGAAATTCACGCTGCTGTGATTGTGCGACGTGAAGATCCACACGTGCGCCGGAGCGAGTCCCAGTTTCTTGGCCAGCGTCTGGCGGATCAGCTCATTCGCGTTGGCCGGAGTGGTGCCGCCGAAATGCGTGGTCACCAGGCACAACCGCGTGTCGGCGTCCTCCAGCAACAGCACCGTCGTCTTCAGCGGGCCCGCGACTTCGCCGACGCGCGCACCGACGCGGCTGCTGGTCGCGGCGTTGGGTTCCGCGAGAACCGCGAACTCCACCGCAGCGGCGCGCAGTTGCGGCTGCTCGCCAGACGCGGCGGTCTGCGACGGCCACACCGGTGCACAGCCCAAAACGAAGATCAGGACTTGCCAGCGCACCGTTTGCCTCCTTTTCTGCTTCTCGACCTGCGTCTTGCTCGATCCGACCTCAAAACGCTCGCTGCTGAACCTACCGTCCGGGACGCCGATGGTCAAGCGCCAGAAAAGGGGTCAGGACTCTTTTCCCGGAACGGCCGGAGGGTAGTCCCCAGAAAAGAGTCCCGACCCTTTCCGGCTAAAGGTGGGGCTGGCAGGAAAATGGGGGCAGGAAAATGTCGAAACGGGTTTTCATTTTCCTGCCCGAAGCTTCCTGCCAGCAGTCCGATGGCGGCGCGTCAACTGCCTGCGGTGACGACACAGCGGATCCCGACACACCCTGCGGCGCGAAAGGGCGAGGCGAAGCAGCGCAGGTTGCCGCGCAAGTCGGTGGCCGTCGCATCCTTGCACTGACATCCGAGGCGGTACACCCGCAGGAATCCAGTCTTCGGCCCCTGCGGGTCTTTGATTAGTTTCTCCGGCCCGGGTTTCCGGTAGTAGTTTTCGTCGAAGTAGTCCGCGCACCACTCGCCGATATTCCCGCCCAGATCGAAGACGCCTTCTGGCGTGCGGCCTTCGGGAAAGCTGCCGACCGGTCTGCGGCCCCCGAAGCTGGGGCCGAAATTCGCCCGCGTCTGGCCCGGCTCGTCATTGCCCCAAGGATACGCCCGGCCTTGAGGCCCGCCGTGGGCGAACTCCCACTCGGCCTCCGTGGGCAACCGCTTGCCCGCCCATAGGGCATAGCCGCGGGCCTGAAAGTAGTTCACGCCTCCGATCGGGTACTTGGCCAACTCGGGCTTCGGCGGAACAAACTTGCCGTCCGGGTCCCGCGGGATGCCGCCGGCCAAGTATTTCTCGTTGCCGTCGTTGAGAAACTTGCAGTAATCCTCGATAGTCACCTCGTACCGGTCCATGTAGAACGAGCTGACCTGCACGCGATAGCCCTCGATTTTCTCCGGTTCCGGTTTGCGATTGCGGCGGACGAGATACTCCCCGCTCCTGGCAAACTCGCCTCCCGGAATTAGCACCATCCCTTCCAGAATCTCCTCGTTCGTCCGCTCGCGCGATCGCTGGACGGGGATCAGTTCCGGTTCGCGTCCCGACTTCTCGACCAGTCCGACATGGGCTCCCTTTTCCTGGATCTGTTTCAGGCACGCTTCGCTGCAGGCGTACAGTCTGACACCCGCGATGTCCGCGTACAGGTCGTTCCCTGCCGGTTTGCCGTCGACGATACAAAGGCGTTCGGCGGTGGCCGATTGCGGTTCGTCGCGTGCGGCCAATCGCGACTTGAGCCACGCGTAAATGCTGACGCCGATTTGCTGGTAGCCGGTGACGTTGGGGTGGACGGCGTTGTTGTCGGGATAGCCGCCGGCGATGTCGAGGTTCAATTCGGTGGGCACGAGGAAGGTGTTTTCGCCTTCACGTTGCCCAAAATGTTCCAATTGCCGCTCGACGAGCCGATGCTGGACCTGCCGCCAGTTCCAGCGCGGATAGGCGGTCTTGTAGTTGGCCACGAAGGCGGCGTCGCGGATGTTTGGCGGCGTGGTCAAGCAGACGCCGAGTTCGGCGCGGGGGGCGGCCTGGCGGAACGCGGCCAGCAGCTGGTCGGCCTCCTGGAACACGGCGGTGATGCCGGCCTCGAGCGCTTGCGGGTTGTCGGCTTTCAGGCCGAAGCAATCATTGATGCCCAGCATGAACGTGACATAGTCCGGCGCGCGCCCGCCGCAGCGTTCGGCAATGTAGCGTCCGACATCCAGCGTGGGAGTCGGCGGATCGCCGGCGGCGAACACGAACGGACTGCTGTTGGTCCTGGCCGCCAGCGTGCCGTCCGGATTGAAACGTGTGTTGAACGCTCGCCAGGTCCAGCCGCCGTAGCCTTCGTGTGCGACGTTCTCCGCGGCGGCGGCCGGTTTGTGCGTGCCGAGCATCCGCCACGTGGGATTTCCGGGCTGTGAGAGCAGGCGTGCAATCTCGTTCGGATACTGCGAGGCGTGCGTGAGGCTGTCGCCCACGATGAGCAGCGCGATGTCTTGGCCGCACCCGGCATCGGCGGGAACCACGCGCACTTGGGTCGTGCCCTGGGCCAACAACCGGCCGGAGTTGTCGCTGACCTTGAGTGTCAGAGGATATTCGCCGACTTGTTTCGCCGTCGCGTTGAGCTTCCAGCGCTGCGCATCCGTTTCGCCGACGTCGCAGGTGACGGCAAACGAGAATTCTTCCGCCGGCGCGGCCAGGATGACGTTCGCGAAATACAGACTCATCTCCACGCCCGGCACGGCGTAAACCGTCGGCGGCAAGGTCAAGCGGAGGGAAGCCGGCGCTGCAGGTTCAGATTCTGAGGTTGTCTCCGCCGCGTTCACGGCGGCGAGGGAAGCGACGAGCAGCGTGATGAGGGCTGCCAGATTGTATCTTAAGATCCGATTCATTGGCAAGAGTCCTCTCGTGTCGAAGTTCATGGTCTTCGGGATGCGGCCTGAGGTCCGTTCACGCCGGAAGATCCGCCCAACGGTGGCCTGCATTTGAAACGGCGATCTCAGGGGAAGTCAAGACCACTGTCGGGACGCATCGATGGTCGGCAGCTCTGGGAACGGCCCTTCGACGCGCAGACACAGTTGCTCAGCCAGTAACGACTGCCATTCGGCGAAAGGCATGGCTTTCCGATTGCCGAAGTTCAAGTCGGCGATTTCACAGTGGCCGGGATCGTCCTCCAGCGGCCGGGGAACGATATCCATGCCGAGCCGTCGCAACTCTCCGGCGCGGAGAACGGCAACGTAGTATTGCTTGCCCTCTCGTCCACACCCAGCTTCCTCCAGGCTCTTGTATTTCGCGCGAGATAGGGACAGCCCCGTCGTGTCGTGCCTCGTCGGGCGAAAGGCGAGCGGCGATGGATTCGGGTCAACTTGCGGATCGAAGAAACCGCTGGCGGCGGGAATTCGCCGGTACAGTATTTCGTGATCTGCGATCACTTCCGAACCATCGGACATCCTTCCCTCCTTCGTCGCAGTCTCGTCTTAGGATCGGCGAATCAATAACTGTCCAGTTCTTGTTGGCGATCATCACGCGGAGCGTGATGGCTACTGTGAAATCGCGACAGTTATTGATTCGCCGATCCTTACGCGATCCGATGGCGCGTAATCAACCGGCCTGCTCGGAAGACGGACAGTTCCAGGGTCCCGTCCCGTTCGACCTCGATCGACCATAAGAATGGCGGATTTCGCCACTCAAAGACCGCGCCGGCTTCGCAATTGGGGATCAGGCGTAATGGCGGCTCCACGGCCAGTGCGCGCAAGGCGTGCCCAACCTCACGAATCAACGGGATGGTCTCCTGATTTGGCGGTTCCAGTCCGTCGTCCTCCAACTCGTCGGGCTTTTGCTCCCATTGCACAAGCTGCGACTCGAATCGCTCCCACTCGGCCGGCGAATCGTCCGCGGCACTTCCACGCGCGGACTTCACGACGGGACGAAGCAAACGTTCGATCTTCTCCGGGATTGCCGTTGGGATGTCTAGCACTTGCATGGCCCAAATCCTTAAGAATCGCTGGCGATGCAGCCAGCCTGCAGAGTTCGCTCAGAACCAGCTAAGTCCGTAAGTCTGAGCAAGAACACCGCGCCCTTTCGAATTGTCACCGCAGTAGCCGGAAAAGACAACCGCAGTTTTTCCGCGTGTTGTGCAGGCGTGATTGACGGCGGCATCTGGACCGTGACAATCAGAAGTTGTGTTCCCCAACCAGTGCCAAGAGGTTTCCATGAAGAACTTAACCTGTCTCGCAGCGGCGGCAATGCTGGCGGTCGTGACGGTTTGCACAGCGGCCGAGGACGCGCCCGTGTACGGAATTCCCTTCAAGCCCGATCCGCCCCCGGCTATTGACGGACGGCTCGACGAGTGGGAGAGCGTGCCCAATGTCCGCACCGCCGCCACCAAGGAGCACGGTGCCTACGGCGAGGTGAAGTGGGCCTCGGCCGCCGACCTTTCGGCCCGCGTGTGGCTGGCCTGGCGCGACGAGTACCTGTATCTGGCCGCCGATGTGACCGACGATCAGCACCGCCAGACGCTCCGCGACCGGGCCATGTTTCGCGGCGATCACGTCGAGTTGTATCTGGACCTGACGCCCGACTCGCCGCCGGGACGGACCTTCATGGGCGCGGGCCAAATTCAGTTCGGCCTCAGCCCGGGCAATTTCCAGCAAACCGGCGATCCGCTGGCCGACATTCCGGCCGAGGCGGTCGTCTTCCGGCCGGAAGAGTCCGCGGCGACGGGGGTGCTGGTGGCCGCGCAACAGACGGACCAAGGATACGCCATCGAAGCCGCCCTGCCGTGGCCGCTGATCGGCCAACTGGCAGGCAAGCCCGACCTGCGTCCGGACAAGGGGGTTTCCCTGGGGCTCGAAGTGGCCGTCTCCGACACGGACGGAACCACACCGGCCCAAGAGAAGATGCTCACCTTGCGGACAGAACCCTGGCAACGGAAGTGCGAGCGTCTGATTGCGGCTGCGTTGGCCGGCTCCGACGGGATCCCGCTGGCCGTGGTCCGCAGCCAGGAACTGTTGGCCGCCGCCGAGTTGCCGGCGAGCGAAAAACGCGAGATTCCTTTCTCCGCCCTGAGCGTTCCGCCCGGAAAAGATTTGGTCCTGACGCTGAAGGCCCGCTTGGATTCACCCCGGCCGGCCGGCTACACACGCGGGATGCGGCTGACAGTCAACGGCGAAGCGCTGGACGGCAGTCGGCTGGTCAATTGGGAGGGCCCGGAGCCGCGCGTCAACGGCGAACTGATGTCGCTCGCCAGTGGCGAGACGTTCAACGTCCCTTACTGCCCCGACTTCGACTCGCCCAACAAGCACCCCAGTTACGCGTTGCGGAGCGGACCCAAGCTGTGCCGCTACGAACTGCGCGTGAACGACCTGGTGCGCGACGGCGACAACCGGCTGATCATCCACAACTCGGCCGGCGCGGAGTTGAACAAGACGCTGGTCATCGCCGACGTGCAATTGCAGGTCCGCGACCCCGTGACGCCGCGTCCCAAACGCCCCGCGCCGACCGGCCCGCTGCCCGCGGTCCGTCCGGCTGCCCAACACAAGGTCGACTACCGGCTGGTCCGGCAGCAAGACGGCGCGTTCGAGATTGGCGTGGGCGGGGCGACGTTCCGCGTCGAATCCGAGTTCTCGACGCCCGAACCGGCCTGGGTCCGCGGCCCCAACAAGCACTTCGACCATCGACAGGAGATCCAGCAGCACGACGAATGGATCGTGGTCCGCGAAACGTTCAGCAACCGCACAGCCGAGAACCTGCCGCTGATGCACCGTCATCGCGTCACAAGCCAGTCGCCGTGGCAGAAGGTCTGGCTGGCCGGGCTGTCGCCGTCGGCCCTGGTGAGCACCAGCGCCGAGCCGGCCAATCCCACCACCTACGGCGCGGCCGAGAAGGTGGGCATCGGCGTGCTGCCGCTGGACGACGTGTTTC
>CAYPGE010000425.1:0-2408 GCA_964409865.1 uncultured Pirellulaceae bacterium
GGCGTATCCGCTGTCGAAAGTCGACCCCGCGGTGGCGGTCCCCCTGCTGCAGCAGCAACTGCCCGACGCCAAGATCGTCCCGGACCCGGTGTCCAAACGCGTCCTGGTGTGGGCCAGCAAGGCGGACCAGGCCGTGATCGCCAAGGCCGTCGAGCAACTGCAATCGGGAGCGGAAGACCAGCACAAACCGCGCCTGGTGGTTTATCCGCGCGGCGAGGCCGACCCGCAGACCGTCCTGCAGATGCTCACCAGCCTCGTCCCGACGGCCCGTTTGGCCGTGGATGCCCAGACCGGCGGCCTGGCGGCCTGGGCCACGCCGGACGATCAGGAGACGATCCGCACGGCGATCGAAGAGATGTCCAAGAAGGAAGTGACGGCCGCAAAGCCGACGACCAAGGCGTACGCGCTGCAGCACATCACGGCGACGGCAGCCCTCCCCGTCCTGACTTCGGCGGTGCCCACCGCGAAAGTCTCGGCCGGCGCTGACGACAGCCAGGTCGTGGCCATCGCCCAGCCGCGCGACCATCAAATGCTGCAGGCCATCCTGCAGGAGATCGACGTCGAAGGCGCAGCCGCGGCCAAGTCGACGGTCGCCGTGTACAAGCTGGAATACAAGTCGTCGTCGACGTCGGTGCTGTACGCCCTGAGCGTGTTCCGCTCGGCGTTCCCGAAAGCCAACTTCACCCTGGGCTCCGACCCCGGCGAATTCGTCGCTTGGGCCTCGGCCAAAGACCACGAGGGCATCCAGGCCCTGGTCGATCGGCTGAACACGCCGCCGGCCCCCGAACATGCCCCCAAGGTCGCGCTGTACCCGCTGAAGTCGATCACCGCCGCCAGCGCGATCACCGTGCTGCAGGCCGCCGTGCCGCGGGCGACCTTCACCGCGGACCCCGCCGACCCGCAACGGCTCACCGCCTCCGGCCGCCCCACGGAACACGAAATGATCAAGACGATCCTGGCGGAGATCGACGTCGAGGGCGACCCCGGCAGCCAGCCGTCGGTCGTCGTGTACCAGTTGAAGCAGCAGGTTTCCTATTCGGCGATGAGCTACGCCATCAGCCTGCTGACGCAAGCCTTTCCCCGCGCCCGCGTCTTGATGGGCGCGGAACCGGGCCAGTTCGTCGCCTGGGCCTCGGCCAAGGATCACGAAGGCATCAAGGCCCTGGTCGACCAGCTGAACGCCGGACCGCCGCCGGAGGAAGCGCCCGAAGCCACCGTGTATTCGCTGAAACACATCACCGCCACCACGGCGCTGAGTCTGCTGACCACGGCGGTGCCCAAGGCGAAGATCAGCCCCGATGCCGAAGACACCCGCCGGCTGACTGCATACGCGAGTCCCGCCGACCAGGCGACGATCAAGCAGATCTTGGAGAAGATCGACGTCGAGGGCGACGCCGCCGGCGGCGCCACCGTCGCCGTCTACAAGCTCGAAGGCTCGACGATCCCTGCCTCGCTGTCTTACACCTTGGCCGTCTTCCGCTCCGCGTTTCCAAAAGCCACGTTCTCCGTGGGCGCGGAAGCCGATCAGTTTGTGGCCTGGGCCACCGCCAAGGACCACGAGGGGATCAAAACGCTCGTCGCCCAACTGAACGCGGCCCCCGCGCCGGAAGAGACGCCCAAGATCACCGTGTACCCGCTGCAGTGGATCACCGCCGCGACCGCGACGACCGTGCTGCAGGCCGCCGTGCCCAAGGCGACGTTCACCGCCGACGCGGCCGATCCTCAACGGCTCACCGTCCTTGCCCGCCCGGCGGATCACGAGCGGATCAAGGCCATGGTGGCCGAACTGGACGTCGAGGGCGGAGGCGCCGGGCGCTCGTCGGTCGCCGTGTACGTGCTGGAACAACAGGCTTCGCCCACCGCGATGAGCTACGCGCTCAGCCTGTTGACGCAGGCCTTCCCACGCGCCCGCTTCCTGCTGGGCACCGAACCCGGCCAGTTTGTCGCCTGGGCGACCGCCAAGGATCAGCAAGACATCAAGGCCCTGGTGGATCGTCTGAACGCCGGGCCGCCGCCGGAGGAAGCGCCGGTGGCCACCGTGTACTCGCTGAAGCACATCACCGCCACCACGGCACTGAGTCTGCTGACCACGGCCGTGCCTAAGGCGAAGATCAGCCCCGATGCCGAAGACACCCGCCGGCTGACTGCCTATGCCAGTCCCGCCGACCAGGCGACGATCAAGCAGATCCTGGAGAAGATCGACGTCGAGGGTGATGCCGCCGGCGGCGCCACGGTCGCTGTCTACAAGCTCGAAGGCTCGACGGCCGCCACCTCGCTGTACTATACGCTGAGCGTCTTCCGCACGGCATTTCCGAAAGCCACGTTCTCCGTGGGCGCGGAAGCCGACCAGTTCGTGGCCTGGGCCACCGCCAAGGACCACGAGGGGATCAAAACGCTCGTCGCCCAAC
>CAYPGE010000425.1:2508-7829 GCA_964409865.1 uncultured Pirellulaceae bacterium
CGGAAGAGACGCCCAAGATCACCGTGTACCCGCTGCAGTGGATCACCGCCGCGACTGCGACCACCGTGCTGCAGGCCGCCGTGCCCAAGGCGACGTTCACCGCCGACACCGCCGATCCGCAACGTCTCACCGTCCTCGCCCGCCCAGCGGATCACGAGCGAATCAAGGCCATGCTGGCCGAATTGGACGTCGAGGGCGAGGGCGGCGGACGCCAATCGGCGGCCGTGTATCGGCTCCAGCGGCAGGCCTCGGCCACGTCGATGACGTACGCGATCAGTCTGTTGACGCAGGCCTTCCCGCGCGCCCGCTTCTTGACCGGCACCGAGCCCAACGAGTTCGTCGCCTGGGCCTCGGCCAAGGACCACGAAGAAATCCAGGCCCTGGTGGACCGCCTGAACGCCGGGCCGCCGCCGGAGGAAGCGCCGGTGGCCACCGTGTACTCGCTGAAAAACATCCTGGCCACGACCGCAGTGAGCGTGCTGACGCCCGCGGTCCCCCAGGCGAAGCTCACCCCCGACACCGAAGACACCCGCCGCTTGACCGCTTACGCCAGCCCGGCCGACCAGACGGCGATCAAGGCGATTCTGGACAAGATCGACATCGAAGGCGACGCGGCCGGCGGCGAAACCGTGGCCGTGTACGCGCTGGAAGGCCAAGCCAGCACCATCGCGACCTATTACACCCTGTCCGTCTTCCGCACGGCGTTTCCCAAAGCCGTGTTCTCCACCGGCACCGATCCCGGCCAGTTCATCGCCTGGGCGTCGGCCAAGGACCACGCGGGGATCAAGCAGTTGGTCGAACAGGTCAACGCCGGACTGCCGGCGGAGCAGAAGCCCCAGGTCGAGCTGTACACGCTGAAGTCGATTCCCGCCGCCAGCGCCGCCGCCGTCCTGCAGGCCGCGGTGCCCAAAGCGGTCGTGACCGTCGATCCGGCCAACGCCCAGCGTCTGACCGCCAGCGCCCGCGCGGCGGATCACGAGGCGATCAAGGCGATCCTCACCAAGATCGACGTCGAGGGAGAACCCGGCACCGAACCGTCGGTCGTGGTGTACAAATTGGAGCAGCAGACGTCGCCCACGGCGATGAGCTACGCGATCAGCATGTTGACTCAGGCCTTCCCCCGCGCCCGGTTCGTGCTGGGTACGGAGGTCGGCCAGTTCGTGGCTTGGGCGACCGCCAAGGACCACAAAGAAATCCAGGCCCTGGTGGACCGCCTGAACGCCGGGCCGCCGCCGGAGGAAGCGCCGGTGGCGACCGTGTACTCGCTGAAGAACATCCTGGCTACGACCGCGCTGAGCGTGCTGACGCCCGCCGTGCCCAAGGCGAAACTCACACCCGACACGGAAGACACCCGCCGCTTGACCGCCTACGCCAGCCCGGAGGACCAGGCGACGGTCAAGACGATCCTGGAGAAGATCGACGTCGAAGGCGATGCGGCCGGCGGCGAGACGGTCGCCATCTACCAACTGGAGAGCCAAGCCAGCGGTTCGTCCCTGTACTACCGGCTGGCCCTCTTTCGCGAGGTGTTTCCCCGAGCCACCTTCTCCACCGGCACCGATCCGGGCCAGTTCGTCGCCTGGGCCACGGCCAAGGACCACGCGGGAATCAAGAATCTGGTCGAACAGGTGAACGCCGGAACGCCGCCGGAACAGAGACCCCAGGTCGAAGTGTACACGCTGAAATCGATCACGGCCGCCAGCGCCGCCGCCGTGCTGCAGGCCGCGGTGCCCAAGGCGGTCGTGACCGTCGATCCGGTCAACGCCCAACGCCTGACCGCCAGCGCCCGCGCGGCGGACCACGAGATGATCAAGGCCGTGCTCCTCAAGATCGACGTCGAAGGCGAACCCGGCACCGAACCATCGGTGGTCGTGTACGAGTTGGAACAGCAGACTTCGCCGACGGCGATGAACTCCGCGATCAGCATGCTGACTCAAGCCTTCCCCCGCGCCCGCTTCGTGCTGGGCACGGAGGTCGACCAATTCGTCGCTTGGGCGACGGCCAAGGACCAAGAGGAAATCAAGGCCCTGGTGGACCGCTTGAACGCCGGCCCGCCGCCGGAAAAAGCGCCCGTGGCCACCGTGTACTCGCTGAAGAACATCCTAGCCACGACCGCCGTCACCGTGCTGACCGAAGCCGTGCCCAAGGCGAAACTCACGCCCGACACGGAAGACACCCGCCGCCTGACCGCTTACGCCAGCCCCGAAGACCAGACGACGATCAAGGCGATCCTGGACAAGATCGACGTCGAAGGCGATCTGGCCGGCGGCGAGACCGTCGCCGTGTACCAGTTGGAGAGTCAGGCCATCGGCACGTCGCTGTACTACCGGCTGGCCCTCTTCCGCGAGGCTTTTCCCCGCGCCACGTTCTCCACCGGCAACGAGCCGGGCCAGTTCGTCGCCTGGGGTTCAGCCAAGGACCACGCGGGAATCAAGGCCTTGGTCGAGCAGATCAACGCCGGAATGCCGCCCGAGCAGCGGCCTCAGGTGATGCTGTACACCCTGAAGTTCATCACCGCCACCGCCGCCTCGCAAGTGCTCCAGACCGCGGTGCCCAACGCGACGTTCACGACCGATCCGGACGATCCTCAACGGCTCACCGCCAACGCCCGCGCCGCCGATCACGAGACGATCAAGACCGTGCTGGACGAGATCGACGTCGAGGGCGAGGGGGGCGGACGCTCGACGGTGCAAGTTTACAAGCTGCTGAGCAAGCAGCCGGTGGCGTCCCTGACGGCCGCACTGCAACTGCTGACCACCGCCTTTCCCCGCGCCCGCTTCTCGGCGGGCACCGAGCCCGACCAGTTCGTCGCTTGGGCCAGCCCCCGTGACCACAAGGACATCCAGGCCCTGGTCGACCGGCTGAACGCCGCTCCGCCGCCCGATGAAGCGTCGAAAGCGACGGTCTATACTCTGAAGGAGATCTCGGCAACCACGGCCATGTCGATCCTGCGCAGCGCCGTGCCCCGCGCCACGCTCACTCCGGACGCGTCGGATCCCCAGCGATTGACGGCCTACGCCACGCCGCTGGACCAGGCGACGATCAAGGACATCCTGCAGCAGATTGACACCGAGAGCGATCCCGACGCCTCGTACTCGGTGGCGATCTACACGATGGAGGGCATGAGCACGCGGTCCTTGTATTACACCGGGATGTTCCTGGCCCAGGTGGTGCCGCAAGCGAAATTCACGCCGGGTTCAGAGGAGGGCCAGATGGTCGTCTGGGCCACGGCCAAGGACCATGCCCAGATCAAGACGCTGATCGAGCAGCTGCAGAAAGCCCCGCCGCCGGAACTGGCCCGCACGATCAAAGTCTACACGCTGCAGCACATTACGGCCGCGGCCGTGATCTCGTTCCTGCAGTCCGCCGTCCGCAGGGCCGACGTGACGACGGACCCGGCCGACCCGCAGCGGCTCAACGCCTGGGCCACGCCGGCCGACCACACGAAGATCGAGGAAGTCCTGAAGCAAATGGACGTCAAGCCCGATCCGGAATCGGCTCCCACGGCCGCGGTCTATCAGCTGGAGGGCATGAGCCAGACGGCTGCCGTCTACGCCCTGCGGTTCCTCCGCGACGCCGTGCCCCGAGCCAACTTTGCCTTGGGCGGCGAAGGCGGCCAAGTGGTGGTCTGGGCCCGGGCCCAGGACCACGAAACGATCAAGGGCTTGATCAAACAACTGGTCGAAGAATCGCCCGACGCCACCCGCACGGCCCAGGTGTACAGCCTGCACCACGCCACGGCGACCACCGCGCTGCAGGCCCTGGCCCGCGTCGTGCCTCAAGCCGCCTTGAGTGCCGGGGCCGATCCCAGCCAATTCGTCGCCTTTGCCAGCCCGCGGGACCACGCCAAAATTGCGGACGTCCTGAAAGAATTGGACAAGGAAGCCCCGCCCGAAACCGAGCCCCAGGCCGTCGTCTATACGCTCCAGTCCGGCAACGCTGCCGAGGCCATGCGGATTCTGCGCACTGCCGTGCCCACGGCCAGCCTGTCGCCCGGCGCCGAGCCGCACCAGATGATCGCCTGGGCCCGCCCCGCCGACCACAAGATCATCCAGGAGATTGTCGAACGTCTGGCCGAAAAAGGCCCGGCGGAACTGGCCCGCAAAGTCGCCGTGTACACGCTCGAGGCCAGCACCGCCGCCACCGCGATGGCGTTTCTGCAGAGCGCCGTGCCGGCCGCGCAATTCTCCGTCGGCTCCGACCCGCGGCGGCTGATCGCCTGGGCCACGCCGGCGGACCACGAGGAGATTAAAAAGGCCGTCGAGGAGATGGAGACCGGCGCGGGGCAGATGAGCAGCCAGGTGTACCGCTTCCGCTACGCCGATCCGCAAGCCGCCTACACCGTGCTGCAAGCCCTCGTCCCGTCGGCCAAGATGGCCGTCGACGCCAAGGAGGGCAGCCTGGTGGTCAGCGGACTGCCCGAAGACCACGTCAAGATCAAGGCCACCATCGACCAGATGGATAGCAAAGACGCGGAAGGCCAGCGGCCCGCTCTCCAGATCCACCGCGTGGCCGTCGGCAGCGTGACCAACGTGTACCGCTCGCTGTCCCTCCTGTTCCGCGATGATGCCACCATCCAGTTGTCGCTGGACATGGACAACGATGCCGTGATCGCCGTCGCCTCGGCCGCCAAACAGGAGCGGATCGCCGAGTTGATCAAGTCCATGGAGGATGCCGCCCGCCACGACGCCGACTCCAAGATGGAACTGTACTCCCTGCGCAACGTCGATTCCACCTCCGCGATGGACCTCCTGGAACAGATGCTGGACAAGCAGGGCAGCAAGGCCGAACTGTCGCTGGACCGGACGAGCAACCAGCTGATCGCCATCGCCCGGCCGGAAGTCCACGAGCAGATTACGAAGGTGCTGGAGCAGCTCCGCGGCGAAGAACCGGTGCTGGAGATCTACGATCTGAAGTACGTCGATCCGACCTCCGCCGAAATGGCGATCCTCCGCCAGTTTAGTGACGAGGCCCGCGCGCCCGAAGTGGACACGGACCCGGTCACCCAGCAGTTGTTCATCCGTGCCACGGCCGAACAGCAGCAGCAGATCCGCGATCTGCTGATCAAGATGGGCGAGACGGGCCTCGCGCTGCTCCGCGGCCGCAGCAGCCAGAACATGCGCACCGTTCCCTTCTCCGGCGACGCCAAAGCCGCCCTGGAAGAAATCCGCCGCATCTGGCCCAAGCTCCGCGACAACGAAATCCGCGTCGTTTCGCCCGATCAGCCGCTGCCGCCGCAAACGCCCGCCGCCGCGCCAAAAAACAAACCCGCTCAGAACAAGACGTCCCAGCTCAGCGCCCCGCCCTGCGCCACCGAGTCGGGT
>CAYPGE010000426.1:0-7784 GCA_964409865.1 uncultured Pirellulaceae bacterium
CATCGACGCTTCCGGCCCATGCGCCGACGGCTTGTAGGCACCCGGCGATCGCGTCCTGGACCTACAAGCCGTCGGCGCATGGGCCGGAAGCGTCGATGTTCCCGCCTTGGAAGCCCTCTCGAATCAGCAGGGGGCGTTGGACGGATCGCCCGGAATGATTGCCGCTGTCTGATCGAAATCTCTAACGGGCCCCCAGTTCTGGTTTCCCAGCTCCGCTTGGGAACCGCTTTGCTGCCAAGCGCTGCTTCGAGCGATCTGAAAGCAAGATTCTGAGGGCGTGTGCCCCAAGAACCCGATTGGGTACTTAAGAGCGTTAAGTGGGATAGGAGGTCTGGGATGTTCGGCCACCTGGAGCGATCCTGCGGCACTACTTGAACTCGCCCCGATCCTAGGTGAAAATGTGGGTTGCCGTCCGTATCCACGTCTGGGAGGCAGGAGGCTTCTTGGTAGCTGTTCTCGTCCAGGGAGTCCGACCATGAACTTCGGCATTGGCGCCAAGCTGGTTCTGTTGGCGACCACGCTCGTTTGCGTGACGGCCTTCCTGCTGTTGTGGTCGATGAAGGGTGGGTCTAGCGACATCGTCCTCGACCACGAAGTGCTTGATTTGGGGGACGAAACGAGACTCCGCGCATCGGAACTGATGTCCGAGATCTATGCCGTCCGCGCGGACGTGGATTTCCTGGCCCGAGAAGGACAAGTCGCACAGCTGCGAACACAGCTGCCGGGAGACGACCAGCGGGCGAACTTGGAGGACCTCTGCCGAAGAAGGTTCTATCAGCCGAACTACCTCTGGCTGGAAGTCGTCACGGTCGCTGCGGACGGCCAGAGCAAGACGATCATCGCCCTGCAAGAGCCCGCTCAGCCGCCCGCCGGGTTTCAGCGGGCCGTGTGGGTGGAGAACCGTGACGAGTTTCTCGAACACGTGCTGCATCACCAGCCGGTCGGCACGGCAGAACCTCAGCCAATCGTCTCGGAGATTCGTCGAGTCGGGATCCGCCACGCCGGCTCCCAGGACGTCGACCGGGCCAACATTGTGTGGGCCGGCAAACGTCTGATTCCGACCGGCGATCATCCAACCGCTCAGAATGTAGCCGTGATCGCCGCCCTGAACCTGGATGCGGATCTCCCCAGCGGCAGCAGCGGCAGCAATGACGACCGTTCCCCGCTGCACCGAGTGAATTCCTCGCCGCGACACTTGGCCGTCCTGGCCAACGAGCCGCAAAACGGACGATCGTTTACGGACGATCTGCTGGTGTATCCCTGCGAAGCGGAACTGCAACGAATCCGCCAGGAAGACACAGTCGAGCCGTTTGCCGAACTGTTTCTGAAGCGGGACAAGTTGGTCGAAGCCTGTAAGAACAGGCAACCACCGTTGGAGCCCAGGCAGGTGATCGACTATCCCATGCAGGAAATCACGCTGCGCGAACCGTTGTGGTTTCGCCAAAGCACGGAAATCCGCGCCGCGCAGCAAGAGGCAGCCGCCGAGGCGGCGAAGGCCTTCGCCCGAACCTTGAACAGCGGTCAACGGATCGGTCAGCTGGTCGGAGGCGTGAAGAACGTCCGCTTGCTGGCCCTCTCGAAGGCGGATGTCGTCGGCTTGTCGAACAAGGTTGACGGCCTGCCAGCGATCGACGTCCGGTGGCAAGCGCCGGTGAAGTGCGAGGCATGCTATGTCCGCTTCGTCTTGTTTCCCGTCCGGTCGGCCGGTTCGCGAGGCGGCATGCGCTACTTTGGTTTGGCCCAGGCCGCATTCAAGAACGAAATGGAGGCGGACGTCGACGCGGAAATGGCGAGTCTGTCCTGGTGCGCAGGCGGCTTTGTGTTGTTGGCGGCAGTACTGGCATCCGCTTGTTCACTGATCTTCACGCGGCCGCTCAAGCAGATCACGGCCACGGCGCAGGCGGTCGCGGAGATGGACATCGACATGGTTTCGAGGGACGATTCCTGGCGCAAGGGGGTTGCGGAAATCGTCGAGCGACTGCCGGTCAAACGCCGCGACGAAATCGGGGTGCTGGCACGCGCGTTTCGGCAGATGCTGGACGAAGTGGCGGAGGGCCACGAACGCCTGAGGAATCTGAACGCCGACTTGGATCGCCGCGTCCGGGAGCGCACGCAGGAGCTGGAACGGGCCAACGCCGAACTGACCGCCGCCCGCGACAAGGCACACGAATTGAGCCGGGCCAAAGATGCGTTCTTGGCGAGCGTCAGCCACGAACTGCGCAACCCGTTGAACCAGGTCTCCGGCTTCTGCCAACTGCTCGAACTGACGGACCTGGACGACGAGCAATTGGCCGACGTGCACAAAATCCGCTTGGCCGGCAGCCAACTGCTCACGCTGATCAACGACATCCTCGACTACCAGAAGATCATCATGGGCGGCATCACGCTCGAGCCGGAGGATCTCCCGGTCAGCAAGCTGGTGAAAGAAGTCGGTGACGCGATGGAGTTACAGGCCCGCGACAACGGCAACCGCCTGGAGGTTGTTTGCGGTGATGACGCGGGCAACTTGTACGCCGACGAACAACGCGTCCGCCAGATCTTGCTGAACCTGGTCGGCAACGCCTGCAAACTCACGCAGCATGGGACCGTTCGCCTGCAGGCAACTCGCGAGCCGGACGGCGATGGAGGCGTGATCCGGTTCGACGTAGTGGACACCGGCCGGGGCATGACACCGGAAGAGCAAGGCAAGCTGTTCCGGCCCTTCACCAAGCTCGCCGCCAAGCAGGGCAATCGTGGGGGCACCGGCCTGGGCTTGGTGATCTGCAAAGGTTTCTGCGACATGATGCACGGTGCCATCACCGTGAAGAGCGAGTTCGGCAAGGGCTCGACGTTTACGGTCCGCCTGCCGGTGGATACGATTCAGGGCCGCATCGTCCATCCCGTCACGGAACCCAAGGGCACGGCGGCGGCCACGACGGCCGACGAAACCGCGGCGGCAGAAGGCGCGTTGCTGGACGACGCATCGCGGCGGCCAATCTCCGCGATGGCCACGCATCCCCGGTCCCCCGAGACGGCGAGCGAAGCCCTGCCGGCGGATTCCGCCCGCGCCGTGCTGGTCGTCGACGATGACCCCAGCGTGCGCGAGTTGATGTTTCGTTACTTGGAATCGCAAGGTTTCCGCGTGATTACGGCTGCCACCGGGATGGAAGGTCTGGAGATGGCCAAACGCCTGCATCCCGCCGTGATCACGCTCGACGCGATCATGCCCGGACTGGATGGCTGGGCGGTGCTGGCCGCTTTGAGGACCGACCCGGAAACGGCGCGGATTCCCGTCGTCATGGTGACCATCACCGACGACCAGCAACGATCGTACTCGCTGGGGGCCGCCGAGTTCGTCAGCAAGCCGGTCGATTGGGAAAAACTCACGCGGATCCTCTCCAAGTACACCGGCAACAAACGGGACCGGAGCGTGCTGGTGGTCGACGACGAGCCGCAAGCCCGCGAAATCCTGCGGCGCAACTTGGAACGCGACGGCTGGCAAGTCCTGGAAGCCGAACACGGCAAAGCCGCCCTGGAACTGCTGGCAACCGAACAGCCGGCGGTGATCCTCCTGGATTTGATGATGCCCGTGATGGACGGCTTCGAGTTCCTGGCGCAGTATTGCCAGCTGGCCGAATGGCTGTCGATTCCCGTGGTGGTGGTTTCCGCCAAGGATCCCACACCCGAAGAATTGGAGCGACTCGACGGCTATGTCGTGCGCGTGTTGCGGAAAGGCCAATACAGCAACGAGGATCTGCTGCGTGAGATCCATCGGAGAGTGGACAAACACCTGAAGTCGGAGGAGCGTAAAACGCAGGAGGAACGCGATGTCTAGAATACTCGTGGTCGAGGATGAACCGGCGAACGTCGAAATTCTGAAGAGATTGTTGACGCGGAAGAAGCACGACGTGCTGGTTGCCAACACCAAGGAGGAGGCCGTCGCGACGGCCGCCGCCGAGCAACCCGACCTGATCCTGATGGACATCGGCATTCCCAACGCCGCCGGCGAGGAAGCCAATCGCTATGGAGGAGTGGAAGCCGCCCGGCTGATCAAGGCGGCGGCCGCCCCGCAGCCCATCCCCATCATCGCGCTCACCGCCTCGGCGATGATGGACGAGAAGAAACGGTTCCTCGAGGCCGGTTGCGACGCCGTACAGACGAAACCCTTCGAATTTGCGGCGCTGCTGGAGACCATCGAGCGACACTTGCTGATTGGAAAGAACCCATGAAAGCGAAATCGGCAACGAAGTCGTCCCCGCCGGCAGTGGATCAGGCGTCTCCGCCTTCCGCCACCGACGCCACTCGGCAGCGGCCTTCACGGCAACAGCTCCTGACCGCCTTGCGCGCGGACCTGCTGGCCCCCATCGAGGCCATGGTCGGTTACAGCCAGATGCTTTCCAACGACAGCGGGGAACGGCCGCCGGCATTTCAGGAGGACGTGGCCAAGTTGCACGCGGCGGCCAAGGAACTGTACCAGTTCGTCAAGCAGAAACTGAGCGTCGCCGGGCGCGGAGTCCCGGCGGCCGATTTCAGTGTGCAGTTGCGCGAACTGCGTCACGACATCGGCAACCAGCTGAATCACGTCCTCGGCTACTGCCAACTGCTGTTGCTGGAGGAACAGGACGTCTACTTCGGTGCCCTGGCGGGCGACTTGGAGAAAATCCGGGACTACTGCAAGACGTGCGAAACCACGTTGCTGCAGTACAAGGCCCCACAGACGGACGGCGAAGCGGGGATGCGTCCGCCGCCGGTGGCCGCGAAATCCGAGCCCTGGATCGTGCCGGGGCTTGAGACGCCGGCGGAAATGCCCGTCCCCGCAGCGTCGCACCCCGTCGCCCCTGCGTCCGTGCTGGTCGCGGACGACAACGAGGTCAGCCGTGATGTGCTGCGCCGGATCTTGCAGCGGGAGGGGCATCACGTGACATTCGCCTGCGACGGCAGCGAGGCGATGGAGTTGGTGGAGAACCAGGAATTCGACCTGGTGTTGCTGGATTTCTTGATGCCAGGATTGAACGGCTACCAGGTCCTGCAGCGGCTCAAGGCCAGCGAGCGACTGCGGCATACGCCGGTCATTCTCGTCTCGGCGCTGGACACCATGCGCGACGTCGTTCCCTGCATCGAACTGGGTGCCGATGACTTCCTGACCAAGCCGGTCGACCTGGCCCTGTTCAAAGCCAGGGTCAATGCCTGCCTGGAAAAAAAGCGGCTCCGCGAGCGCGAGTTCGGCCAGTTTTTTACTCCGGAACTGGCGCGGCATTTCGTGCGGCATCCCGAGCTGCTGAAGGAAGGCCGCGAGGCCGAGGTGACGGTGATGTTCTGCGACATTCGAGGTTTCAGCCGGATCAGCGAGCGGCTGGGACCGGGCGAAACCGTCGAATGGGTGAGCGATGTGATGGCCGCGTTGTCCGACTGCGTGATCGAACACCGCGGCGTGCTGGTCGACTACATCGGCGACGAACTGATGGCCATGTGGGGCGCGCCGGACGAACAGCCGGATCACGCCCGCCTGGCCTGCCGCGCCGCCACCGCGATGCTCGCCCGACTGCCGGACTTGAGCGCCCGCTGGCAGGCCGTGGTCAAGCATCCGACCGCGGTCGGAATCGGCCTGAACACGGGTTTGGCCCGAGTGGGCAACACCGGCTCGCATCGCAAGTTCAAGTACGGACCGCTCGGCAATGCGGTGAATGTGGCCAGCCGGGTGCAGGGCGCGACCAAGTATCTGCAAGCGGACTTGGTCGTCACCGGCAGCACGTGGAACCGCCTGGGGACCGAGTTCGCCACGCGGCGACTGTGCAAAGCCAGGATGGTGAACATCGACCAGCCCATCGACTTGTACGAGATCATTCCGAGCGGGCGGGCGGACGAGTTGGAGCAGAAGCGGCAGTACGAAAAGGCCCTGCACGAGTTCGAAGCCGGAAATCTCCGCTTGGCCGCCTCCATTCTGGGCAATCTACTGGTCGAGTGCCCCCGCGACGGCGCGACGCTGATGCTCATGTCGCGCGTCGTGGAGGCCCTGCTTCATGAGCCCGCTCAACTCGACCCGGTGTGGGAACTGCCAGGGAAATGATCCCGATCCGCGGCGATGCGCTCGGTGTTCGGACGCATTCTCTCGACTGGCGGGCGGAATCATCCCATTTGTCTCCCGTTCCGCGTCGCCGCACGGACGTAATGTACGGCGTCTTTCGCACCTCCTCGAATTTGACGATCTCTTGCGTCAATTGCCTTTCCAAGTCCACTCGCAGGTGCATCATCCAGTCTGGCAACCGAAAGGTCTCCCGGACTTGATCTTCATTATAGCTTAACGCGGGCCGGTGCCCGCAGCCCAAATGCGTTCGTGCTCGTCCGCGTCCTACCGCCGTGTCATCCGTGTTCTTTGCGTCCCAATCCGGGCCGAGAAGTCGACTCACGGACGCCGGACGGGTGCATCTCCAGTGACTAAGGATCGGCGAATCAATAACTGTCCAGTTCTTGTTTGCCATCATCACGCGGAGCGTGATGGCTACTTTGAAATCGCGACAGTTATTGATTCGCCGATCCTAACGCGCTGTTTGAGTCGTCTGACCGCGACCGGATACACGCTTATGCCTGAGCAACGCCGACAACAAGCGTTGTTTTCATTTAGCGACGAGCGCGAGCCGGAGGCTCGTCAGCCGCTGACGGCTGCCGAAGCCGGGCCCGCTTCGCCAGCCGCTTCGCCGACGGCCTCGCCAGCCGTGTCAACGGAGGCCGGCCAACGGCCGACGGTCTACGCCGTGGACGCCTTCTCGCTGATCTTTCAGGTATTCCACGCAATGCCGGAAATGACCGGTCCCGGCGGGCAGCCTGTCGGGGCCATTCACGGTTTTGCGCGCGATCTGCTCGACTTGCTGGAGAAGAAGAAGCCCGATTTCCTTCTCTGCGCCTTCGACGCGCCGGGAGCTACGTTTCGCGACGAACTGTTCCCCGAGTACAAGGCGGGCCGCAAGGAAATGCCCGCCGACCTGCAATTGCAGATTCCACACATCCGCCGCATCGTGGAAGCGTTGGGCATCCCCGTGCTCGAAGCGGCCGGTTACGAAGCAGACGACGTGCTTGCCACGCTGGCTCGGCGCGCCGACCGGGCGGGATTCGACTGCTTGCTGGTGACCAGCGACAAGGACTGCCGGCAACTGATCACCGAGCGCGTGAAGATGTACAACATCCGCAAAGATCAGGTCTTCGACGCGGCGGCGCTGAAGGCAGACTGGGGAGTCCGCCCGGACCAGGTCGTGGATTTTCAAGCCCTGGTCGGGGACTCGGTGGACAACGTTCCCGGGATCGCCCTGATCGGCCCCAAGATGGCCGGCGAGTTGCTCGGCAAGTACGAAACGCTGGAAGGCGTGCTCGATCACGCCTGGGAAGTCGCGGGCGAGAAACGGCGCGACAATCTGCTGCGGGGCCGAGAAACGGCCCTGCTCAGTCGCCAACTCGTGCGTCTGGTCGACGACTTGCCGTTGGAGTTCGATTGGGAGGCCGGCCGCAGCGGCCGAATCGATCTCGCGGCGATGGAACAGCTGTGCCAAGAGTTCGGCTTCCGAAAACTGGCCGACCGGGTGCGACGGCTGGCAGGGACAGCAGCAGGGGACGAGATACCTGAGGCGGCGGACCAGCGAAGAAGCCCGGCTCTCTCAGGAAGCGTGGCCTCTGAGCAATCCGACAGCCTCGAATCCGCCACCGACCACCGACCACCGATCACCGATCACCGACTACCGATCACCGACTACCGACCACCGATCACCGATCACCGGTCACCGGCCACCGGCCACCGGACACCGATCACCGACTAC
>CAYPGE010000427.1:0-7782 GCA_964409865.1 uncultured Pirellulaceae bacterium
AATCACGTTAATGCCCCGGCCAGCGTCACCGCCATGCGGATGGGCAAGCACGCCTATTGCGAAAAGCCGTTAAGTCATTCCATCTACGAGGCCCGCATGGCGGCTCGAGTCGCCGCGGAGAAGAAATTGGCCACGCAAATGGGCACACAGATCCATGCCACGGACAACTTTCGGCGGATTGTCGAACTGATTCGCGGCGGAGCCATCGGCACCGTGCGCGAGTGCCACTGCTATTTGAGTGGTGGTGGAGGCGCCGGCGACCGGCCGCAAGACACACCTCCGATTCCGGACGGGTTGCACTGGGACCTTTGGCTGGGCCCCGCCCCTCATCGGCCGTATCATCCCTGCTACGTCCCGCACGACTGGCATTTTTGGTGGGACTTTGGCGGCGGCGCGTTCGGCAACATGGGCTGTCACTACCTGGACCTCGCGTTCTGGGCCCTGGAACTGCGTCACCCGACGGCGATCACGGCCGAGGGCCCGCCGCCGCATCCGGAGAGCACGCCTGCGTGGCAGCACGTGAGGTACGAGTTCCCCGCGCGCGGCAGCCAGCCGCCGGTTACGTTGACCTGGACCCACGGTTCAAAGCGGCCGCCGATTTTCGAGCAGCACCAGGTTCCGCCCTGGGCTTGGGGCATGTTCGTCGGCAGCGAAGGCATGCTGCTCGTCAATTACGGCCAGCGCATGCTCTGGCCCCAGGAGAAGTTCACCGGCTATCGGCCGCCTGAGCCAAGCCTTCCGCCTTCGCCAGGCCACCACCGGGAATGGATCGCAGCCTGCAAGACCGGCAGTCCTACGACCTGCAACTTTGACTATTCCGGCGCCGTCACCGAGACCGTGCTGCTGGGCAACGTGGCCTACCGCGTGGGCCGGACGCTCGAATGGGACGCCGACAACATGAAGTTCCCCAACTGCCCCGAGGCGGACAAGTACCTGCAGCGCGAGTACCGAACGGGTTGGACGCTGTGAGCATGTTCGTCACGGGAAACGGAGGTGTGGCATGAAGGGGTTGCGGCATGACGCGGGTGGCGAGCAGAGGCGTCGCTTGGCCAGCAGCGGTTTGCGGGGCGGCCTGCTTTGCGCCGCGCTCGTCGCCGCGGCATCGTTCGCTGTGGCTGGCGGTGCGCGGGCCCAATTCGCCGTCACGCCGCTGGACGAGCGGGGGGCGGACGGGGTGCAGGACGTGGTGCTGGTTGAAACGCCCTGGTACAAGTTCCGCTTCATCCTTTGGGAGACCGGCTCGGCGGACTCCGTCGTGTACAAGCCGCTGGGACACGAATTGCGGGCGGAGAACTACTACAGCAACCACATGAACAGCTTCCGCGATTGGGTGCGGCTGGCCGATCCCGATCCGATCGAAGGGCGGACGCGGAACATCAACGAGTTGGAGATCCGCGAACAGTCGCGGCAGACGGCCGCCTACCGCGTGGTGCGGCAGGATGAGAAGGAACTGGTCCTGGAGTTCGAGACCCGCGGTCTGACCTCAGGCGGCCAGCCGTGGATGGACAAGATCCTGAACCGTCGCCGGCTGTTCTTGCGGCAGGACACGCCGGCGATCCGCGTGGAGAGCGAAATCGTCAATACGGATACCGCCGAACATTCGGTGCTGTTCGACGCCTTCAACGGAGTCAACCTGGGCCGCGTGCAGACCTGCGTGGCGATGCCGGGGCTGGAAGGCAAGGTGACCGGCGTGGACATCGCCGAAGAGCGGGCGTCCAGCTACCTCTTTGCCCAGGAGATCGCCGGCGCGTGGATCGGCGGCGTCAACGAGCGGGGTCTGGGGGCCGCGTTCAGCTTCGACTGGCCCGACGTGGACGCGATGCAGGTGTGCATGTACAAGACCGTCGGTTCGACGTACCACGTCGTGATGCGGCGCCGTACGGTCCCCGCCGGCAGTTCGATCATCTTCCGTTACACGTTTCTGCCGTTCACGGGATTTGGCGCCTTCGACGGCATGAACGGCGATCTGGCTGGCGGCGTGCTCGTCGGCCGGCAGGCGAATTACGTCGAGGACATGGCTGCGGCGGAGTTGAAGCCGGAGGCGACGCTGCCGGTGAAAGCGTTTCTGGCCAGCGGTGCGGCTCGGCAGGTCTCCGTACACGTCAAGTGCGTCCGCCGCGAAGACAATCGCGTGGTCCTGGAGGAAACTCGCCCGGTGGCGTTGAAGGTGGCCGAAACGGCGACGCTGGAAACCCAACTCCGGCTTGGTCCCGAAGGGCTGTACGTGCTGAGCGTCACGGCCACCGGCGACGGCGTGCAGCTGGCGATGGAAAAACCGTTGGAGGTCGGTAAGACGAAGCTGGTCTACAAAGCCACGCCGCCCGCGGGCGAGAAACGGGGCGTGCGCGACGGCGGCATCTCTCTGGGGCCGGCCAAGATGAATCCGCAATTCAAGACGATCGATCCGAGTTTCGTCACGCCGCACCTGCCGCTGGCCACAGGCCACGTTCGCGGGCCGGTGCGGGCGCTGTTCCTGACTCCGGCGGATTCGACGCTGGGCCACGTCCGCGAGATTTGCCAGCGAGCGGACATCGACGGCGGCTATTTCGCGGTGACCAAGATCCCGATTCCGAAGTACGAACTGCACCAGGGCGAGTTGGGCGAGTTTCGCGAGCAGTTGCGCGCGTCCGAGCCGCAGGTGCTCGTGACGCTGGGCATCGACTGGAACATCGGCTTGAAGCGGAAGTTGGCCGGCGAATTGCTGGACCGCGTCCGCGATGGCATGGGAGTGGTGATTCAGCTCCGCAACCTGGACGGCGAACCGGAACTAAAGGAAACGCTGGCTCAGGCCCAGCGCATCGAAGCGCCGCCGCTGTCGTGCGTGGCGGTCGCAGGTCCGAAGCTCGAGTGCTACCAGCTCGGCCGCGGCCGGATCGTGCTGGTGCCTTGCCAGTGGGCCAGTTCGCGGGACGAGGGCCGGGCGATGCTGCAGGGCTGGACGGACCTGGCCGCCGGCAGTCGCCGCGACGCAGTCCAGGAATTCCGTTGGCGCGGCTTCGAGTACAGCTACGCGCAGCTGGCGGACGCGATCCGCTGGGCGGCCGGGTTCCAGTCGCCGATCTCGATTGCCACTGCCGTGCTGCGCGACAAGGTCGTGACCGTCACCGTCCGAAACGCCGGTCCGCCCGTGCCCGGTAGACTGACGGTGACGGTGCGCAGCCGCCGCTGGGAACAGCGAACCAAGGCGGAAGCAAACGTCTCGATGCCGAGCGGCGAGAGCCAGCACGAGGTCACGTTGCCCGACGCCCTCGACGGCGGCCCCCTAGCCCTGGAGATCCACTTGCGCGACAGCAGCGGCAAGCTGTTCGCTTTCGGCTCCGCCGCTGCAGTAGCCGAATCGCCGGTGACCGCGCGCGTGCTGGCCGAACCCGCTTTCCGGCGTGCCGCTGCACCGGGCAAGTGCGTCGTAGAGCTGACGGGCCAGATCTCCGGCGGCCACTTGGCCGCCGACGTGATCGACCGGTTCGACCGCCTGGTGCTCAGCCGCCGTCAAGATTTCCGCCTGGAAAACGGCCGGGCTACGGTCGAGATCCCCCTGGACGGATTCCAGCCGTTGTGCGTCTATCACGAGGTGGTCGCGCGCGTCTACGCCGAACCAGCTTCGTCCCCACCACCGACCACCGACCACCGGTTACCGATCACCGATCACCGGTTACCGATCACCGATCACCGGTTACCGGTAACCGAATCCACCGCCGACGTCTTCCTGTTGCCCGACCAACCGGCTTACGCCGACCGTTTCCTGCCGGGCGTGTGGGGCGCCCCGGAGCGAGACGTCCTACAACTGCAGGGCATGCTGGCCACGGCGCGGCAGATCGGGATTCAGCTGCACAGTCACTCGTACGACGATCGCGTGTTGTACGCCACGGGCGGGTTCAAGACGGCGATGAACAACCTGAGCGTGAAGGAACGTTACGCCCAGCGCGGCGAAGAGGTCAAGCTGGACAGCGAGAACCTGATCATGCACCCGCCGCTGCTGCCCAGCCCGGCGGCCATCGAGGCAACCAAGGCCGCGTGGCAGAAGCAGGCTCGCCAGCAGTTCGAGTCCGGCGCGTGGATGCTCGGCTTGGACGACGAACGCCGCATGTCCGACGATTTTGATTTTCATCCGCAGACGCTGGCCGGGTTCCGGCAGTGGCTCTCCGGGCGATACGCGAACATCGCCGAGTTGAATCGGGCTTGGGGCACGAGTTTCGGCGGCTTTGCCGAGGTGCTGCCCAAACGCCGCAGCCAACTGGGCGACGCGGTCAACGTCGCCCCTTGGCTGGAATTTCGCATGTACGTCGGCGAAGTGCTCGGCGAACACTACATGAAGGCTCCCGCCGATTGGGCGCTCCAGATCGATCCTCATCTGTCCGTCTGCGAATGGGGCATCTACGAGCCGAACGTCACGTGGCCCGTGGATTGGCGGCGCTACGCCAGCTGCTACCAGTACACCAGCCGCTACGGCGGCACGCAAAGCGTTCTGGAGGAACTGTTCCGCTGCTTCGCCCCCGCCACGCGGCACGGCGAATGGCAGGGGTACGGGATGATGGACATCAGTCCGGAGCGGCGGATCGCGCCCTGGCGGTCGCTGCTGAACGGAGGCAGCTTCTGCTGGTTCTGGGAACTCCGCGACCCCGGCACGTTGAACTACGCCGTGCTGACCTCGGACCAGCGTCCCACGGCGGGCTACGCGGCGCTGGCCAAGGACGAATTCCCCGACCTGATGGGCGGCATCGACCGGCTGATCCTGGCCAGCCGTTTCACGGACGACAAGATCGCCGTCGCCTACTCGTATCCGTCGTGGCTCGTCGACGCATCCGCCTTGGCGGGCCGGGCCAAGGTGATCGTCGAGGAACTCGGCTTCCAGCACACGTTCGTCGACCTGGACGACGTCGCCGCCGGACAATTGCAGAAGGAAGGCTACCGGCTGCTGGTGATCCAGCAGGCCGGCTGCGTCTCGCGCGAACAAATGTCCGGCGTGCGGCGGTTTGCCGAGCAGGGCGGGACCGTCGTGTTCATCGGCCGCGTCGGCCTGAGCGATTTGCACGGCACGCCGCACGCGGAGGGACCGCTGGCGGATGCTCTGACCGGCGTGGCGACCGGCAAGGCCACCCCGCTGGGCCGGACGATGGCCGTTCGCGCCGGACAGCAGACTCCGTGGCTGTACGTGGCTGACAAAGAGGTTTCGCTCGACGGGGCCAAGGCACTGGCCGAGGCCGATGTCGATGGCCAGAGCATTCCCGTCTGGACCGTCCGGCCGCTGGGTCAAGGCCGCGTTTTCTGGCTCAACTCGACGCTCGAATCGCACCGCAAAGTCCACACCGGCGGCGCGGCGGGGGAGCGCAGCCTGGCGCAGAGCGGCCCGGAGTCGGTCCGGCGATCACACTGGACAATCTTCGACCGCATGATTGCCGAGGCTGGAATCAAGCCGCGGCTGCGGCTGTTTGCCGCCGACCAGCCGGTGTTTGACACCGAGACCTGGTACTACCAGACGCCCGCGGGCCGCTCGCAACTGGTCGCCCACTACTTGGCCGAAAAGGTGGACACACCGCTGACGGTCCGCAGTGCCAAACCAGCCCACGTGTACGAAGTCCGCGACGCCAAGTACTTGGGTCACAGCGACACTTGGCAGGACACATTTCCGGAAGGCCGCATGAAGTTCTACGCCCTGCTGGATTACCGGGTGACCGGCCTGCAGGCCGAAGTCGCTCCCGGCCCGCACCAACCCGGCGACACGGTGAAGGTCATCTGCCGCGTCTCGGCCGAGGGGGGCGAACCGGACTTGCACGCCTTCCGCCTGCAGCTACTCGCCCCCGACGGCGCTGCCCTTTCCGCGTACAACACGGCCGCTTTGGCCCCCGGCGGGCGCGCCGAAGTCGGCTTGCCCTTGGCCCTCAACGAGCCCGCCGGGCGATACACGCTGTCCGCCACGGATGTGCTCAGCGGCGCGACCGGAAAAACGCAGTTCGAAGTGACACGGCCCTGAGATAGCAGGGCCGTGTTCGGTGTGGCCCCGGGGAGGTTCTCGTGCGACTTGTTGTGTTCTTGGTGTTTGTTTTTGCAGGCGTGTCTGGTGCACCGACCCGCGCGGCCGATCTCGCTGCGGATCGCACCACTCTGGTCGCCGCGGCCGAACCACAGCCGGAATTGGCGTTCCGCGCCGGCTGCGATTTTGCGGCTTGGCAGCAAGCGTTGCGCCGCCGGTTGATCGAAATCCTGGCCCTCCCTGCGCCGCCCTTGGTCCCGTTGGCGGCCACACGTCAGCGCGAATTACAGACCGAAGGCTACACGCTCGACCGCATCCAACTCACGTCGGAGCCTGATGAGGTGGTGCCCGGCTATCTGCTCGTGCCCCTGCGCGGGACGCCGCCTTTTCCCGTGATGATCTGCCTGCAAGGGCATTCGCCGGGGATGCACATTTCTATCGGGCAGGCCGCCAACGAGCGAGAGAAAGCCTCGCTTGCCGGCGGGCGGGACATAGCGTTGCAGGCGGTCGCTCAAGGCTGGGCCGCGCTGGTCATCGAGCAGCGGGCCTTCGGCCGCCGCGCCGTGCCGGGCGTCAGTTGCCAGGACGCCGCCTTGCGGGCCCTGTTGCGCGGCCGGCCGCTAACGGGCCTCCGTGTGCTGGACGTGATCCGCGCGGTGGACTTTATCGCCACGCAATCCGACCTCGATCCGCAACGGATCGCCACGATGGGTAACTCGATGGGCGGCACCGTCAGCTTTTACGCGGCCTGCGTCGAGCCGCGGATCCGGCTGGCGGTCGTGTCCTGTTCCTTCTGCACCTTTGCCGACTCGTGGCTCTCTCGCCCGCACTGCGCCTGCGGCTACCTGCCGGGCCTGGCGCGCGTGGCCGACATGCCCGACCTGGCCGGACTGATCGCCCCGCGGCACCTGCTGATCGTGGCCGGCAAGCAGGATGCGCTGGCGCGGTTCGAGGGCGTAGAGGAAGGCTACCGCCGCGCTCGGCAGGCGTTTGCTGCCGCCGGATTCGAAGAGCGCGTAGCGCTGTTGGCGGCCGAGGGCGAGCATCGCTTCTACCCGGATTTGGCCTGGCCCGAAATCGATCGAGTGCTGAAGCAGTGGTAGCGGCCGGTCATTTCTGCGGTTGTTTCGCAGGGGGCTTCGGGCGGACGCACCAAGCGTTCCAAGCTAACCGCGATTGACACCAGTCGCCTCCTCGGATAATCCGTTGCTCTACGATCGGGACTGAGGTGCCCAACGGGCGGCAGGCTTGCCAAGATGCGCGGTTCTCCTGGATTAACGCGGCCTTTGGTTGACGCGCCATGTAGGGGCGCGGTGTGGCGGCGGTTCGCTCTGCTGTTGGCCGGTCTGACGTTGCTGGCCTGTGGAGTGCTAGCAGCAGGCGTAGCCTCCGCCCAGGATCTGCTGCAGAGTCTGCGGGACGACGTGCGGTCGGCCAACGGCGATCCCGCGTTGGGTGGCGGCGCAGACGGCGATGACAACGACTCGCAGAGGCACCGCGGCGGGCACTGCGATGGCCGGTCCAACTGGCTCGACGAGGATAACGACGAGGCGGAGGATGCCTTCTGGCTGGGAGTGGGCAAGTTGGCGCTCTGGACGGTGACCTCGCCAGTCTGGTTGCCCAGGGCGCTGATCGACGACACGACGCTCGAACCCGGCTGCTTTGCCCGTTATCCGTACCGCTGCGATCTGGACGGGTACATGGCGCCCGACGCGGAGTTCATGCGGCAGCAGTACCCGTGGCTGGAAAGCGACCGGTACGCTTGGATGGTGCGGTTGCGCGGCGAGTACGGGGGCGATTTCGACGACTTG
>CAYPGE010000428.1:0-7769 GCA_964409865.1 uncultured Pirellulaceae bacterium
GTTGGTGGGCAACTTCGATGTCCGGCAAACGGAGATCGACACGACCGAGGGGACGATTTTGAATTTCGCGACTGAGTACTATCGGGCGGTGCCGGTCATCGACGCTGCGGCCGGTGCCTCGTGGACGTACGGGGCGTGGCAAGTCGCGGGCGGCTACGAGATGACGACCTGGTTCAATATGGCCGAAATCGAACGGGCGTCGTACGACCTGATCCTGGACGGCTTCTTCCTGCGACTGGGCTACGCTTGGTGAGGCGGGAAGGGGCGGAAGTCGATTTCGGCCAAGGCGTACGTTTGTCGTGCCGCCGTCAGGCGGTCGGAAACAGCTGAAGCCGGGACTACGGATTTCTGGGTTGCGGACGCCGGGCATTTCGCGCGAGGAACAAACGGCGCGTGCTACTTGGCAGCTTTCACCACCTGCGCCGCCAGCCGGTCACGCAGCTGGCGCAGCTGCTCCTCTTGTTCCTCGCTGAACGACCCCCGGCGTTGGCCGTAGGTGTCCATCCAGGTGAGCAGCCGGGACCAGGCGCCGGGATCGAGTTGCACGCCGTGGTGGCCTTGCCGCAGCAACGGCACGAGCGGACTGAGTTGAGCCGCACCGCCCCCGGCCGGCGAACGCCCTTGGCGATAGCGCTCCTGGACGTGCGTGCGGAGGCTGCGCTGGCCGTAGTCGCACAGCGAGTCGTACGCGCGTTCCGGCGTCAGGTCGAGCCCCGCCGCGTCCACGTCGCGCTGGTGACAGCCCGTGCAGTGCTGTTCGAGGACCGGCCCGACGAGGGCGTCGAAGTCCAGCGGCCACGAACCGGGCGGGCCGGGCTCGATCCGCGACGGCTCGCGCAGCGTTGCCAGCGACAAGCGATTCGGCGGCGCCGTGTTCCGCCGCTCGTGGCAGCCGATGCAGGTCAAAGTCTGGCCGGGCTGGACGTACGTCGCACTCCGCATCGTCTGCACCGCCACGCCCTGTTCGTCCAGTGCCTGGACAAAAAAGGTCACGCCGGCCGGGACGCGGAAATGCGCCGAGCCGTCCGGCTCGACCGGCACCGTGCCCAACACGAACTTGCCGGGATCGTCGTGCGTCAGTCCCATCCGCGGATAGTTCATCGTGGGATGCGTCTTGACGGGGACGCCGACCAGCCGCAACTGGCGAATCGCACCGCGGGGCACCTCAGGCAGACCCTCGTACACGTCCACCACGACCATGCGGCCTTCCGAGGCGTCCGTGCCGTGAGCAGGTCCGCAGACCAGGCGTTCGGGCACGCGCCGGCGGATGGGCAGCGGCGTTTCGCTGCTGATCTCCGGATCGCGGTAAACCAAATTCAAATTGCCGAACGCGTCGAACAGGTACAGCCCCAGGTCGTTGGGCGGTCCCGGCATGCCCCAATCCGGCCGCGGCGTGCCCGGCGGCAGCGGTTGAGCGCTCCATGACGTCAGGTAGTGGTTCTCGGACAAGGGAAAAGGACCGGCAAAGTACGTCTGCGGCCAGCCTTCCGCTTCGGGAAAACAGACCTCGGGCGTCAACCGAGTCATGGCCGCTTCGCCGTCCGCCGCGCGGTGGGCGTCCAGCAGCACCAGGCAGCCGCCGGTAAAGGCGTGATGCCCGGAAGCCGTGAAGATCATCTTCAGCGAGTCGGGAATCCGCCGGGCCTCGAACACGCAGTGCGGGTTCACCGTGTAGTTGCCGAACACGGCCTGCGCGTTCGTCCCGTCCGGCAGCGTCGACCACAGGCTCATGTAGGGCATGTTGTAGCGGTCCACATAATCCCAGCGGGAGTACAGAATGCGGCCGTCGTTGTCGATGCTGGGCGTCCACTCGAACATCTCGAACGGCGAAATCTGCCGGATGTTCCGGCCGTCGGGCGCCATCACGTGCAGCGTGTACACCGCCACCGGCCGCGACGGGCCGCCGCCGCAGCGCACGTAGCAGTCCGGCAGGGCCCCGTCGCTGCTCGCGTCGCCCGAGGCCTCGCCGCACTGGATGTACTGCCCCCGCCGCGTGGACAGGAACACGATCTCGCCGGTCGGCAGATAACGACCGTCGAAGTCGTCGTACTTGCCCCGCGTCAGCCGCCGCAGGCCGCTGCCGTCGAGGTTCATTTCGTACAGGTGGTAGAAGGCGTCTTCGGGGACGTTGTTCTTGTCCAGCTTGTTCGGCTCGTCCTTCAGGCCGGGATAGTGTTTGCAGTAGGCGAACAGCACCCGCGTGCCGTCGTGCGACAGGTCGGGACGCAAGAAGCTGCCCGGCGCAAAGTCGCTCGTCAAGCACCGCAGCCGCGGCTGGTCCGATTTGAAATCCTGCAAAATGAACACCCCGCCGCCCGGCCGCGAGAACCAACCGTAGTACTGGTCCGACATGTGCGTGAAGCTGCCGGGCACGCGCTTGACAAACAACAGGTCGTCGAAGTCCAGCAGCGGATTGGCCAGGGCCATTTGCCGCACCGCCCAGCGGGCTTTCAGGTACAGCTCGCGGCGCAGCTCGGCGGGGGCATCGTCGCCCAGTTGGTCGAACCGCTGCTGGACGTCGCGCAGCACTTCTTCCTGCAACGACACGTCCGCGCCCCAACGCCGCAGATCGGCGGCCAAGGCGAATCCGCGCGGCAGGACTTCCGCGACGGCGTAGGCAGGTGCGGGGACTTCGCGCGCCGGGACCGCTGCTTGAGCAACCACGGCCGCGTGCGGTCTCGACCATTGGCTGACGCTCGACTGGTCGGCCGGCTTGTGCAGGGCGACGTTGTCATTGCCGCCAGCGGGAAAGACTTCCACTTCGTCCAAGTGAAAGTACTGCGCCGCGGGCAGTTGCAGCCGCACGAAGCGGGCCGTCTTGCCGGCTGCCTCGACCGTCAGCGGCGGGCCGCCTGTCTGGCCGAAAAACTTCGTCCCGTCGTGCTGATACAGCGGCTGCCACTGCCGGCCGTCGTCGCTCAGCAGCACTTCCAGGCGCGCGGCCCGATCTTCCACTTTGCCGTCGCAGCGGTTGTAGACCACGATTCGCTCCAGCGGCGTGGCTTGTCCCAGATCCACCTGCCACCACGGCACCGCGTCGCCGGACGTGTGGAATCCGTAGGTGCCGTCCTTGACGCCGTCCACCGCGCCGGCGGCATCTTCGGCCGTCGTCACCGGCGATCGGGCCGCCGTGGTCGGGTCGGCCGGCGGCAGTTTGCGGACCACGTCCTGCAGCAGCCAGTCGGCTTCGATCTGCTGCGGCGAAATCACCGCCGGAGCCGTTGCCGGCGAGGCCCCGGCGGCTGACTCCGCGGCGGGCAACGCGACGCCGATCGCGGAGGTCGTCAGCACGGACAGCACACAGACGCGAATCCATCCAGCAGCACACATGTCGGGACTCCTCGTGGTTGGGCAGGAACACTGACCATTGTCGATGGCGACTCCCCGGTTGTCCAGATCGGCTCCGAGTTCTTGACAATCAAGGACTTGCGCTGATAATTGCGTTGGATACACGGGGGGCGATGACCGGCCCTTGCGGTCTGCCGATCGCCGCCGGTTTTCGCACGAGTTGCCGAGCCTTGAAGGGAGGAGTGCGAGATGATCGGAGCGCCGGCCAGGACCGGGATGGCGACGCTGGGACTTGCCTGGCTGTTGTCGATCAGCAGCGGCATGGCCGCGGAGGCGGAACGCCGGGCTACCGCCGTCGTTCCCGCGAAGGTCTGGCGTTACGCCGAGCAGTGGTTCGCGCGATGCGATGCCGATGGCGACGGCAAATTGACCGCCAAGGAATGGCCGCAGCCGACGGGTAGTGACGTGGACGCCGACCAAGACGGCTTGGTGACCGTCGAGGAACTGGCCCAGCACATCGCGGATTTCGGGCGGCACCGCAGAATTCGCTTGATGCCGGCCAGCGTCGGCGGTCTCCTTCCATTGCCGTCGCTGCTGCCTCCCGGCGTGGCGGGAGCGGAAGGGCCGGCAACGCTCGGCGAGGCGGATGGCGCGCAGTCGCCGGATGGCGCGCCGGCCGACACCGTCGACGAGGCGAAGAGCGACTCGCAGGAACGATCGGGCGATCGCAAGTACTTCGTGTCCCCCTCCCGCTTGCCGCCGGGACTGCCCGATTGGTTTCTGAAACGCGATGCGGATGGCGATGGTCAGCTGACATTGTCCGAATACGCCGAATCCGGCTCCGCCTCGGCCGACAAGGAATTTGCCCGCTACGACCGCAACCGCGACGGGTTGGTCACACCGCGCGAGGTGGTCGGGGGCAGCGTAAAGACAACCCGCGCCAAGCCGCCGCCAGCCAAGGATTCCGCACCCCAGCCGCCGCCGCCAGCGGAAACCACACCGCCGGCGACGCCAGTTGCGGATGCCGAACCTCAGCCGCCGCCAGGCGCGGATTCTGCCCCCCAGCCGCCGCCGCCGGCTGCGGATGCCGAAGCTGAGCCGCCTCCAAGCACGGATTCCGCACCCAAGCCGCCGGCAGCGACGGATTCCGCACCCGAGCCGGAGAAGCCCCCGTCCGGCAGAAGATCCAGAAAAAGAAGCGACGGCGATTAGAAACCCGGCTTCTCACCGCGCTGGCAGCCCGTTGAACGATTCTCGGCCATTTCGCTAGAATCTGTCGCAACGATGGCCGAAATAACTTCCCGAATCTCACACCGATGGCATAACTACAAAAAAATGAGGATAGCTGACAGAAAGATGGGACGACAGAAAAATGAAATGCTAGGGCAGGTAGAAACGCAGGTTTGGACTAGTCTGCCTTACGTTCTCCGTTCCTCATCTTTATCTTTCTGTCACCCCATTTTTCTGTCAGCGGCTCCGGCTTTTTCTGATGGATCGGGAAGTTATTGTGGACCGCGTTGCTAGAGTTGGCGTGGCGGCCACCGAAATCCATTTCGGCTGGACGCCCATCCACATCGTTGTTCGAGACCAAATATCGAAAGCCATGAGTACGATACCTATCGAAGAACAGATTTCCCGCTATTCCCAAACCTGTACGAAACTGGTCAGCGAAGTCGGCCAGGTCCTGGTGGGCCAGGAAGGCATGATTTCCCGGCTGCTGATCGGCCTGCTGACGGGCGGGCATGTGCTGCTGGAAGGCGTTCCGGGGCTGGCCAAGACGTTGGCCGTGCGCAGCCTGGCCCGGGCGATTCACACCGGCTTCTCCCGCATCCAGTTCACGCCCGACATGCTGCCGGCCGACGTGGTGGGAACGGAGATCTTCAATCCGAAAGAAGCGACGTACAGCATCAAGAAGGGTCCCGTGTTCTCCAACTTGATCCTGGCGGACGAAATCAACCGCGCGCCGGCCAAGGTCCAGGCCGCCCTGCTGGAGGCCATGCAGGAACGGCAGGCGACGATCGGTAAAGAGACCTATCGCTTCGAGGAACCGTTCCTCGTGCTGGCGACCCAGAACCCGATCGAGCAGGAAGGCACCTACCCGCTGCCTGAGGCGCAGGTGGACCGGTTCATGCTGAAGGTGCTAATCAAGTACCCCTCCCGCGACGAGGAACGCAAGATCGTCGATCGGATGGCGGGAGGCAAGCCGATCCCGGAGGTCCAGCCGGTGGCGTCGCCGGAGGAGATCCTGGAAGCCCGCCAGGTCGTCGACCGGATCTGGGTGGACGACAAGGTGCGCGACTACGTGGTGGACCTGGTTCGCGCCACGCGCGATCCGGCGGAAAGCGGCGTGAGCGGCCTGGAGGGCATGATCGAAATCGGGGCCAGCCCGCGCGCGTCGATCTATCTGATGAAAGCGGGCAAGGCCCACGCCTTCCTGCAAGGACGCGGCTACGTGACTCCACACGATGTCAAGACGCTGGCGCCCGACGTGCTCCGCCACCGCGTGATTCTGACGTACGAAGCGGAAGCGGAAGGCAAGACGGCGGACGAGTTGATCCGGCGGATCCTGGACAACGTGCCCGTGCCCTGAACCAGACGTGCAGAAGAGAAGCCCGAAAAAGAAGCCCGGCGGCTTCGAGAAGCCGGCCTTGTCTGCCGCCAAGAAAACCATGCTCGCCAGAGAAGTCATTCAACGAGTCCGCGAGATTCAAATCCACACCGGCCGCCAGGTGGCCGACGTGCTGGCGGGGCAGTATGTCTCCGTGTTCAAGGGCCGAGGCATCGAATTCGACGAGGTGCGGCCCTACGTCCCTGGCGACGACGTGCGCACCATCGACTGGAACGTGACCGCCCGCGTGGGCCAGCCGTACGTCAAGCGGTATGTCGAGGAGCGGCAACTGACGTTGATGCTGATGGCGGACATCTCGGCGTCGCAGGACTTCGGTTCGGCCGGACGTTCCAAGCGCGAAGCGACTGCCGAACTGTGCGCGCTGCTGGCCTTTTCCGCGACGCGGAACGACGACAAGGTGGGACTGACGCTGTTTCACGGCGGCATCGAGCAGTACATTCCGGCGCGGAAAGGTCAAAAGCATTCGCTGCGGGTCGTCCGGGAAGTGCTGGCTCACGGGAGCGGTGCGACGCCCGAAGAATGGGAACGGAGAAGGCCGGCTTTTTCCAAGAGCCGGACGTCCGAATCCTCCTCGGCTCTCAGATCCCGGCTGCGCCGTTGGCTGCCGCTGGGCCGTCGCCGGGCGTGGTGGCGCACCGGGCGGCAAGCCACCAACATCGCCGGCGCGATGGAGTTCCTGATGTCCGTCATGACGCGCAAGGCCGTGTGTTTCGTCGTCAGCGACTTCTGGGACGAAGGCTTTCTGCCCGCCATGCAGATCGCCAACCGCAAGCATGACGTGATTGCCGTGCTGATGACCGATCCGCGGGAACTGGAGATCCCCAACGTCGGCTTGGTCAGCCTGGCCGATGCAGAGACGGGGAAACTCGCGGCGTACAACACCGGTTCGTCGGCCTTCCGCACGCAAGTGGCGAAGCTGGCCCAGGAGCGAGTGGACAAGCTCAAGCACACGTTCCGCGCCTCGGACATCGACTTTATCCAGATCGATGCCTCGGGCTCGATCGTCGATCCGCTGATCCGCTTCTTTCGCATGCGCGAGCGGAGGATGAGGCGATGAGGCCCGCAAGCGAGTCCAGAAAATCCGAATTTCGAAATCCGAAATGCGAAACAAATTCGAAATCCGAAATCCCAATGTTGGTAACGGAGTCGTCCACCTGTGTGGGTTTTGGATCTTGGATTTCTCTGGTTGCGAGGCTCTGCCTCGCAACCCACTGCTGGCGAGGCTCCGCCTCGCATCCGGCCGGCAGAGCCGGCAAGACAGTGCGTTCCCAGGCAGAGCCTGGGAACGAGGAACAGAACGATGCGTACAGCAGCAGCGTAAAGGTGCCCTGTCGCTGGCTGGTCGCATTCGCTTGGTTTGCAACGGCGGCCGCGCTGGGGGCCGAAACGCAACAAGCCTTGGAGAAAACCTTCGAATCCGGCCCCGTCAAGGCGACGGTCAGAATCGAGCCGGTCAAGCCGCTGATTGGCGATCCCGTGACGCTCACGATCACGGCCGCCGCCGAAAAAGGCGTCGAACTGTTGATGCCCGAATTCGGCGAAGCCCTGGAACGTTTTTCGATCATTGATTTCGTGCCGCGCGAATCGATCGACGACCGAGGCCGGACGGTGGCCGTGCAGCGGTATCGCCTGCAACCACCCTCGTCGGGCTCGCAAGCGATTCCGCCGATCTTGATTGAATACGTCGACCGCCGCGAGGGCCAACGCGAGGCCCCCGAGGGCTTGGACGCGTACGAATTGCTGACCGAGCGGCTGGAGTTTGAGGTGCAGTCGGTCATTCCCAAAGACGCCAAGGCGGACTTGAAGCCGCCGCTGGGGCGACTTGGCCCGCTGGAGCCACCGCCGGGGGCCA
>CAYPGE010000429.1:0-7715 GCA_964409865.1 uncultured Pirellulaceae bacterium
CCAGCGACCGTGCCAATCGCGTACTTTTTTTGCTCTCGTCGTAGAGTCCGACTGCATTGGGACTTCCGAACGCAGAACAGCCAAAACAAATTTCGAACTTTTCTCTGGCGGGTCGGAAAACCGCAGAGCTAATGTACGGAAGTGCACAAATCACGGAGTTGATTTTGGACAGGTGCTCAGCTTCGCGGCTTTTCCCGATTAAAGTCTGCGGCGGCTTGGCTCATGGCGCGCACGTTCTCCGGCGGCATGCCGATGGTCACTGCTCCACCCAGGGAGAGGATCAGGGGGTGGTCACCCGCCTTGCGAAGCACGTCCAGCGAGGCCTGGTAGACCTGCTGCGGCGTGCCTTTCACGCCCAGTTCCAGCGGACTCACGTTGCCCATCAGGCACATCCGCCCCCCCAGTCGCTCGGCCGCCCAGCTGACGTCCGTCTGCTTGCCCCAGTTCAGCACGTCAAACCCCGTGTCGGGCAGCAGATCGAGGCAGGCCACGATCGGGGCGTCGTTGTGGAATACCTTGACCCAATCGCGGGGGAAGGCGTCGCAGATCCGTTTCAGGAAGGGATGGGCGAACTCCAGGTAGTGCTGGCGCCCGATGAAGCCCACGATGTCGTCCAGCACGAGGATGCCTTCCACGCAATCGCCGAGCACCTCGACCTGCGCCTTCATAAAGTCGATGGCCAATTGGGTGGTCATGTCGAACAACTGTTTGGCACGCTCCGGCTGGTCGACGATGTCCACCATCAGTTCGGTGACGCCGCGGAAGAAGGAGGCGATGGTCAACGGACCTCGCGCATGCACCACCGGAATCGTGTAACCCGCGTCGAAGATCCGCTGCTTCAGTTTCTGGAAGCGGTACAGGCACAGCGGCATGTAGCCGTCGGTGCGCGGATCGGGGAGCGTCAACTGGTCCAGCTGATCCATGGGAAAAGGCAGATGCTCGACGTCAGGAATCCGCTTTTCGTAGACGTGCATGCGGGTGCCGAGCGCCGACGGCTCGGCTCCCATGCCGATCTCCGACCACCAGGACGGGAACCAAATCACGTCCGAAAAATCCTGCATGACGCGCAGATTGGCTTGGAACCACGCTTCCGGATCGAAGAAGTAATCCCAATGGCTGATGCCGCAGTAGGGAGGAATCCATGGGCAATCGACGATCAGGGACAGCGGGATGGGGCCGCCCTGATTCTGCCGCTTGGCGGCCGCCTTGAACTGTTGCCATTGTTCGGGTCGCATGCCGGTTCCTTTCTTTGTCTTCAGACGTCGCAGACTTTAACCCCGTGCCGCAAGGCGGCCAGCTTGTCCTGCCATGTGGGGATGAACTCGTGTGCCACGAAGCCGGTGTAGCCGACCTCTAACAAGGTCCGCATCACGGCCGGATAGTTGACCTCCTGGTTCTCGTCCAGTTCGTTGCGGCCCGGAACTCCCGCGGTGTGAACGTGGCCGATGTAGTCCTTGTACTGGCGGATGCGGCGGATGACGTCGCCGTTCATGATCTGCACATGGTAGATGTCGAACAGCAGCTTCATCCGCGGCGAATCCACCTGTGTGATCAGATCGATGCACAGGTCCACGTCGTCGCCGAAGTAGCCCGGATGCCCTTTCATCGGATGCGTGTTGTCTCGCGTGTTCAGGTGCTCCAGGCAGAGATTAATGCCCTTTTCTTCGGCGTACGGGATAACCTGCTTCCAGCATTCGACGCAGTTGCGGACCGCCTGCTCGTCGGAAACGCCCGGCACTCGCATCCCGGTGAACGTGATCACGTTGGGGCAACCGAACTGGACGGCCACGTCGATGCCCTCGCGGAGTTTCTCGACGCACATGGCGCGATTCTCTGGGTCCAGCGGGCCTTTGGTAAAGCCGTGGCTGCCGACCAGGGAGATCTTCATGCCGCGCTCCCGGATCTGGGGGTAGACGTCGCGGCCGACGCCTTCCATGGCCGGCATGCCCATCCGCTGACACGCCGCGATTAATTCGGGCGTCGGCAGGGGATTGTAGCACCAGCCCATAACGGAGTGTTGGATCCGTCCGCTTTGGATGCGGTAATCCTCCGGTGGTGCGGGTGGCGGCGCATCGGCTTGCGACGGACGAGCGGGACCAGCCGGCACCAGCACGGTCTCGCAGGCGGCTGCCGCGCCGGTACAGAAGGCGCGGCGCGAAAGACGGGGACGGGGAGCGGTGGGCGTGTGCATCAGCAAGTCTCCTTGGAAAAGGTCTGAGCCTCGGTCTCGGTATCTTACCAGGGAATCCCTGATTCGCCTACTTGGGCTGTTTCAACGGTGGTCGCAGTTTGGCACAATAGGTGAGAAGAAAATGCCTCACATCCCGGGACCGTCACGCTTATGAGCCAAGCCAGCGTTCCTTCGCACTGGATACCGTACATCAGCGACTCCGGCTGGTACTCGCTTTCCCGTCCGCCAACCTGGCAGGTCGAACGCCGCGACCAGTGGATGATCCTGCACGCGCCGCAAGCCGAAGCGCGGCTGTCCTTTCATTGCGTGCAACTCGCTCCGCGTCCGGGCAAGCCGGCTCCGCCGCTGAACCTGGCGTCGTTGCTGCCGCAACCAGCGGGGCTCACCAAGCCGGGCCAGCTCGATCTCCCCTACGAGCACACGGCCCTCGAAGGTCCCGCCGACCAGTTCGCGGGCTTCTTTGACGGACAGAAGGAAGACAAGTGGCGATGGGCGCAGATCTGGCTGATTCGGCACGAGTCCCTGCTGCTGTCGGTCCTGTTTCTGCAAGCCGGCGAGCGAGACCCTGAACGCGAAATACTGGGCCGCATGATCCTCGCCTCGCTGCGATTGGCCTCCCGGCCCGCCGACCCGGCCGACGTGTTCACCGAGCGGTTCGTGGCCGAGGCGCGGCGGCAGTATCCCGCCCGCAAGATCGAACAGACCGACGTCTTGTCCGTCCGCTTTGGCGACGCCCAACTGGGCCTGTCCAACTTCTACCGGCAATACATCGCGGCGCCGGACCGATTCACCGAACTAGCGAACCAGGTCCTGCAACGGGCCGAGCAAATGCAGTCGATTTCGCACCAGAAGCTCAACCCCACGTTGGACGCGGTCCGCGAGCGGATCATGCCGATGCTGTATCCGCGGAAGCAATGGCAAGGCCAATTCCCGCAGCACGTGGGCCGGGTCTGGGTCGGCCCGCTGGCGATCCTGTATGTCGTCGATCAGCCCGACACGTATTGGTACATCCGCGAGGAACTCCTGGAGAAATGGGAGCTGTCGCCGGAGCAACTCCACGAATTGGCCCTCAGCAACCTGCAGGTCTACTGGGAAGTCACGCCGATGCAATTGCACGTCGCGGGTGGCGAGCACGGGCCGAGCATGGTGTTGCCGGCCAAGCACGACACGTACAACGCCGTACGTTTTCTCTGCCCGGAGTTCCGCGACCAATTGCTGGAGTTGTTCGGCCGCGAGTTCGTGATCGGCCTGCCCAGCCGCGACTTCTTCGCCGCCACAGCGGCCGATTCGCGGAAACTCCTGCAGCACTTCCAACACCAGGTGCGATCCGACTTCGCCACGTCGGACCACCCTTTGTGCGACCGGCTGTTGCAGGTCAGTGCCGAAGGCGTCAGTGAGTATCGAGGGTAGCTTGATCTGGATTTTGGCGTTTTTTACGCGATTTAGTCACAGAAAAGACAGTTGCCGCAGGCGAATTAGGAGCGGCGATTCAACGACTGAAGATTTGCCTGATTCGTGCAGATTGGGCTTCTGGACAAAGTGAGTAGTAGCGTATCTAATGTTCTGGCGCACCCTATTCCGTTGGTTTCATTCAATCTTGTCGCGGTAGGAGGTGTTCTATGGCCCGCAAAGGCTTTACCCTGGTCGAATTACTTGTCGTCATCGCCATCATTGGCATCCTGGTGGCACTGTTGCTGCCGGCGATTCAGGCGGCTCGCGAAGCGGCACGCCGCACCGAATGTACAAACAAGGTCAAGCAGCTCATCCTCGCGTGTCACAACTACCACGACACTTTTCGAACCTTCCCGCCCGGCACACTGACCAGACCTTACACGGCCTACGGAACTGGTTGGTGCAGCGGCGGATCTTCGACCGATGCCCGCGCTCCGTGGACGGTGTTGATTCTCCCGTTCGTCGAACACCAAGCCGAATGGAATCTGTTCGATTTCAATACCATGTTCACCTCGTCCTCGAACGTCCCGGGGTCGGCTGCGAACAACGCCATGTTTCAAACGAACATGCCCATTTATCAGTGTCCCTCGGATGTCAATTCCAAACGGGACAATAACAACTGCAGTTATTTTGGCGTCCAAGGCGGAGGGTCTACGCCGCACTGCAGCAATCAGAGCGGGACGCGGGTTTTCTACATCAATGGGATGTTGTTCCACAACTCGGGCCTCGGATTTCAGGACGCGGAGGACGGCACGTCGAACATCTTGATGATCGGCGAAACGAAGTACCAGCTGACCAAAGGCGGACGTGCCGACGGCATCGTCGTTGGTTGGGCCTCCGGCGCCAAGCTGGATGCGTATGGCGAACCGCTGGTTTGTGCGGCAGCCCAGTTGCAGATCAACTCGCTGGCGAACCACGGCGGGAACATGGACACCTTGAATTGGCAATCCCGCTTGTTTGGCAGTTTCCACCCCGGGGGATGCATGTTCGCCGTCGCGGATGGCTCGACTCGATTGATCAGTGAGAACCTCGACCTTGCCACTTTTCAGCAGTTGGCCGTGCGAAACGACAAGCTGCCCGAGGGAGGAGTGCCGAAATGACTTTGCAGGCCAGTTTTCGAACGATGCTCGCGGTATTCTCTGCCTTGCTGGTCGCTGGATGTGGCGACAGGGGTCCTGTCAACTATCGCGTTTCCGGTGCGGTCACGTACAACGGCCAGCCGGTGCCGGCGGGCGAGGTGGTGTTTCAGCCGGACGCGTCCCTGGGAAACAAGGGTCCTGGAAGCGTCGTCTTGATCAAAGACGGTCGCTATGAAACGGATGACGGGAAGGGGGTCGTTGGTGGGCCATACATCGTCCGCATAGCGGGCTTCGATGGCGTTCCGGTCGGCGATTCGAGCGTCGGCACAGGGCTGTTTCCACCGTACCAAACCAACGTCGAGTTCCCCAAGGAATCTACGACGAAGGACTTCGACGTCCCCGTTCAGGCGGGGGCCGCCGCTCCGGGTGGGGCCGCCATTCCGGCTGGCGTCGGCCCCTGATTCCGGCGAAGACAGCACATCGGGAATCCGTCGGTCAGCACCCGCTCGGCAATGCTTGGGCGGTCTGCCGTGTTGAAAGCCCGGCTGTCTTGGAAGAGCCGGGCGTGCTGCGTCAGGATTCCCTCAGCGGAACCCTACGGCGGCGGTTCGTTGCTGATGACCATGCCTTCGGCGGCGGAGGCCGGGACGTCAAAGCTCGCAGTGGATGCCTTCTTCTCCAAGTCCGCCTTGGTCTGGTACTCGCGAAACAGCGGCTTGATGCCGGCCGAATCGGCGGGGCCGCTCAGGCCGGTGATCCGCACGATGTGCGGACCGCCGACGGTGCCCCGGCCATCCTTCGCGGTGTTAAACGTGCCCTCGGAGATCGTAGCGTGTCCGGCCGGGCCCGAATTGCCCGCCTCCGCGTCGGGCTCGAACACGATCTGACCCGCAGGCACCGCGTTACCATCGAAGGTGACCTTGCCTGAAACGTCGAATCGCTCCGGGCCGTCTCCGCCGCCACCGCAACCGGAGCAGCAGAGAAGCAATCCGACAACAGAAATCGCCACCAGGCAAGAAACGCCAACGGACTTTCTCGGACACCGCATGTCACACCCTTTCTGGACGAATCATTCGATCTCCTGCGGCTCGCCAGCGTCGCGACTGGCCGCGGCCCGGTACACCACCATGTCGATGTTCTCGCTCACAAACTTGACAGCTCCGTCACACATGGCGAACTGGGCGCCGCCCGGATGCTCGCTGCCAAAACTGACATCGTTGAAATTATTGGCGGTGTACGGCTGAACCTTAATGGGATACGTCACGTTCTTCGAGGGCGCGGATGCCGACCCGTCGCAACCGCGAATCCAGACCCGATACGTGTTCGCTTTGGCCCAGGAGATTTCGCCCATGAGCAACGTATTGGAAGTTCCGTCCAGCACGTCCCGCATTCCCAGCGAGGTCTGCCGGATCAGGACTCCACTTGTGGCGTAGTCGCCGTGGCCCGGGCTGCCCGTGTACATCGGGTAGGCGGCGTTCGTCATGGGGTTGGTGCCCTTGGGACCGAGAATCCCGTAGTAATGCGTCGAGTAAGTTGCCACCGCAGTCGTGCCGCCGATGGGAACGCCATACTCGCCGGTGTTCGTGGTCTTCCGGGTCGCGAGGATCCCGCTCGGACAGAAGAATGCCTCCACACCTTCCAAGGCCACCGTGAGATTCGCAGCGGCCGTATAGGACGTCGCGTTGAAGTTGAACTGATCATACAGCGTGGACTGTTCGATGAACGGCAGGACCATCACATGCCAGCTCATTCGGTTGCCGCCGGAAAAACCTCCGGGGGGAAAGACCTTGTAGGTGTCGTGATAGTTCTGGACGGCCAGGGCCGCTTGCTTGAGGTTGTTCGTACACTGCGTCCGCCGTGCGGCCTCGCGTGCCGCCTGGATGGCCGGCAACAGCAGCGCCACCAGAATCCCGATGATGGCGATCACCACCAACAACTCGACCAGCGTGAAACCGCGTCGTTTCTGAATGCACATACCTCCCCCCCACGAGAATAGGAAACCAAGAGAAGACTCGAAATACGTCGAGGCGGCTGACCAGAGCTAAGGCCCAGAATTGGCCCGTACAGATGCCCACTCCCCCACCAATGCCCACATTGTACGTTTAAGGCCAGATGTCGGGAAGCCCCCAGCGAGCATTCACCTCCTCTTTATCCTGCAGCCCTCACTTTGCCGTGACCAGAATTCCGGATCATTCTGACTCGGCATCGCGGATGCCAGATCCAAAGCGTTTCGTCCGTCCTCTTTGTGGAGAGTATCCGGGGGTGGTGATTTGGGGAATTTGGCTGTGACGAAAACCCGCAAGAGTTGAGGGTATTCGTTCTGGACAAGGTGGATTGCCTCGGGTCTAATTATCTGCTGAGCAGATTGTTTCGTTATTTTGTCTATTCTGTCAGCGGGGGAGCGGTCATGGCCCGTAAAGGCTTTACGCTGGTCGAGTTGCTTGTCGTCATTGCCATTATTGGCGTCCTGGTGGCCCTGTTGCTGCCGGCCATTCAGTCCGCGCGTGAAGCGGCACGCCGAACCGAGTGTGCCAGCAACCTGAAACAGTTGGGGCTGGCGATGCAAACCTATCACGACATATGGAAGCAATTTCCGTTGCCCGGCTATATCGCCAATCAAATGGGGTGGACCAACTCGATTCTCCCGCAGATCGAGCAGCAGGCGCTGGCGGATCGCATCAACAATAACGCCAGTTCGTGGAACGATGCCTCTAAGCTGGAGGCTGCCAGCAATCGCATTGGGACCTACATCTGCCCTAGCAGCACCGAGCCCAAGACGAAGGCTACCGCCGAAGTCTGGCCGGCGGGCTCGTCGTCGCTCCTTTGGACCGTCCACTACTACGGTATCTTGGGGCCCTGGGGCACCAACTCCGCAACGGGCCAAGCTTACAAGTGTGTCAATACGACGGAGGCGTTCGGCGGCGAGTGCCAGCAGGGGGTGATGTGGCAGTACGCCAGCAATCTGCGCGACGTCATCGACGGCACGTCCAATA
>CAYPGE010000430.1:0-7655 GCA_964409865.1 uncultured Pirellulaceae bacterium
CCTGGTCGATCATCCGGCTGTCGCGGTGGCCGGACAGGGCTGCAACGAAATGCGAATCCATGCCTTCCGCAAGCTGGCGGGTGATCTGGGAATGCCGGAACAGGTACAGCGACAACTGCCGGCCGACCTTCCCTTTGAGCCGCTCGAAGCGGCACTTGACGGCGTGCCTGTCCCACGGCTGGCCGCGGGTGTTTCGGAGAAGCTGTCCAGTCGGGTACTTCTCCATGAGCCGCCTTGTGATCGCCTCGGCTTCCTCCGTGAGATAGACGAACCTACGAATTCCTTTCTTTCCGTGCTGGAAATGCCATCGCGACTTTTCCAGTTCGACATTGTGCGATTCCACGGTGAAGAGTTCCTGCGGCCGGGCCCCGCACTGCCAGGCAATGGTCAGCAGATCGCGGAACTCCTGATCCTTGGTGTTGTCCAGGACGATCTTGTACTCGGCTTCCGTGACGTAATCTTCCCGCACTTTGGAGGCGGGTTTTTCCGCGTTGGTCACGGGGTTCCTGTCCAGGAGTTCCTGCCGGATCGCCCAGTTGAATGCGCGGTTGAGCGCGCGCCACCCCATGTTCTTCACGGTGTCCCCGCCGTTCAGCGTGTCGATGAACTGCTGGACGTGGTGTGTTTTGATTTCCTGCACGCGGAGCGTCCCGATGGACTTGGCGAACGGCTGGAGGAAGCGGAGATAGATTTCCTGCGTCCGTGGCTTTCGGTTCGCATCGTTCCATGCAAGGAACTGATCGAGGATGGCGACGACGGTATCCTGTTTTATCTTCTGGATGTTCCCCTTGGTGAGTTCCTTGAACTTCTCGTGCGCTTCCCGCTTGTTGGTTGAAAGCGGAATCTGTTGACCGTTGATGGTCGTATAGTACGTGCTGTTGGCTTTGCGGAACCAGACTTTGGATGTGCGCGCCATGAGACGGATTATGTGCAGATTCCGTGCAAAGTAAAGAGGAGATGCGGTAAAACACGGGATGTCTACATGCTTTGCAAGCCGGGGGTTGACGGTTCGAGCCCGTTCGTCTCCACCTTCTCGCCCGCTTCACCGGTTTGGCGTCGATGGCCTCCAACCGTTCCCTCGTCCGTTGGGCGGGTTGCACCTCGAGGCTCATAAGATGGCTAGTGACCGCCCGCCGTGTGGACGGAGTGCAGCGAGTCAGCCTTGCTGAACTTGGGCCACAGGAATCCGTAGAAGGCGATGAAGACAAAGCACGCCATCGGCACGATGAAACCGCGGGACATGTCGTACAGGTCCGCGACGTGACCCATCAGTTTCGGCAAGACGGCGCCGCCCATGATGGCCATGACGATATAGGAGGATGCTTTCTTGGCCCGCACGCCAAGGCCGAAAATCCCCAAGGCGAAGATCGTTGGGAACATAATCGACATGAAGAAGTAACTCAGGAAGACGCACAGCACCGAAAGCCAGCCCAACTTCAGGAAAACCAAGAAACAGACGATCACGTTCAGCAAGCCGTACAGTCCCAGAGTTTTGTGGGCCGAGAACTTCTTGAGCAGGCCCGCCCCCGTGAATCGCCCGATCAGGAAACAGATGAAACCGAGGGACGCGAGATTCGAGGCACCCTGGTCGCTGACGCCCAGGATTCCGTCTCGGAAGCCGATTTCGCTGGGGTAAGCGTCCCGCAGCAGCAGGCGGTTGAGGCGGGCCGTGTCCCTTTCCGGTGTTTCCTGTTCCAGCAGTTGCCGGGTGGTCGCTCCGAGGGCCACGCCGCCAAAACGTTCCTGCTCGTACAGGGACTCCTTGTGGACGATCCCGTTCAAGTCTTGGGCCAGAGCGACTCGAAAGTGCGCAGCACCGTCTGCCGCCCCATCGTATTCCGCCATCAGTTTCTTGGTGCTGGCGGACAGATTCTCGGCCAGGAATGCCGACACCGCGTCGGGTTTCTGAGTCAGTTTCTCTACCAAGGCGGGAAGATCCTTGACGTCGTCTTTGACCAACTTCGTCCTGATCTCGATCCAATTCTTCGTCGTTTCCGACTGCCACGAGCCGGGAATGGGCGGCATTTCCTCGGTCATGTAGTTGATCAGGAAGCTAAAAATGCCGGCCTGGGCCGCCACATACAAGAACTGGGCCACGACGGCCAGCACAAAGTGCGGATGCGTCCAGATGGAGTGGGAAACGTTGGGCGTCGCGTCATCGAGGTGGTAGTCATCCTCGGTCTTGATGTCGGGAATGTAAGCCTTCCAGAAGACGATCGCCAGCAGCAACACGACGACGGCGACGATGACGTAGGGAATATACAGAGTTTCACTGCCCGTGCTTCTTCCCGCGGCGTCGGTCGAGTAAAAGAAGACGCCCCCAATGATGGGTCCCATAATCCAGCCAACTCCGTTGCAGGACTGCGCCAGATTGATGCGCGTGGCCGCGTAGCGTTGTGGCCCCAGTACCGTGGTGTAGGGATTTGCGATGGTCTCCAGGAACGTGAGGCCGGCGGCGATGGCACAGACCCCCGTGAGGTAGGCAACAAACGCGGTCGTCGCCGACACGCGGCCGGCCTGGGCCAGGGCGTTGATTTGCGTGGCCGGCAGAAACCAGAATCCGCCCGCCGCGACCATCAAAAGGCCCACGATAATCCCGCCCTTGTAACCCAGCTTGATCGCCAGCCAACCGGCCGGGATGGCCATCAGGAAGTACCCCAGGTAGTGCGCGAACTGAACCCAGGCCGACTGTGACTTGGTCAGTCCCAACTCGTCCTGAAAGTGCTTGTCCATCACGTCGATCATGCCGTTGCACAATCCCCAGAGCAGGAACAACGAACTGACCAGGATGAACGTGAACATCAAGTTCCTGCCGTCCCCCGTGACGAACATGCTTTGCTTTTCTGCGGTCGTTGCGGCGTGGTTGGTGCTCATGGTAGGTGGAGCCTGGCTGCGATGGTGGAACTTGTTCTCAAACGAACGCCAAGAATGGATTTGCCCGAAAGTCCGCGGCTCCGAGCCGCGATCTGAGCAGTTGAGAGTATCCGCGGGGGACTGCCGCGCGTCAATCGGCCTGAGCTATGGCGAGTAGGTCTTCAGGAACTGATAGCTCTCGTTGTGGTGGTCGAAATCCCAGTCCGTCAGCCCCACGTTGAGCTTCAGATCCGTATAGGTGTACTCCTCGATGAGCACCGGTTTACCGCCTTCTTGGTCGGGCCAATCGTAGGCAGAATAATGGACGGGCAGGAGCAGCTCGTCGTCAATCAGAATCCGCGCCGTCTTGTAGGCCAGGCCCTCCCCGCGGACTTTGTGCATCATCTGCACGACCGTACACGACCGGCCGTTGATCTTGGCGCCCTGCACGAGCTTGGCCTCGTAGTTCCTGTCCTGCAGTTCTTTTTCGCCGTTGGCGATCAACCGCTGCGTCAGATTCAGCACGCCGATCTCGGTGACCGGATAGCGGCTTTGCTGCATCGCGGCGGGACTGTCGGGAAACAGCGAAGTGGTAATATGCGCAAAGCGAATTCCCCCGTTTCGCACGATGAGCTTGCCATCGTTTCGCCCGTCGACGTAAATCACTTCCCGGCCCTTGACGCGATCCGGGCTCAGGAACCGTACGTAAACGCTGAACGGCTGAACGACCCGTCCGTCCTCCTTCCGACGATGACGGACCTTGACGAACATGGTCTCATATCCGAGCAGTCGCCCGTCGACTCGTTCCCGCCGAGTCAATGTACAGGTGTAATCTCGAATGCTATCCTCAATGCGATTCTGGCCATCGTAGGCGATTCGCAGGGCGGCCCGCAGGGGATCTTTCTCCGCCAGATTGTCGTCCGCAGCCAGCAGGGTCTGTGCGCCGTGCAGCGTCAAAAGAAGACCGATTAACACTAGTGGATAGCGGGGCATACAAGTCCAATCAAGTGCTGAACAAACTCAGCTCGTGGAATTATAGCCGTGAATTGGCGAAACAAGCCAAACGGCTTGATGGCACAGCCATTTTTCGGCCTAATTCCGCAGTCAGCTGCTTGAAGATGCCCGAGGCGCAAAGTCGCGGGATGACAATTGGCATAACGCTTGCGTTGTTGGGGACAGGATGGCGGTTCGTCGTGCCATTTTGGCAGGCGACTGCCAATCCCACCAGTAGTCCCTGCCTTGCGTGCAAGCCGACAGCGGGTTTGAACCCCGGCGATAGAGACCCCGGTTTTTTGGGAGAAGTAAACCATGGCGAAGATGATTGCATACGATCAAGAGGCCCGAGAAGCGATAAAGCGGGGCGTGGCCAAGCTTACGAAGACCGTCCGTTCCACGCTGGGACCCGCGGGCCATAACGTGATTCTGCACAAGAGCTTCGGTGCTCCGCTGGTAACCCGGGACGGCGTCACGGTGGCCAAGGAGATCGAGCTGGAAGACGCGTACGAGAACATGGGCGCACGCATGGTCCGTGAAGTCGCGTCGAAAACAAACGACGTGGCTGGCGACGGCACGACGACCGCCACGGTTCTGGCGGAAGCCATTTTTGCCGAGGGGCTCCGTGCGGTCGTCGCAGGCGTCAATCCGGTTTATTTGAAAAACGGCATCGAGAAGGCCGTCGACGATGTCACGGCCCACCTCAAGTCGAAAAGCATCAAAGTCAAGGGCCGCAAGGAGATGACCCAGGTGGCCACCATCGCGGGCAACAATGATGCTCAAATCGGCGAACTCGTTGCGGAGGCCATGGACCGGGTGGGGAAGGACGGCGTGGTGACGATCGAAGAAGGCAAGAGCATGCAGACCGAGGTCGAGTGGGTGGAAGGCATGCAGTTCGATCGCGGTTACCTGTCCCCGTACTTTGTCACCAACCCGGATGTGATGGAGTGCGTTCTGGAAGACGCCTACATCTTGATCCACGAAAAGAAGCTCTCGAACATCCGCGAGTTGGTGCCGTTGCTGGAGAAAGTGGCGAAATCCGGCAAGCCTTTGCTGATCGTGGCGGAGGAGGTCGAAGGCGAGGCGCTGGCAACGCTGGTGGTGAACCGGCTGCGCGGCACGTTCAAGTGCTGTGCCGTCAAGGCTCCGGCCTATGGCGATCGCCGCAAGGCCATGCTGGAGGACATCGCCATACTGACGGGCGGCAAGGCGCTGTTTGAAAACCTCGGCATCAAGCTGGAGAACCTCGGACTGGAGATGTTGGGGCGCGCCAAGCGCGTGATCATCGACAAGGACAACACGACCATCGTGCAGGGTGCCGGCAAGACGGCGGAGATCAAGGCTCGAATCGCGCAGATCGAGCAGGAGCACGAAAAATCGACCAGCGACTACGATCGCGAGAAATTGCAGGAGCGCAAGGCGAAACTCGCGGGCGGCGTCGGGAAGATCTCCGTCGGTGGCGCAACCGAGTCCGAAGTCAAAGAGAAAAAACTGCGGTTCGAGGACGCGTTAAACGCGACGCGGGCGGCCGTCCAGGAAGGCATTGGTCCCGGCGGCGGCGTGGCGTTGATCCGAGCGGCTGCCGCATGCAAGCCTCAGGGGCTGAATCAGGACGAACAGACCGGATACCAGATCGTGCTTCGTGCCTGCCGTTCGCCGCTGACCTGGATCGCCGAGAACGCAGGCAAGGACGGATCGTTGGTCTGCGAGAAGGTCGTGGAAGGCAAGGGCAACTTTGGCTACAACGCGGCTACGGACGTGTACGAGGACTTGGTCGAGGCGGGCGTGATCGACCCTGTGAAGGTCGTTCGCACGGGCCTGGAGAATGCCGCCAGCGTGGCGACGCTGCTGCTGACCAGCGACGCTCTGATCGCGGAAAAACCGAAGGACGAGGCCAAGAAGTAGGCGCTCGGGTTCGTTTCCATAGCGTGCGGGGCACGCGCGAAAAAAATGGCCGACAACCGTTGCATCAACCGGTTGCCGGCCATTTTGTTGTAATCGAACGGGGATTGGAGCGCAGGCAACGCGAACCGCAGGCAAATGGGGCCTGACGTGCAGACGTCACGGGCTACCGAACGCGACAGTTTGGAAGGCTTGGACTGGTGCCGTCGGAATACTGTCTGACCGCCCAGAAGGTCGCGTGGGAAGCACCACCACGCTGACAGAATCCCGTCCAGACCACACCATCTCGAACCATCTCAATCACGCAGCCGATCGGACTGGCACGGCTTCCCACAGACCATTGCCAGACCACGACTTTGGCAGGAAAGACATCCTGTCTTCCGTGCCTGGACATATCATCGCCAATCTGCGGGAAACTCCTGACCGAAAAAGTCAGCGGGACCGGTAACGTCCGGTTCAAGTACCCAATCTGCGATGATTTTGCGGAATCTTCCGGCTGCGACGGCACTCAGAAGCCGGGCTGCTTCGCTACTCCACGAAACGGGGATCAGGTCAAATGCTCGCGTCTCAGGGCCAGCAGGGAACTGAGGGCCGGTTTGGGCAGGGCCTGGGCGTTGAACAGTCCGCCGTGTGCGTAACGGTGCGGAAGTGAATCAAAGACTTCGTTCCAGACCAAAGCTTGGACCGGTTGCTTGGCGAGCAGGGCTGGAAAGAACCGGTCCACCATTTTCTTTTGGTCTTGCGGCGAGAGTCCCTGCGGAAACGCCGACGAAGGAACGACGCTGCCATCGCTCGCCAAGTGGTCCGCTTCCAAGCTGCTGGGAATCGTGAACATGAGGATCAGCGGCAGACCGAGCATGGCCCACAAGTCCACGTGTTCCGTGACCTCCAGCACGTCTCGCGGCAATGATCCTGTGGGCCAGTAACCATAGTTGATTTCCAGTCCGATTCCCGCGATTTCAACGTCGGCTCGCAGCAGAAAATCGACGAACTGCAGGGGAGGAAGTTGCGCTCGTTGAAAGGCCAATGGCTCGCCCCATGGCTGGTCGACGCTCAGGAAGACCGGCGTGCGCGGATCGCGGCGGCGGGCTGCTTCGATCACCATGGCGGAAAGCCGGAGTTTCTGGTCATCGGCCAGCCAGGGATCGGCAGCCGTCTCGGAGACAATATGCCACAAATGCACCTGGTTGCGGTACCGTTCGACAGCAGCTTCGACGAACTTGCGAATCGTCTTGGCCAAGCCGGCAAGATCCGAATTGGCAGCGGTCACCCATTCCGGCAATCGTGCGCGGTCAAGCGGCAGCAGAGGGCCTCCGATGACCTTCAGTCCATGCCGGTAGCACCATTGCACCTGTTTGTCGCACTGCCCCCACTCCCAGCGGTCGGGCTCGGGCTGCACCTCGCGCCACGAGCAGGGCACGACGACTGCGTTGAAAGCGGCTCGAAACATGGGCTCCGTGTTGGCAGGCATCATCTCGCGGCCCAAGCTTCCGGCCAGTAGCGTGGGCAAGGGGCCCGCGGCCTCGTGGCGGTACTGAAGTGCCTGCTGAGCATACTCGCTTCCCAACCGGTCCATCGCGTCCAGACTTTGCCGAATAGCGTCTTCCGCTGCTGTGGCCGCTGCGAGGTCGTCGTGTTGCGCGGTGGCGGCTTGGATGAATGTCCGGGACGCCGCTTGGATTTCGGCCGCCAGCGTCTCGGACACGCGCAAGCCGGCCAACTTCCACGCTTCCGCCTTCGACCGCAGGCGATTTACTGATCCGCGGGCCAATTCGACCGGCAGGTGGTAGGGGCGATCCCGTTCCATCAGGGTGGCCGTACACAGCAACAACTCGCCGTGCCCTTCTACTTGCCAAGGGATGTACACGTTGCCGGACTCGTGGTTATCCCGCTCCAGACGAAGAAGG